>CALZBR010000004.1 GCA_945621435.1 uncultured Lachnospiraceae bacterium
CGCATCGCGACCGTTTTGCTCCGCAAAACAGACCGAAGGGATGCGCCATTTGCAAGCAGGCCTTGAGATGAGCGATTACCAAAGGTTTTCCCTGGAACAATACAAACAGATTCCGGTTATCAGCACGATTGGTTTGAAGACATCGGATGGACAGTTGTTTGGGAGAGGTGAGACAGATTATTCGGAGTGGATGAAGAACTATCGCACCCTGGTATATAATCACACCGTGGACAAGGATGGCAGGTGGGACGATTTCTTTCAGCTAAATTGCGGATTGGCGTCAGATTCATAGTGATTCCTCGGAGACGCATAAAAATATACCCTTGCGGTATTCCTTCCGTTAGGGTATATTTTTTATATGTGTGAACTCTGTTGTGACCTCGAGCAACCTTGGGACAACAGGTGGAAAGGGTATCGTTATGAGCAGGGAAGGACAAAAAAAGTGGATATGGCGTATGATTTTCCTTGCATTCGCAGGATTATCCTTAATTGCCACGATACGCACACTTTTCATCGGTCTTGATGTGGATGAAGAGTATGCTCTTACGTTAGCCTGTCGTCTTGCAGATGGCGACCTTCTGGTGAAGGAAATGTGGGAACCGCATCAGACTTCCGTTTTGCTCCCTGCGGCATTGATCAGGGTCTTTCAATGGATTACGGGAGGCAGGGAATTTCTGCTGATTTACATGCGTTTCGTGGGTTGTCTTATGCAACTTGGAATTTGTGCTTTCTGGATTGTAACCTTGCGCCGCAGGTTTTCACGGGAAGCCGTATGGCTTACTGCTTTTATTATTTATAATACCCTCCCCAAGTGGATGACACTTCCGGAATTTGCCAATCAGCAGATTTGGTTCCTTTTGCTTACATTACTATTTGTTATAAACTATTTGGACAATGGGAAGATTCGATTCGTCGTTTTCGCCGGGATTGCGCTGGCAGTAGATGTGCTGGTCTATCCCTCTTGTGCATTGTTGTTGATTCCTTTCTTGTTTTCACTCTGGAAACGAAGTCACAAAGCAGCCGGTACGCTGCTTGCTACCTGTATGACACTTGGGGCGTGCTTCGTGGGATTGCTTCTGACCTATATGCGTCCCACGGAACTGGTCAGGAATATTACCTATATCTTGGATGACCCGGAACACGGTGCAGGTTTGAGGGATAAGTTTTTTGGCTATGGCATGGAATTTCTTCAGATAGCAGTCTGTCTTGCAATTTATGTTATTCTTGCGCTGGCTTGCACCCTGCTTTTGTCTAGATGGCTCAGGCAGAAAGAACTCTTTTTTTTCAACGTGCTTTTGGGGATTGCACTGGCAGATCAGGTTCGTCTCTGGGTGATGAAGGCTGTACCCAATGTCCATCCCCAGATTCATTATCTGGTTCTGTTCCTTGTCTGTGGGGTTCTGTATTACAGAGTCAGAAAACCGGAGTGGAAGGAACTGGTTGAACTGACCTGGATTCCTTCGCTTGTTGCTTTTCTGGCAGTACTTTTGTTTACTAATCTGGATATGAAGGCATCCTTTGTACATTTACTGCCGGGTATGTTGTGCGGTCTTCTGTTCCTTATGGATGAAGGGGATTCCATGAAATCGAAAGTTTTGCCGATTCTTTGGATCACCGTTCTTATCTTTGCACGAATTATCCTGCTTCGTTCCAATGAAGGGGTGCCTCTGGATGTTTTCTGCGTCAAACAGAAGGCACTATACGGAGCGACTAAAAATGTGTACTGCGAATATATGACCGGTTACAAGCTGAACAGTGATTATGAATTCTTGCGGGACAAGATTTCGGATGGCGAAAAGGTACTTTATATTGGCGTTGACAGCTGTGTATATCTGTTAATGAATATGGAAATCTGCAGTGCATCCACCATCAGCACACCGGTTTATAATGAACGATACCTGAAATACTATGAAGTAAATCCGGACAAGCTGCCTGCTGTCATTTTGATTGATAAACTCTATTGGGAAACTAATTTATCCCAAATGAACGCCGTGCAAAATTGGATTGATAAAAACTATCATTGGAACCAAAGAGAAGAATCAGAATTCTTATATCTTGTCAGATAGATTGGGAGGAAATCGGAAGTGGAATATAGTGAAGCCTTGCGAATCAAAAAAGGAGTTTATACCATCTGTTTTGTTTTAATGTGCCTGATTGATCAAATAAGAGGCAGTGCAACCGGCAGGGCACAGTTTGTTGCCACCAACTGCCTTGGTATATTGATTGCCGTTATCATCCTGTCTGCCTATGAATTGAAGGACTTTTTGAAGCCCCCATATTATCTATGGATGGTTAGCTTTATGATTGGGTATTGCATGTCGATTCCATATGCCCGTGAGAACTATCCCTATTTCTGGAAATGGATCACTGCCGGTATTAATGTGGGGATCTATGGATTGATTGTGCTCCGTATCCTTTATCGGATTCTAATAGAAAACGGGCGTCCTCGCATGAGAAGACCTTATTTTGTGTTATGGATTGTAATGATGGTCTGTATGGTGATTTCACGCAATGATTCTGCCTGGCCGTTATGGTTTTGCGTGATGTTTGGCAGCTTTTATCTGACCGATTTTACAAGCGAGGAAAAAGATGCTGTCTGTGACAGCATGATGAACGGTATTATTATCGGCTTTTGCATTCTTCAGGGCTTTGCAACTCTGTATCGGGCCTATGACGCTGTTCGTTATACCGGTATGTACACTAACAGCAACATGAATGCTCTGTTTTATATGATGGTTCAGTTGGCTATTTTAGGTAAATGGTATAAATTTGTTCAGACCAAAGCATTATTCTTCTGGAGAGCATTGGCAGCCATAGGTAGTGGAATTATGCTTACCTACTGCTTTTTAACCATAGGAAGGCTGGCCTTGGGTATTATGATTATTAATGTCTTTGTACTAGCTTTTTTGCTCCTGAAAACAGATCAGGAGCAAAAAATAATTCGGTATGTTCAACGGGTGTTTTTTGTCTTTCTCGTATCGGTGTTGTCATTTCCGCTGGTATTTAACAGCGTCAGATGGATACCGGCCTATGTAAATACTCCTATGACAATGGAAGGGGACGGTCCGGACAAAATCCGTGAGTGGACCAGGGGCGATGACGAACGCTACGTGGAAAAGGACGAATTGCTGGAGGAAGCCTTAGGTCGTATCATGAAATTATTTTTTTCTTCCACTACCGAAAACATTATGGATATCGTTATGCCTTCCATCAAAGCATACGCAATGGAGGATCCGGATTCTATTGTCACGGATAATATTGTAAAGCCCGGAGATACGCCGGAGACTGCACTGTTAGAGAACGGAGACACCACGAACTCCTTTCAATACCGGCAGCAAATTTACAAAACCTATATCAGCAGATTCAATCTGCTCGGACACACAGCAGGTGAGAATACCGGCGTATGGGTAACACCTAGATACCACGCCCCCCATGCTCATGATGTTTTTATTCAGTTTTCCTTTGATTTCGGTATCATTGTAGGACTGATCTTTCTGTTTGATGCAGTCCTAGTTCTCTTCTTTTTATGGAAAAAGAGCACGCAAAAGGACGGCGGTGACTGGAAATACGTGGTGTGCTTTTTAAGTGTATTTTCCTTTATCATGTTTGGCCTTTTCGAAAATAACTGGACCGTAGCTACCCTGCCTTTTACTATGTTCTTTATGGCACATTACCCGGTTCTCCATAACTGCAGTAACCATCTTGATCCATCGGGGAAAAATCAAGGAATGAGGAAAAGAACACTAACTAATGATTGATTGATTTGCCGGGGTGTGATAACATATAGACATTCGGAGTCCTATATATGTTAAGTTGGCAGATGATATGTTGAAAGGAATTTATTATAGAAAGACCACAAATATATCTGTGGAATGGAGATTATTATGTTAAACGATAAATCGATTCTCGTCACCGGTGGAACCGGTTCATTTGGTAAAGCTTTTACTAAGTATGTATTGACTCATTATAATCCGAAGAAGATTATTATTTATTCCCGTGATGAGTTTAAGCAATTTATTATGCAGAATGAATTCAAGGAGTATGCATCAAAGCTTAGATTCTTTATTGGAGATGTACGTGACAAGGAAAGGTTGACCAGAGCCTTGAACGGTGTGGACTATGTGATTCATGCTGCAGCATTGAAGCAGGTTCCTGCCTGCGAGTACAACCCTGCAGAAGCGATTAAGACCAATATCAACGGTGCCCAGAATGTTATTGATGCATGCCTGGATACTGATGTTAAGAAGGTTGTAGCCCTTTCTACGGATAAGGCTGTAAATCCTGTAAATCTTTATGGTGGTACAAAGCTGGTATCTGATAAGCTTTTTATTGCTGCCAATGCATATGCCGGAGACAGAGACATCAGCTTTTCCATCGTTCGTTATGGTAACGTTGCAGGCAGCCGTGGCTCTGTGATTCCTTTCTTTCACAATATCATCAAGAACGGTGGTAAGGAGCTGCCTATTACAGACTATCGTATGACACGATTCTGGATCAGTCTGCAGCAGGGTGTGGAGCTTGTTATCAAGGCTTTGGAGGAAGCAAAGGGCGGTGAAACCTTTATATCCAAGATTCCTTCCTTTAAGATAACGGATCTGGCACAGGCAATGCTCCCCGGATGCGAGATGCCGGAGGTGGGAATTCGTGAAGGAGAGAAGCTTCATGAGATTATGGTTACCATAGAGGACTCCATGACAACCTATGAGTATGATAAGCATTTCATCGTGTATCCTCAGATGGTATGGAGCGAGAATAAGAGAGTGGTGCCGACCGGTAAAAAAGTGCCTGAGGGATTTTCCTATAGTTCAGGAAATAATACATGGTGGCTTACTGTAGAAGAAATAAAAGAATTGCTAAAGACAGTTGAGTTAGAAAAATGATTGTATGTAAGGATGTAGCTGCGGCTACGGTTGATTTATACAAGAAATATCTGAAAAAAGCATGCAATCTGCTGATGCCTGTTATGCTGGTGGTGTATTCCCTCCTGCTGGTGAATCAGGGAATCACGGTAACAGATACCGGATATAATTATGGGAATTTTGTGAATTTTGATTCCTTGGATGGCATGTGGAAGTTCTCTACCTACCTGGCGAATGCTACGGGGATGTTTTTTGCGCATCTTCCCGGAGGGCAGACCATGCTGGGCTTGAATCTATACACCGGACTGGTAAAGGCGCTGATTGCCTTGGTTACCTACTTTGTCTGTGTGCGTGTGTTTGAGATTCCCTGGAAAATCGCTTTTTTGGCGGAGCTCATGGCACTGGGATATTGCTGGTGTCCCACGGCGCTGCTTTATAATTATATCACTTATCTGTTGTTTACGTTGGGGGCGATGTTCCTGTGCGTGGCGGTGAAGACGGAAAAGGACTACTGGTATATCCCGGCAGGAGTATGTCTGGGGCTGAATGTTATGGTGCGTCTGCCCAATCTGGCAGAGATGGCGCTGATTCTGGCGGTGTGGTTTACTTGCTTTGTACAGAAGGTGAAGCTCTTTGAAGTGTTGAAAAGGACGGGGTGCTGTATCCTCGGGTATTTGGCAGGAATCGGCGTGGTGCTGGCTTATATTGTCTTACGATACGGCTTGAGTGCGTATGTGGAGGGAATACGGCAGTTGCTGGCAATGCCTTCGGAAGCAGGGGGATATTCCCTGAAGGCTATGATACGCGGCGATGTATATCTGTATCTTGTGAACATGAAATGGGTGCTTATTGTACTGGGAGTGGTGGCTGTCGGTGTGATCATGTATGCGATAAAGAGGCAACGGTACATGCCGGCGAAGCGTGTGCTTTACATACTTTGCAATTTATTTTTGATTCTGATATATCGGGAAATGCGCATGTTTGACTTCGTCTATTATGCTTATGACGGAGTCTATACGGTGGGGACTCTTTTTCTGATTATGGCAGGTCTGATGGGGCTGTATGTCATGTTTTTCGGTGGGAAAGACTATGTCCTTCGAATGCATGCGGCTACCATGGGCATCGTGATTCTGATCACGCCATTGGGAAGCAACAACTGGCTGTTTACCGCGGTTAATAATTTGTTCTGGGTGACCCCTTTTGTATTGCACTGTTGTTATAAGTGGGTGTTGTCGGCGAGAAATGGTGAAGACAAAAAACTTACCTATTTTCTGGAGCCCTTGCGAATCACCTATCTCTTTCTGGTGGCGTTTGTGTTTGTGCAAGGTGTCCTGTTCGGGGCAACATTTGTCTTCCGGGATGGTATCGGCGGGGAGAAGAGAACCGAAAAGATTGTGGAGATACCTGTCCTGAAAGGGATGTATACCCAGGTACAAAATGCGGAGAACCTGAACTCTCTATACACCTATTTGGAGGAGGAAGGACTCGTCGGCAAGGAAGCGATTTTTTACTACAATGTGCCCGGTCTGTCTTTTTATATGGATCTGAAGCCCGCTTTATCCAGTACCTGGCCGGATTTGGATTCCTTTGTTGTAGATAAGCTGGAGCGGGAACTGAAAGTGCTGGAGACAGAGTGTCGTGCCGGCAGGGAGAAGCCCCTGCTGATCATGGGATGTGATCTGGAGCTGGATGCACCGAAGATAAATATACTGCGGGAGTATGCGGAAGGGCTTGAGTATGAGCTGGTCTTCGAGAACGAAATGTGTAAGGTATATAGATAAGGGTGTAGAGAATAACAGCACTGGGGAGGAAAATATGCCGGAGCAGCAAGCCGGTAGAAAAAAGTATATCGTTACTTATGGGATCCCCCTTGTCTGTGTGGGGCTCCTATGGGGAATTCTGGCGCTGACCGGCGATTTTGCCTTTGTTTCCAATGATGACTGTCAGCTGGAGGCAATCCTTTCCGGGGCTTATTCCGGTGCGCCGGAGGCTCATGATGTCTATCATATGTATCCCCTGGCACTGATTTTTGCCATACTGTACAGAATCCTTCCCGGGATTCCCTGGTATGGTCTTTTTTTGTGCGTGGCTCAATTTGGGGCGCTTTATTTTTGCCTGGTACGCTGTGCGGATAAGCAGAAGGATTGGTGCAGGGTAACCGGGTGCAGCGTGCTTGGATGTTTGTTTTTTGCCGGGCTCTTTTTACAGCATCTGGTGTTGATACAGTATACCCTGACAGCTGCCATTCTGGCAGCGGCTTCTCTTTTTCTCCTGGTGACAAGGGAGCAGGAAAGCGGTAGTCCGGGTCAGTTTTTGAAGCACAGAATACCGGAGCTTGGCTTGTATGTCCTGGCCTTTGCCCTCCGCAGGCAGGTGGGGTTGCTTTTCCTGCCGTTTCTGGCCGGGGCTTGCCTGTATCAGTGGCTGTGGGGCGGGGAAAGCGGAGGCGTTGAGGATGCGCAGTCCGCAGATGCCGGTCGGAGTACCGGGAGCAGTCGGAGACTGTTCAGGCGGATGGTGTTATATCTGGTCTTCGGCGCGGTGCTGCTTGGTTGCCTGGCGGTGGTCTGGGGTGTGGATCGCGTGGCCTATTCCGGGGCGGAATGGACCCGGTACAATGATTTCAATGCGTCCAGGACCAATGTATATGATTTTGGCAGGATTCCGTCATATGCGGAGAAGAGCAGATTTTATCAGGGCTTAGGCATCAGCGCGGAGGAGCAGATGCTTCTGGAGATGGACGATTTCACCTTGTCAGACCGCTTTGACGCAGAGACCATGGCGGAAGTGGATGCTTGTCAGAGTAAGTATTTTGATTACAGGTACACCAAGGAGTTCTTGAAGAAGGTATTGCTCTTGGTCAGGAATCAGATGACAACGGATTTGGAGCTTCCCTTTGGCATGGTAGTGATTGCGCTGTATTTATTTGCCGCCTTGGGTTTTATTCTGGATAGAAAATATACCGGTATTCCGGGATTGGGATATTTTGTTGCGGTACATGTGGTCTGCTGGGGATATCTGATCTGGCAGAACCGTCTGCCGGAAAGAGTGACTCATGGGCTGTATCTGGCAGAGATTATCACGCTGACTGCCATCTGCGTCCGGGTGTGGAAGAGGAGGAAGGGAGTTCTTCTTGCATTCCTGGGAATACTGGCGGGATTCAGCCTTATTTTCAGTGTTAAGAGCCTGCAAAGTCAGTCAGCTCGGGTCAAGGAAAACGTGGAAGCCTGGGCAGCCGTAAAAGAGTACTGCCGGGCGGAGCAGAAGCAATTATTTGTACTGGACACGGTTTCCTTTGCGGGCTTCGCGGAACCGTTGTTTGAACGGGAAGAGGGTACGCTGAATTACGTGCTGGGTGGCGGCTGGGCTGTGAATACCCCCACCTATTATGACAAGCTGAAGGCTTTCGGACTGCCCGGAACGCTCTCGGAGGCTATCCGGTTCGGAAAGGAAGTACGCCTGATAGTCAGCGCAGACCGGGATGTGGAAGAGTTTGGCCTGCCCCGGGCAACAGATGCATGGAGAAGGGAATTGGTTGAGCAGTTCACGGTAGGGGGGAGAACTTACCGGGTCTATGTACTGCAGGGAAACCGGCATTGATTCTTGATGTGGGGATTGCTTTTGTGCGTGTCCGATTTTTGACATAAAATTTTACTTGAATAATCGTAGCAGTTAGTGTATACTCAGACACAAGAGCAGATTTTCCATAATCAATTATCATCTTTGCTAATGATATTAGCGTCTGTTTATATTCGAAAAATCCTGCTTTTATTTCACAATTGAATGAGCAGGAGCAAAATATGATAGAACGGCAAGGAATGCAGTGTACTGACCAAGCGGCTTGAGGCGGCTGTAGGAAAGGCACGACTGAATGAGAAGTGGAGGTCAGAGTATATGAAAGAATTATTACATGACGATGACATAAAATACTTTGCGAGAAAAGAGGGAAGAGAAGAGGAAAGAGAGATTGGTATACAGAACCTGATAGAAGTTTTGAAGGAGCTGGGTATGGATTACAGTATGACAGAGAAGAAACTTTGCGAGAAGTATTCTTTGTCCGACGCTGAAGCACAGCGGGTAATGAAGAAATACTGGTAAAAAACGACCTCCAATTGTCCGGTGATTGTTATTACCTGACATTTGGAGGTCTTTTTGTATCTGCTCATCAGATTTCTTTTTCGTATGCGGTGATGAATTTCTTGAGCTTCTTGAGCTCTTCCTTCAGTGCCGCAGGCTCCTGCTCGACTTTCAAAATGGCGGTGCAGAGCTCAGATTTGGAAATAACACCTGAGAAGCTGGTATATCCGTTGGCAAAGTTGTTCAGGATAACCTCTCTGGAGGCCTCTGTGGGACGATAGGTTCTGCTTAATACCTTTCCGCTGTGGGTAACACCTTCTACGGCGACCAGTTCTTCCTTGAGCAACTTTCTGAGAACGGCAATAACCGTACTCTGGGTGAGCCCTCTCATTTCATTTACGATATCAGTCGAAGTCATTGCAACCTCGGATTGCCATAGAATGTTGAGGACATCTAATTCTCTTGGGTTCAATTGTGACATGTGTTTATCCTCCTTTTAGTCGTATTGTAAATATGGGAATGGATATTTACCCCGTCGACACCATTATCTTTCAACATTATATAAAGAATGGAAACTCAAGTCAATAAAAATGATTTTATGTAGGTAAAATACAGAAAATCTTAATATTATGTAACTTGTAACTTTTGGTGATTTTTGTTACACTATAATACATAGTTAATCTGGGAGGCGTATGCTTTATGGAAGAATTGGCAATCTTTGGCGGGACTCCGGTAAGGGAGAAAAAGATTTTTTACGGAAGACAATGTATTGAACAGGATGATATAGATGCAGTAGTAAATACCCTGAAGAGTGACCTGATTACCTGTGGTCCGCAGGTGGAAGCGCTGGAGAAAATGCTCTGTGAGATTACAGGCGCCAAGTACGCGGTAGTGGTGGCAAACGGAACTGCGGCATTGCACCTTGCGGCACTGGCGGCGGGACTTGGAGAGGGGGATGAGGTGATTGTAAGCTCCATTACCTTTGCGGCTTCTTCCAATTGTGTGTTGTATTGTGGTGCGAAGCCTGTATTTGCGGATATTAAGCCGGATACCTACAACATTGACCCTGCGTCTGTGCGGAAGCTGATCACCCCTAAGACAAAGGGAATTATCGCGGTTGATTTTACCGGACAGGCGGTGGAGCATGATGAGCTGGAGGCGATTTGCAGGGAGAATAATCTGTTCTTCATCGAGGATGCCGCCCATGCCATTGGCACAAAGTATAAGGGCAGACCTGTGGGAAGCATCGCAGATATGACCTGCTTCAGTTTTCACCCGGTGAAGACCGTGACCGGAGGTGAAGGCGGTGCCATCACTACCAATGATGAACAGCTGTATCGTCGTCTGATGCGTGTGCGCACCCATGGTATCACAAGGCATCAGGAGGAGATGGTACACCCTACCGACGCCCTCTGGTACAACGAACAGGTGGAATTGGGTTATAATTATCGTATGACGGATTTCCAGGCGGCGCTTTTGCACAGTCAGCTGAACAAGCTGGACAAATTTTCTGCCAGAAGAAAAGAGATTGTGAAGAAATACGATGAAGTATTTTCTGAGATGCCTGAGATTTTCGTACAGAGAGAGATTCCGGAATCGGACACTACCAGACATTTGTATATACTGCGTCTGAATCTTGATAAGCTGACCTGTGACAGACGGCAGTTTTTTGACGCGTTATATGCGGAGAATACCTGTCCGCAGGTGCATTATCTTCCGGTGTATTGGCATTCTTATTACGAGAAGCTGGGCTATGAGAAGGGTCTCTGTCCCAATGCGGAGAAGTATTACGAAGAGGTCATGAGTATCCCTCTGTATTATTCTCTCACCGACGACGAGGTGGAGGATGTGATACATGCCGTAAAGAAGGTTGTGGCATACTATCGCAGATAAGGGACGAGCAGATAAGAGAAGAGAGTATAAAGCACGAGAATATAAAACACGAGAATATAAAGCACGAACGGAATTGTAAGCTTGAATGAACGTCGGGGTACAGATGGAAGTCCCGGATTGAGGAGTTAGGTTGAATGGATAAAATAGCGGTATTGATTCCCTGCTATAATGAGGAGCCGACCATTGCAAAGGTGGTGCGTGATGTGCGGGAGGCACTCCCGGAGTCGGTGATTTATGTATATGACAACAATTCTACAGACAGGACTGTAGAGCTGGCAGAGCAGGCGGGAGCGATTGTGCGCCATGAATACAAGCAGGGAAAGGGCAATGTCATCCGGCGTATGTTTCGGGAGATTGACGCGGAGTGTTATCTGATGATAGACGGGGACGACACTTATCCTCTGGACTGTGCGGCGGAGATGGTGGAGAAGGTGTTGAACCACGGTGCTGATATGGTAGTCGGGGACAGGCTTTCGTCTACCTATTTTACGGAGAATAAACGTCCCTTTCACAATTTTGGCAACAGTCTCATGAGGGCGGGAATCAACGGGCTTTTCCGGACGAACATCAAGGACATCATGACGGGCTATCGTGCCTTCAGCTATGAGTTTGTGAAGACGTTCCCGGTATTTTCCAAGGGCTTTGAGATTGAGACGGAGATGACGATTCACGCGGTGAATTATCAGATGCAGGTGGAAAATGTGGTGGTGGAGTATCGGGACCGCCCTGAGGGCAGTGTGTCGAAGCTGAACACCTATAGCGATGGTTTTAAGGTCATCCGTAAGATGCTTCAGCTTTACAAGAATTACAAGCCCATGAATTTCTTCGGGCTGCTCTGTCTGTTACTGATGGTTGTGGCAGGCGGGTTCATGGTGCCGATTGTTCTGGAGTATGTGCAGACCGGTCTGGTACCCAGGTTCCCTACGCTGATTGCCTGCGGCTTCCTGGCTATGGCGGGGATTCAGTCCTTTTTTGCAGGGATGATACTGGAAGTGCTGGCGGCAAAGGACAGGAGGGACTTCGAGTACAGGCTGACAGAAATCAACGGCGAGAAACGCCGGATGATGGCAGCGGAGGAGTGGCATGAAAGAGTATAAGGACGAAAATGCAGGGATTTATCTGCGGCTGATGACGGGAGAAGATACGGATCGCATTGTGGCTTGGCGCAACAGTGACGGGGTGAGGAAGAACTTTATCTATCAGGCTTTGTTTACCAGGGAGAGTCATGAGAACTGGATCCGTACCATGGTGGAGACAGGGAAGGTAGTGCAGATGATTATCTGTGACCTGAATACGAACCGTGCCCTGGGTTCGGTATACATCCGGGATATAGACCGCAGTCATAATAAGGCAGAGTACGGCATCTTTATCGGAGAGCCGGAAGCCAGAGGGCGTGGGATAGGGACAGCAGCGGCGAAGCTGATGCTTCGATACTGCTTTGAGGAAGAAGGATTACACAGAATCTATCTCAGGGCATTGTCAGATAACATCCAGGCCATCCGCAGCTATGAGAAGGCCGGCTTTGAGAGAGAAGGACTACTGAAGGACGATGTCTGCATCGATGGTATCTATCGGGATATTGTGTGGATGGCAGCAGTCGGTGAGGAGAAGAGATGAGGAAGGTCAGTTTTGTAATTCCCTGCTATCGTTCGGAACATACGCTTCCGGGAGTGGTGGCAGAGATAGAGGAGAAAATGAAGACTCTGCCACAGTATGAGTATGATATTTTTCTGATAAACGATTGCTCGCCGGATGATACCATCGGAACCATCAGGCAGCTGTGCCGGGAACATGACAATATTAAGGGAATCAGTTTTTCGAGAAACTTCGGGCAGCATGCGGCTTTGATGGCGGGACTTAGACATTCCGACGGGGATTATGTGGTGTGTCTTGACGATGACGGACAGACCCCCGCTGACGAGGTGGATAAGCTGTTGGACAAGCTGGAGGAAGGAGCAGACGCAGTCTATGCCAAATATGAGCACAAACGTCATTCTGTTTTCCGGAACCTGGGAAGTAAGGTGAATGAGCTGATGACCCGCATCATGCTGGGCAAGCCCAAGGAGCTTTATGTTTCCAGCTATTTTGCGGTGAAAAGATTTGTGGTTAATGACATGATAAAATATGAGAACTCGTACCCCTATGTGATCGGACTCGTGTTGCGCGCTACCAAGAATATCGCCAATGTTGTGGTGCAGCACAGGGAGCGTGAGGAGGGTACCTCGGGCTATACCCTGAAGAAGCTTTTGGGACTCTGGTTCAACGGTTTTACGGCTTTTTCCGTGAAGCCTCTGCGAATCGCCACGGGGCTTGGGGCCATGAGTGCAATACTGGGCTTCCTGTACGGAATCTATACGGTAATCAAACGCTTCGTAAATCCGGATGTGCCTATGGGCTTCAGTTCTCTTATGGCGGCAGTCGTGTTTTTCGGCGGGATGATCATGCTGATGCTGGGGCTGATCGGAGAGTATGTGGGCAGAATCTATATCAGCCTGAACAATTCTCCCCAGTATGTGATCCGGGAGACGATTAATTTTGAAGAGGAAGTGCGGTAAAGGAATGATTATAAAAAATGGTTGTGTCACCTTGCGTGCCATGGAGGAGAGAGATATCAATCTGCTCTTCGAGATGATTAACTCTCCGGAGATAGAGAAGGCTCTCGGTAATTTCTGTCTGCCGGTGAGCGAGACCCAACAGAGGGAATGGGTACTGAATTATCGGAATACTGAGAAGCAGATTCGTTTGATGATAGAGCTTTCCAATGGTGAGACCATAGGTGTTATCATGTTGTACGATATCGACATGAAGAATGGTACCGCTGAGGTGGGCTACAAAATCAGTGCACCCAGGGAAAATCGGATCAGGGGGGATATGACAGATGCTCTGCGCGGTATGCTGGATTATGCATTTTATGAGCTGAGGCTGCAGTGTGTGATTGCGCATTCACTGTCGGACAATGAAGCCAGTATCAGGCTCCTGGAGAAGGTCGGATTTAACAGAGAAGGATTGCTTCGGCAGAGAGTATATCAGAGCGGACAGTACTGTGATTTGATTTCTTTTTCTGTGCTGAAGGGAGAATACGAGGCGTTGCAGGTATGAGCAGAATAGCGATTATTACGGCCAGGGGAGGCAGCAAAAGGATTCCCCGCAAAAATATTAAGGATTTTCTGGGCAGACCGATCATGGTTTATTCCATTGATGCGGCGCTGCAGTCGGGTTGTTTCGATGAGGTAATGGTGTCCACGGACGACGGGGAGATTGCTGAGATTGCAAGGAAAGCAGGGGCTGTGGTGCCTTTTTTCAGAAGTGAGAAAACGGCAGGGGACTTTGCTACCACGGCGGATGTGATTGAGGAGGTACTTTCGGAGTATCAAAAGAGAGGCAGGGAGTTTACGGAAGCCTGTATCCTCTATCCCACGGCGCCCTTTGTGACGGCGAAGAAGCTCAAGGATGCCATGGATATTCTGACAAAGAACGGGGCGGATTCTGTGCTGCCCATGGTGGCTTTTTCCTTCCCACCACAGCGTTCCTTTGTGTCTGAGAACGGAAAAATCCGCTTTGCAGAGCCCAAATACAGCAGGACAAGATCTCAGGATCTGGAGCCTCTTTATCATGATTGCGGGCAGTTCTGCTGTTTTGACGTAAAGCATTTCTTGGAGAATAAAACCCTGGTAACTGACAATACCTACGGAATAGTCTTGCCGGAGTCCGAGGTACAGGACATTGATAATCCGGAGGATTGGCTTCTTGCGGAGATGAAATACAAGATGATGAAGGAGAAGGAAGATGAACTTCAAAATCGGTAACAGAGAGATTGGTCCCGGCAATCCTGCCTATATCATTGCGGAGATGTCTGCGAATCACGGCGGCAGCTTAGAGCATGCAAAGGAGATTATCCATGCAGCGAAAGAAGCGGGAGCGGACTGTATCAAGATTCAGACCTATACTGCAGATACCATTACGCTGAATTGTAATAATGAGTATTTCAGAATCAAGAATGGTCCCTGGCAGCAGGAGAACACCATGTATCAGCTGTATACCAAGGCAAATACTCCCTGGGAGTGGCATGCAGAGCTGAGAGACGAGGCGAAGAAGGCAGGAATTGATTTCTTTTCTACTCCCTTTGACCTTACGGCAGTGGATTTTCTGGAGGAGCTGGGGGTTGAATTCTACAAGATTGCCTCCCCGGAGATGGTGGATATTCCGTTGATTAAATACGTGGCTTCCAAAGGGAAACCCATCATCATGTCGACAGGCATGGCAACCATCGGCGAGATAGAGCTGGCCGTCAAGGCGGTTCGAGAGCAGGGAAATAACAGTCTGGCACTGCTTCGGTGCGCTGTGTCCTATCCTGCGGTTACGGATGAGATGAATCTGCGCACCATGCGGAATATGGCGGAGACCTTTGACTTGCCGGTAGGTCTGTCGGATCATTCCGAGGGAAGTATCGGCGCCGTTACTGCTGTGTCTTTGGGAGCCAGTGTGATTGAGAAGCATTTCTGTATCAGCAGAAAAAACGAGACGGCTGACTCCTTCTTCTCCATGGATCGGGAGGAGTTTGCAAGGATGGTTCGGGAGGTTCGACAGGCGGAGAAGGCCATCGGTGGAGTGGTGTATGGACCGACGAAGCAGGAGGAGGGCAATCTGATTGCCAGAAAGTCAATCTTCTGTTCTGCAGATATCAAAAAGGGAGAGCGGTTTACCCCTGAAAATGTGCGTGTGGTGAGGCCGGGATATGGTCTGGAGCCTAAGTATTATGAGAGGCTTCTGGGAAGTGTGGCACTGCGGGATATTGCCTTTGGCACACCTATCGCTTTTGGTATGTTTGGAGAGAAAGCAGAATGATAGGGATTCGTGTAGACGTGAACCGGACTGTGGCGACAGGACATATTCAGAGGGATCTGTCTGTGGCAAGAAAGCTGCGGGAAATGGGACAGGAGTGCCTTTTTATCTCGGCGGACGAGAATTGTATTCCCTATCTGAAGGGAGAGGGCTTTCAGGCGGAGATTCTTTACAGTGACTGGGAGCACTTGGAGGGTGAGACCGAACAGCTCTGCGAACTGCTGAAGAAAAGGAGAATACACAGTCTCCTTGTGGACAGCTATTATGTGACGCCTGTTTATATGAAGAGGCTTTCGGAGATGGCCAGGGTGACTTATTTTGACGAGCTGTACCTGCAGGGGTATGGCTGTCAGCAGGTCATCAATGGTGTGCTAGAGCCGCCGGATTATAAGGACTACAACGGTAAAGCTTTTACGGGGGCTTCCTATGTGTCTCTGAGAGACGAATTCTCAAATCTGCCGCCCAAGAAAATACGATCTGCCATTTCAAAGCTTTTGGTGACCAGCGGTGGAACGGATAACTATCATTTTAGTAAGTGCTTTTTGGAAGAATTTCTGGAAAGAAAAGAGTGGCAGGAGGTTCGGGTCATCTTAGTCATTGGCAACTTGTGCTGTGACAGGGAGGAACTCCTGAAAAAATATGAAAAGAATCCTAGGGTGGAGATTTATGTGAACACCAACCGCATGGCAGAGCTCATGCAGGAGGCAGACTATGCGTTGACGGCAGGGGGGACTACCCTGTATGAGGTATGTGCAGCGGGAGTGGCTGCGTCTTCCTATGTGCTGGGAGACAATCAGGTGGAGATCACCGGGTCCTTTGACAGGCGGGAACTGATTTCCTTTGCAGGGGATTTCCGCGCAGACAGACAGGGTACCATAGAAAATATACTGACCCAGATGAGACAGGCAGTTCCTGCAGAGTTCCGCAGGGAAAGAGCCCGGAGACTACAGGCTGTGGTGGATGGACAGGGAGCCGGCAGAATTGCCGGAATTCTTTTGTAGGAGGCTGTGATGAAGGACAGAATCTATGTGTGTCATACCTTTTATCATGTATATATTACGTTTCTCAAGGAAATGAATCTTCCGAAGGAGGAACAGGGAAAGGCTACTCTGGTCATCAGTCACATGTCGAATCAATTCGGAAGTTTCCCGGATAGAGTGCGGAGCCTGGGATTTTTTGAGGAAGTGATAGACTTTGAGGAAAAGGGCGAGAGCTTTTTCCCGGAGCTTGCAAGATATCGGAAGCCAGGTGGGAATCTGTTGGTTAATCTGTGGAACCGGATCCGCTTTACGAAGAAATTTGCAAAGCTGGAGGCGCCTTATATTCCGGTGGATTTTAGGCAATACGGAGAGATATATGTCTTCTGCGACTCCGATCCCATCGGCTACTATCTGAATCAGAACAAAATCCGTTATCATGCCCTGGAGGACGGATTGAATTGCCTGAAAAACGGGGATCTGGCACACTATGACAATCGGAGTCATTTTGCACTGAAGGCGTTTTTGTCGCAGAAGTGCAACCTGATATTTATCCAGAACGGCTTTGGTAAATATTGTATCGATATGGAAGTGAATGATATCTCGGCAATTGAGATACCTTTTGAAAAATACGTGGAGGTTCCCCGCAAGAAACTGTTGGAGGGAATCGGATCCGGAGACAAGGAGATACTTCTGAAAGCCTTCGTGGAGGATATTGAGAAGCTGAAGGAAGTGATTGCCGACAGCAGCAAAAAGACAGTGCTTATTCTCACAGAGCCCTTGTGTGAGCTGACGGTGAGGAAACAGATTTTTACGGATATAATCAGCAGATATCAGGGGGAATACAATATTTTGCTGAAACCTCACCCCAGGGATGAACTGGATTATCGCAGGGAATTCCCGGATGCCTGCATCATTGACAAGACGGTGCCTATGGAAATGCTGAATTTCTTTGAGGGCTATAGGATAGATCTTGCGGTGGGTGTGTTTACGGAAATGGGAGCGCTGGACTTCGCAAAGGAAAAGCTGCGTCTGGGACCGGATTTCATGGATCAATATGAGGATCCGCTGAAGCACAGACATGCAGATATTCTGCGCAGGGAATTTTCCATGAGGTAAATTGCGAGAGAAATCATGGGAAGAAATCAGGGAAAGATATTCGGGAAAAATCAGGGGAAGAGCTTTAGAAAGAAATCTACGAAAACGGATTTCGGGAAAACAAGGAGGAGAGGGAATGCGGCTGAGCGTCATAGTGCCGGTATACAATATGGAGGCTGACGGTAAGCTGGCTTACTGTATGGATTCGCTGGTGAATCAGACCATCAGCGATTATGAAATCATTGCGGTAGACGATGCTTCCACGGATGGTTCCCTGAGTGTGTTGAGAGAGTATGAGAAGAACTATCCCGGCAAGGTGAAGGTTCTGGCTCTGCAGGAGAATCATCGCCAGGGAGGAGCCAAGAATAAGGGCCTCGCCATTAGCAGCGGCGAGTTTATCGGCTTTGTGGACAGTGATGACTGGGTGACTCCGGATTGCTATGAGAAGCTGCTTGGGAAGGCGGAGGAGACAGGAGCCGATGTGGTGGCCTGTGATTTCTGTTATGTGACGGAGCATACCATGGCGCCAATGGACAGGGTACCCTGCAACAGACCGGAGCAGACAGGGGTGCTGGATCACGACAGAAAAGTGGCGTTATTCATGAATCCCGGGGCTGCAGTGACCAAGATTTATAAGAGGAATCTACTGTTTGACGAGCCCTTTGCGTTTCCTGAGCATATATTTTATGAGGATAATGCTGTGGGGATTGAGCTGTTGAGACGGGCGACTCGTTTTGAATACATTGAGGAAGCTCTGTACTTTTATTATCAGCATGGAAATTCCACGGTTCATGTGATTACCGAGGAGCGCTGTGAGGATCGCCTGCAGGCGATGCGGATTATGTACGGATATGCCAGGGACAAGGGATATCTGAAGGAATTTTATCCGGAATTGGAATTCAAGTTTACCAATTTGTTTTACCAAAATACTTTGTTTTCCTATATGCAGGGAAAACAGAGGAAGAAGCTGGGATTTATCCGAAGAATGGGAAAGGAAATGAGGGAGACCTTCCCGGATTTTCAGAAGAATCCCTATTACGGGAAACAGGTACATCCGGAAGAAAAGAAGCTTATGGGGATGCAGCAGCGCTCCACGCTTGTATTCTTCCTGTATTATAAAGCGCTGTATCTCTGGCGCGGACTGAAGAAAAGGAAGGGATGATTTGTTATGGTATTGTCAGGACATCAGCCGAATTACTGGCCTTATCCCGGTCTGATCGGGAAGATTATGCTGTCGGACAGCTTTGTCTATGTGACTAAGGTGCAGTTTGAAAAGAAGAGCTGGCAGAAGAGAAATCGTATCAGAACCAAAGAAGGATGGAATTATATTCAGGTTCCCACCATCACCAAGGGAAAGTTCGATCAGAATATCTGCGAGGTGGAGATAGATAACAATACAGACTGGCGGGAAAAAACACTGAAGACCATTCAGCTCCTATACGGAAAGGCACCGTATTTCAAGGAGTACTATGACTTTCTGGTGGATTTGTACGGGAAGGAATGGAAATATCTGTCCAATCTGGATATTCATATCATGAATTTTATCTTGGAGGATCTGGGTTGCAGGACG
This sequence comes from uncultured Lachnospiraceae bacterium, assembly GCA_945621435.1. GTDB lineage: Bacteria > Bacillota > Clostridia > Lachnospirales > Lachnospiraceae > Acetatifactor. The sequence continues at coordinate 19,317 of CALZBR010000004.1, forward strand.
CAGATTTACTACGATCAGGATTATGAGTTTGAAGGCTCCAAGACAGCAATGCTGGTGGATATGTGCAGGAAGCTGAACTGTGATACTTACCTCTCTAACCTGGGCAGCTCTGCTTATGTGCAGATTCCTGAGTTCACCGGGGCGGGGCTAAACCACAGATATATTGATTACAAGGGCGTGACCTACAGACAGCAGTTTGGCGGCTTCGAACCCGGTCTGTCCATCCTGGATATGCTGATGAACTGTGGACGGGAGAAAACAAAAGAAATCGTTACCGACCGGGCAAATTATGCATTCAGCGAGCTGAACAAGGATCTGTAAGGCAAGTGTTTAGGGGCGGATGGCTTGCAGGATACACTTGCCGATCAGGAAACGTCCTGCCTCGTTGGGATGAACACCGTCTGAAAGATATTGAGCATGGTTTTCCTGTGTGATTCCGGAAAGATGGTAAGTATCTGCAACTTTGACGTTCATTTCATCTGCCAACCGAAGAATGGCATCGACGTATTCCTCGAAAGCTAAGGGATTAGGGGGATTCGGTATCAGGGAGGTATAGGTGGGGGTACACAAAACAATCTCTGCTCCCGGTGAGTGCTTTCTGATTTCAAGGATGGAGGAACGAATGGCGCCGGAATATGTCGTAATGTCATAGGGGTCAGCAAAGTTTATGGGACAACTGTAAAAGTAATCGTTCAGTCCATAGTTTAGGATATAGTATGTGTTGGAATTGCTGATTTCTTCGGTCTGATAGGTAAGTACATCGGTATGGGCCTGTAAGTGCTCCGGGAAAAAGGAAGCGTCTTTGTTGTATAAAGCATTCAGCATGTCCGAAAGAGAGCTTGTGGTACTTTCGCATAGAGATGCGCTGGCTCCGCCATAACCGATGTTGTAGACGGTAGCACCGGTAAGTCCGCTCAACATGCCCGGAATGGATAAATCTCCCTTAAAATTTCCAAGAACACTGTCTCCGAGAAAGAAGATAGTTTTGTCGCTGAGATCAGGATAATCGGGAGGTGTGCTACGCAGTGCGGCAGTGACATGTCTGAGGTTTTCCGTGTATGATTCCGTGTTATCCTGAGTCACAAGATAGGATGAGTTGCGTGTGCTGTTGGATACAAGGAAGAAAGCTGCGTCTTCGCTGACAAGAAAATGATCTCTGTAGAGAGACGGGTTGGAAATCAGGAAATCGCAGGCGCTGAAGCAATATAGATTTGCATTTGCCGGTAATTCTGTTGTGGACAAAACGGCACAGTATGCGTCCAGAATACGCTGATATTCAGCATCCGACAATGCAGTCCAATAGGAAGAATCGGGATATGCCATGATCAGTTCGAAGGTAATGGCAGGATATTGTCCTATCAATCTGTTGAGTTCGGAAGCAGCGATTTTGTCCGGCAGAAAGCAGAAGTAGATTGTGCCCACGGTATTGTTGGAGCTGCAAATACGCTGTACATACTCATGAAAGGTTTTAAAGTCAGGAATGGTATAGTCGGTGAATAAAGGAGTTTTGAGAAGATATTTATAAAAAAAGTCCTGCGGATAGGTTGTTATGGGATACATGGATAACAACACTGTATCGTATTGCTCGGAATCGATTCTGATAAAGTCCCTGCGTTTGCCTTTGGTGTTGAAGGAATAGACAGAAATAAGGATTAAGGTGATACCGGCAACTATAAGCAATAAGACAAAAAAATTCTTTCGTGTGAGTTTCATGGTATTGTTTTCCCGATGGCAAGTTTATGGTTACCGATAGTATTATAACAGACAAAAGCTTTTATGCCAAATAATTTTACTTGTGGAAGAGATTGTGATACAATAATTGCGGAGTGAAAAAGCATGTTAAAAATAATTAAGAAACTCAATGTTCTGCTGGATAAAAGACAGAAACGCGTTATGTTCGGACTCACCGTAATGATGGTAGTCGGGGCCTTTTTGCAGACTCTCGGGGTAGGACTTCTGGTGCAGGTGGTGAATCTGGTCATTGATACCAATGCCATGCAGAAAAACAAGATTCTGGTATGGTTATACAATCTGCTTGGGTTTGAGAGCTACAAGAGCTTTTCCGTCACGATTATGGTGTTGCTGATCCTGACCTTTGTGGTAAAGAATCTGTTTCTGTACTTACAGCAGAAGCTGACCTATGCTTTTGTGTACGGCAATCAGTTCCGTACCTCCGAACGCATGATGTGCAACTATCTGCGCAGAAGCTATGAGTTCTATCTGAATGCGGATACAGCCATTGTACAGAGGAGCATTACCTCTGATGTGAATAATATGTATGCTCTGATTCTGGCGCTGCTGCAGCTCTTTTCCGATGGAGCAGTGTCAATTTTTGTGATTACCTACTGCTTTGTTACAAATGGCGTTATGACTCTTCTTTTGGGAAGCGTACTGGTCGTAATGATGCTTTTGATCAAGGGTGTTTTGAAGCCCATCATGTATCAGGCGGGAAAAGACAATCAGGACTATTACAGTGGTCTGTTTAAATGGATCTCCCAGACGGTTCTCGGCATCAAGGAAGTAAAGGTCTGTACCAAGGAGCAGTATTTTGTGGATGCCTATAAGAAGTGCGGTCGCGGTTATGTCCATGCAGTTCAGAAATACAGTCTCTACAATTCCATTCCGAAATTGTTGCTGGAGAGTGCCTGCGTGGCAGCCATGGTGGGATATATGATTTTTCAGGTGGCTGTAGGAGCCCCCACGGATGATATGCTGAGCGTTCTGACTACCCTGGCGGCAGCGGCTTTTGTGCTGTTGCCCTGCGTGAACCGTATCAGCAATCAGATTACGGCAATCGCTTATTGTGAACCCTGCTTCATGGGTGTCAGTGACAATCTGCAGGATGAGATTAACGGACAGAATGTGGATATGTCCTTTGCGACGGATGAGGAGAAGCTGCCTGTAACCGAGAGCATTGAACTGAAGGATATTACGTATGCATATCCCAATACGGACAAATTGATCTTTGATCATGCCGATCTGTCTATCCCGGTAGGGAAATCGGTGGGAATCGTGGGTACCTCCGGCGCCGGTAAGAGTACGGTGGTTGATATACTTCTTGGTCTGTTGGAGCTCCGGGAAGGAGAGGTCTGCGCAGACGGAGAGAATGTAAAATTACATTACAGGAGCTGGCTGAAGAATATCGGATATATTCCGCAGATGATATTTATGCTGGATGACACGATCCGGAACAATGTGGCGTTTGGCGTACCTGCGGAACAGATTGATGAAGACAGGGTATGGGAAGTATTGCGGGAGGCTCAAATGGACGAATTTGTAAAGAGTCTGCCTGAAGGCCTGGATACCGGCATCGGAGAACGCGGAATTCGTTTGTCCGGAGGACAGAGACAGCGTATCGGTATTGCCAGAGCGCTGTACCACGCGCCTGAGGTATTGGTGCTGGATGAAGCGACTTCCGCACTTGACAATGATACTGAGAAGGCGATTATGGATTCCATCAATATGCTGCATGGAAAGAAGACTTTGATAATTATTGCGCATAGATTACAGACCATCGAGAAATGCGATATTGTGTATCGCGTGGAGAACGGCAAGGCAACAATTGAACGGGGCAGTGTATAGAGAATGAAATGGGAAATCTGGCGGAAAAAGCTTATATATGTGGTTCCTGCACTGGTGATATTTGTGTTGCTTTACAGCTTTACACATATTCAAAGAGAACCTGAACACAAGCAACAGATACAGATTCTCGCCCTTGGAGACAGTGTATTCGGGCTTGTGCGGGACGAGACCGGGATTCCGGCCATGCTGGGGGAAGCTCTGGGCAAAACCATTTATAACGGGGGGCTTGGCGGAACCTGTATTGCACGCATTGACAGGGAAAACAGGTTGGATAATTATATGGAATCTCTTTCCCTGGCAGCCATAACAAAGGCGATGGAATCAGAAGAATTCGGTCCGCAGAAGGCTGTCTATACAAAGGAGCCTATCAAGCAGTATTATTCGTCAACCATAGATGGGATGGCGGCTATAGATATGGAGTCCGTGGAAATCATATTGATTGAGCATGGATTAAATGATTTTTATGCCGGTGTGCCCTTGAGAAATGAAGAGGATCCCATGGATGAATATACCTTTGCGGGTGCGCTGAGGAGTTCGATTGAATCTCTGAAAAAGGCGAATCCCAAAGCAAGAATCATCTTGGTGACCCCTACCTATACATGGATACGGGGATTTTACAACTGTGAGGAATTTGATGCAGGTTATGGGAACCAGGAGGCTTATGTGGAAGAGGAGATCAGGATCGCGGCGGAGTACGGCGTGGAAATCATTGACGTGTATCATGACTTTTTCCCGCATGAGAAGCCGGAGGACTGGGAACTGTATACTGCAGACGGAATGCATCCCAATGAGGCCGGACGCAGAATGATCGTGGAAAAGATACTCAGTTATTTGAATGGAGGAGAAAAATAGTGTCTCCCGTGAAGTTTTTTGAAAATCTTCAAAACAGAATAAAACGTGAATGGAAGCTGGCTTTTGTTTCGGCAGTCGTTATCGGAATGATGATTCATCTTCCTGTTCTGCTTTCGGATATTCCCAACCACGACGGCCTGGACAGCTTATATTTTGATCAGAACATGATTACCTCCGGCAGGTGGTTTCTGATGGTGGCCTGCGGATTTTCGTCTTTTTACAGTCTTCCGTGGGTAATCGGGCTGTTGGGATTTCTGTTCCTGGGGATGACGGCGGCGGCTCTCGTAGAGATTCTGGAGGTTAAGAAGAGCTGGGCAGTCATTTTGATCAGCGGTTTGCTGGTGTCGTTTCCGGTGCTGACTTCTACCTTTGCCTATGTATTTACTCTGGACGGTTATATGCTGGCGCTGTTGCTGGCGACTTTATCCGTGCTGTTTACAAAGAAATATCGTTATGGCTTCCTGCCGGGAGCCTTGTGCCTGGCCTTCAGTATGGGAGTGTATCAGGCGTATCTGTCTTTTGCCATGATTCTTTCGATTTTTGCATTGCTGGATTCCTTTGCGGGGGCAGGAACCGTTCGTGAGAAGTTGTCCGGCGTGGCAAGGTTTTTGCTCATGGGGATTGTGGGAACGGCAGGCTATTATGGAATCCTGCAGCTGCTTCTGACGATTCAGGGAAAGCAGCTTGCCTCTTATCAGGGAATTGACGGTATGACATCCGGCGGTTCGTCAGGCGGGATTGTAACTACGGTTGCACGGATGTATCGTGATTTCGCTGCCTTTACCCTAAAGGGAAATGTACTGTTCCGGAATGGTATTTCGGCATTGGCCTGCGGTGCACTGGGGCTGGCGGCGATGGGCGTACTTGTTGCACTGGTGCTGAAAAGAAAATGGTGGAAGAGGGTTACTTTTTTTGCTATAATAGTTGCGGTTGCAGTGTTGCTGCCGCCGGTGACGAACGTGATTCTGCTTGTTTCACCCTCAGTCAATTATCATCTGCTGATGCGTTATCAGTGGGTGTTGTATTTCATTGGGGCAACGGCATTTGTCAGCAGATATACACCCGAGACCAAGAATGGCTGGGTGTGGGAGTGGCTGGCGCTGGCAGCAGCTTTTATCCTTGTATTTTTCTATGGTGTGACGGACAATATCGGCTATTCCAATCTGGAAAAGAAATATGAGAAGACTTATGCCTACTGCGTGCGATTGTTAGATCGCATCGAGCAGACGGAAGGGTACTATCAGGGAATCCCCATTGCCATGATAGGGGTTGTGGGAGACGAGCAATTCCCGGAGACAGACCTCACGAAGGAGGTTACTTCCGGCATGATTGGAATCCACGGGGACATGTTGCTTTACACCGGCCCCAATTACCAGAAGTTTATCCGGAATTATCTGGGAGCAACATTAAATATTCTTCCCGCAGGAGCCATGGAGGAGATGTATTACGATGAGGAGTACGTTGCCATGGACAGCTTTCCGGGGGAGAATTCCATACGGATTATCGATGGGATCATGTATATCAAGACAGAGAACACGACCCGTTAAAAGGAGGCTAATATGCCGGTTTTATCTATAGTGCTTCCTGCCTATAACGAAGAAATGAATATTGCCAACACGGCTGAGACCCTGGCAAAGCTTCTGGAGGAGCAGGGAATAGAGTATGAGCTGGTGTTTGTCAGCGACGGCTCTAAGGACAATACTTATGCGGAGATTCTGAAGGTATCACAACAGAATCCACGGATAAAGGGCGCTGAGTTTTCCAGGAACTTCGGTAAGGAAGCCGGAATTTTTGCTGGATTGGAATTAACCACGGGAGATGCTGTGATCGTGATGGACTGCGACCTGCAGCATCCGCCTGAGGCGATTCCGGAGATGTGGAGGCTGTGGAAGAACGGTGCCGAGGTAGTAGAGGGAATCAAGACAAGCAGAGGAAAAGAAAGTCTCGGGCATAAGCTTTCGGCGGGGCTCTTTTACAAGATCATGAGCAGGCTGATCAAAATGGACATGAATGCTTCTTCTGATTTCAAGCTGTTGGACCGTAAGGTGGTAAATGTGTTGCTGGAGCTTCCGGAGCGCAATACCTTCTTCAGGGCGCTCAGCTTCTGGGCTGGCTTTCGGACAGAGAAGGTGACCTATGAGGTGCAGGAGAGACAGTATGGGGAAAGCAAGTGGTCCTTTTGGAGCCTGATGAAGTATGCCATTTCCAATGCCACATCCTTCAGCACCCTGCCCTTGCAGCTTGTGACAATCATGGGGATTATATCGATTCTGTTCAGTGCGATACTTGCGGTTCAGACTCTGGTGCGGTTCCTTATGGGCAATGCAGTGGAGGGCTTTACCACAGTTATTTTGTTAATCCTGATCATCGGGGGCTTTCTGATGTTGAGTCTGGGAATCATAGGACATTATATTGCCAGAATCTATGAAGAAGTGAAGGGAAGACCCAAATATATTATCAGCAAGGTGACGGACAACGTACAGGGTGATGTTGTCGGTGCATGGAAAAGAAACGGGAGGAACGGGAAGGATTATGATTAATTTCAATGTACCGCCCTGCGCGGAAAAAGCAATGGATTACATTAAGGAATGTGTGAAGAATCAAAAAATCTGTGGTGATGGAGCTTACACCAAAAGGTGTAACGAATGGATCGAGAAGAGAACCGGTACTGCAAAGTGCCTTCTGACCACATCCTGCACCCATGCTACGGAACTGGCTGCACTTCTTGCCGATATCCGGCCGGGGGATGAGGTGATCATGCCGTCTTACACCTTTGTGTCTACCGCCGATGCGTTCGTACTGAGAGGAGCGGTTCCGGTGTTTGTGGATATCAGACCCGATACCATGAATATCGATGAGAAGCTGATTGAGGCGGCGATTACGGAGAAAACCAAGGCGATTGTGCCGGTACATTATGCAGGCGTTGCCTGTGAGATGGATACCATCATGGAGATTGCCAAACGCCATGGTCTGAAGGTGATCGAGGATGCAGCACAGGGTATCATGTCAACCTATAAGGGGAAAGCGCTGGGCACCTTCGGCGATTTTGGCTGCTATAGCTTCCATGAGACAAAGAATTACAGTATGGGAGAGGGCGGAGCACTTTTGATCCGTGAGGAAAAAGACGTTGAGGATGCCGAGATTATCAGGGAAAAGGGTACCAACCGTACGAAGTTTATACGCGGTCAGATCGATAAATATACCTGGATTAACTACGGTTCCTCTTACCTTCCCAGCGATATGAACGCAGCTTATCTCTATGCCCAGCTGGAAATCGCAGATGAGATTAACGATGCAAGACTGGCATGCTGGAATCATTATTATGAGAGACTGACTCCTTTGGCAGATGCAGGTAAGATCGAACTTCCCACAGTGCCCGAGGGCTGCGTACACAATGCACATATGTTTTATATTAAGGTGGCTGACGGCACAGAGCGTGAAAGGTTCATGAATCAGTATCTGAAAGCGGAAAACGGAATCTATGCGGTATCCCATTATGTGCCTCTGCATACTGCTCCGGCCGGTCTGAAGTTCGGACGTTTCCATGGTGAGGACAGGTATACCACCAGGGAGAGCGAGCGCCTTGTGAGACTGCCTATGTATTATGGGCTGACCATGGAACAGGTGGATTATATTTGTGATAAGGTTATCAACTATTTTGCATAAGTATTTTGCGTAAAGGATTTCAATTTATGAAAAAGATTGCCGGATATGTTTCGGAGTTGATAAAAACAATATTGTTCATAGGATTCAGCATCCAGATAATTCTTGGAATTGTCTGGATGTGTTTCAATTTTTCCCATGCACAACTGTTTTCGGTAAGCGGCGGTCCACTGTATATACCTGTTGAGAAAGTGGGGAAGGCTGCTTATCCTGTGCTTTATTTGCTACAGCTTGCAGTGGCGGCTTTGGCAGACTATTATTTTGTGAGATTATGGTGGGGGAATCGGAGATTACTGAACATCTGGGGTGCGCTGTGTCTGCTGACATCTCCTTTGGTTCTGCAGTGTCATCTGGCAGTTTCGCCGTTTTCTTTGGTGTGCTCTCTGCTGCTTCTGGAACTGACTTTTTCCATTCATTATATTCGAAGAAGCGAATGGGAATTGAGCGCGCTTTGTTCTGCCTGCGGTTGCTGGCTGATGTTGTCTCTTCTGCGTCCGGAATATCTGTTGTTGGGTGCGCTTCCGATTCTTTTTTCTGTGGTTTTCAAAGTATTTGCACGACAAAAGAGTAAGAAGAAACTGTTGCGCGGTGCGCTGGTGCTTGTCGCGTTTTGGGGGATTGTCTGGGGGACATTATCCCTTTCCGGGCAGGAGAGTGTCTACAGTCGGAAGAATATTGCTTTTTGCACATTTTCCAGGGCAGTATGGCCCACCCTCTGGCAGGATTCTCTCGTGCTCTGGCAGCCGGAAGAGGTACCGGGGCTTACCGTTGAAATATTACAACAGGCTGCAGAACAGGTGGAAGATTTGCGTATAGTAGTGAAGCCGATGATTGAAGAAGCTTTGACGGAGGAAGAGGCAATAGATTTCTATTATCTCAAAGCATCGGGTTGCTGGATTTTGCGCAAGAAATCCCTTCTTTTACGGTGCATAAAGGATTTTGCCGGTTACCTTCTGCCTCCGGTCTTTTTGTCTGTGCAGCTGGATGGCAGGGGAGGAGAAACATACTCGGGAAGAAATTATGAAATGATGATTTCGGCTCATCCTAAATGGACAAAGGAATATGTTTCCTATGGTTGCTGGTGGTTCACGACAGCATTGGTGCTAACCTGTATCCTGGCAGTGAACTTATTAATGATGGGACGAATGAGGGAGATTCCATTTGTGCCTTTGGGTTTGTTTGTTATATTGGGATGTGTGCTTGCTTTAGCTTATACGTTTCGCGGAGCAGGCATGCTGGATTATAAATGTACAGCGGTAGTGATGGTATTATGGCAGTCATTACCTCTTGCAACGATGGGAAAGGAAGTATGACAGAATGGTTTTTCAGATTCTGATATTGTTTCTGCTGATGGTATTTATCCCATTGGCGGTAGGCGGTGTTTTTGTCAGACTGGAAGAAAAGGGAAGCAGATTCTTGTTCCGCTGGGTCAGCGGGCAGATGATTCTCTGGGCAGGATTTCAAATCATATGCGTACCTATGATTTTGAAGGAAAAGAGCTTTCGGATCGTGATGATATTATATTTGATTTATATCGGTGCGCTTCTTCTGCTGTCGTTTGGAACCCGGATGAAACACCTGGCGGAACGCGAAAAGGTGATGGTGGAAACAAGAAAGACTTTCTGCGGAAGTACCGGTATCTTATGGGTACTGTTTTTGGGTTTGCTCTTATTCCAACTGATAAAGACGGTCACACTGGCTTATGCAGACGGTGATGATGCTTTCTATGTGGCGATTTCTACCATTACGGAAAGTTCAAACAAAATGTATACTAACCTTCCTTATTCAGGATATACGACCGGTCTGGATGTCAGACACGGGTTGGCTCCGTTTCCGGTCTGGATTTCATTTTTGTCCGGATTATCAGGCATGCCTGCTGTGATGACGGCGCATATTGCGGTTGCGGTTGTGATGATAATCCTGGGGTATGCCGCTTTTGCACTTGTGGCGACCCGGCTGTATGAGGATAGAAGACAGCAGCTTTTATTTTTGATTACCACTGAAGTACTGGTGCTGTTTGGGGGATATTCGCTTTATACCACGGAAAACTTTATGCTTGCCAGAAGCCGTCAGGGAAAAGCGGCTCTCGGAAGTCTGATTATTCCGTTTCTTTTTTATCTCCTCTTATATTTGTTTAAAAGAATGGATGAAGGAAAGAAAATATATCGGCGTTATTACCTTTTGGTTACTGCTACCGTGACGGCAGGCTGTCTGTGTACCACGCTGGGGGCGCTTTTGTGCTGTATGCTGATCGGAATTGCTGCGATTATCGGTTTCTTTCAGTATAAACAAAAGAAATCCTGGATTTTATTGTCGTTTTGTTGCATACCGGGCGCTATTTATGCACTGCTTTATATTATGCTCTGAAGATGGGGGCGTTTGAAATGTGGAATGATGTAATAACACTGTTTCGGGAATACATGGGAACGGGCTTGATTGTCATACTTTATCTTTTGTGTTTGGTGTATCTGTATTTGAAGGAAGAGAAGAAATATATAAGACTTTTGTTTGTCGGGGTGCCGGTCTGCCTGCTTTTGTTATATTTTAATCCTCTGTTTGCGGAAATTGTCTATCGTTTCGCGGGAGATGAGATCTATTACAGGATTTTGTGGCTGTTGCCTATGACGATATGTATTGCATATACGATATGCCATATTTGTGCAAGAATTGATGAAAAGAAACAGATGACCTTTCTTGTCACGATTGCCCTGGTTCTGGTTCTTTCGGGAAAGTATATTTATTCGAATCCGAACTTTGGCAAAGCGGAGAACAAATATCATGTTCCGGACAGCGTGGTAAATATCTGCGATTCCATCATTGTCCCGGGAAGAGAAGTAATGGCTGTATTTCCAAGAGAGCTGTTACAGTATGTCAGACAGTATTCGGCTTTTGTCTGTATGCCTTATGGTCGTGAGGTTCTTGTGGAAAGATGGAATTGGAACATTGAGCTTGAGACTGCCATGGAGCGCGAGGTGGTTGATTTGGAGGAGTTGGTGCCTCTTGCGTGTGAGAGCGGCTGTCATTATATTATTCTGCCGGAAAATAAAGAACTCCGGGGAAATCCCCCGGAGTATGGATTGGAAATATTCGGTCAGACAGACGGATATATCATTTATCGCAACACTTCTCAGGTGTTGGAAATTATTTATTAATTCGTGCCGTAGTACATCAGGGCGTGTACCAGGCGGTCTACCACTTTTTTGCGACCTGCGGTATTGAGATGCAGATGGTCGGTCAGATAGTCTTTTGCCTCATCTTCATTGAAGGTACCGTAAATATTATCTACGTAAGTAACTCCTTTTTCGACGCATGCCTGCTGGGCTGCAATGGCATATCTTGAGAGCGGTTCGCTGCCGTAGGTACAGATGTCACTGCTGATATAGTCACCATTTTCGTCCAATTGATCTGAAAAAGCATAGGTGGGCGAAAGAACAATAAGACGAACTCCCGGATGATGCTCCTGTAAAACGTCCAGAGTTGCTTCCAGGCTGGCAATATACTGTTGGATGGGAGCGCAATCTTCTGTTTCGTAAACAGGATGTCCCATGAAATAGTCGGTTGCGTCATACATGATAATAATAGCATCCAGTTGGTCATAATCTATAGACTTTATGGTCTTACGAACTTCTTCTGCCTCCGCCGGAGCCTGATCGCCGAGAAGAGTGATTGCTGCTCCGTAATAATCCGCCTGCTCTATGTCTGTTGTCATAAGGGATAGCCAGTAGGGGGAAAAGACATCCATGGGATTCTGCTCACCAAGGTAAGGAAGCTCCCAGGCAACATAGCTGCCGCTGACAGAACAGTTGTAAACCGTGGCATCTGCAGCCTCTGCAATCATATGTGCCATTCCGTTCGGAGAATTCCGGTCTTCGGCAAAAGAACCGTTTCCCAGAAGCATGATGTTGAGTCCATCGCTGGTTTTGAGAGGAATGACATTAAATTCATCATCCTTCAGGGGAACAAGATAGTCATAATTGTCGATATAAGTACCTTCACCATCCTTGAACAGTTCATCCTGATCTACATAGACACCAAAGTTTTTCACGGCAATTATCATAATGATGATAAATAAAACTATTGCTATCAGAAAAACAAGGTGCATATTAATTCTGAATTTTTTCTTTTCCATGGTATTAACCTTTCTGCTTAATATCCTTATTCTACTATTGTGATCGGATAAAGTCCACTCAATTCATTAAAATTTAATGATTTAAGAAATTATGAAGAAATCCTTTTACGGCTTGAAGAGTTATGCCGCTAATGCTATAATGTTACGGTAGTATTATATTGGACGAAGTGTGCGCCATTGACAGTTTGCGGTAAACGTGGATGACCTTGACTGATGGTATGGATGCCGGTCCGTAGGAAGGAATCAGAATGAAGCATTTGTTTAACCATACCAGGAAACCGGATGATATGCGGAAAAACTGGACAGATGATGATTTGGAATTCGTAGAACTTGATGAGGATACCGAGGAGGCATATCCGGAAGAGCCTGAGTACACCGAGGAGGCATATTCGGAGGAGCCTGAGTACACCGAGGAAGCATATCCGGAGGAGCCTGAGTACACCGAGGAGGCATATTCGGAGGAGCCTGAGTACACCGAGGAGGCATATCCGGAAGAGCCTGAGTACACCGAGGAAATGGCAGCCGATACCGGGATTGGTTTTGCTACAGAATTCGAAGCTGTTGAGGCAGATGACATACAGGACGAGGCAGGGTACGAAGAAGAATTGATCTACGAAGACGAAGAACAGTTCAACTCGGATTATGCCGCAGAAGCACCTGCCGCAGGAGCGGTAAACAGAAGCTCAATAAGACCCGGCAAGGGTAATTCCGAATCCACCATTATGGATAAGGTGATTGTTTTGACAGGTATTGTTGTTCTGGCAATTGCACTTGTGACAGGAGGAGCCTACCTGAAGTCAAAGACACAGAAACAGCAGGTAAACAGTTTTACGGAGGTAGGTGTCCAGCTGAATGGAATCAACTTGATCGGTGAACAGGGACTCAATGCCATCTCACAGGAGGAAGCAGCCAAGTTTGAAGCTGCCAATGCAGATAACGGCGGTGAAGAATATGATGAAAATGATTACAATCGTCATGTTACCGTTTCGTTCAATCTGACTTCCATACAGAAGGATCTGAAGATAAAGTTCATCAACAGTAAGTCTAACAAACTGGTGGCACATGTACCTTTTACGGTAACAGTAAAAGATCCTGACGGCAATACCTCTGTCTGGTCGGATGATGATATGGACGGTATCATTTACAAGAAGGATATTGTGCCGGGTACCTATGAGGTAACCATGGAGAAGCTGACAGATTCGACGTATGCGGATTATACTTTGCTGACCGGGAAACAGTCGGTTATTGTTAAAAAGGACATTACCTATCAGAAGGTGGATGTGGCGAATGAAGTAAAGAATGAGTCTGAAGTTGATACCAAGAAGGAAGACACGGTTAAACATGAAACAGAGGTTGAGTCTAAGCTGGAGGACACAGTTGCTTGGGTGGAGAGTAAGAGGCTTCCTCCCAGCTACACCGAGATTCCCAAGAGCACCATTACAGATCCTCTGACAACGGCGCGTATTGAAAAATATATCATGGCGATGGATCTGACGGTAAATCCGATCAACAAAACCCTCAGCATCAAGAAGGATGAAAGCCGTGATTTGAAGAGCGTTGTCAGCGTTAATGTCTCTGACATTACCGGCATGGAAGAAGGGGAAACGATAAAGAAAATAATATCCCTGGAAGGACTGACATGGAGTACTACAGCCACAGATGTTGTGGAACTGAGTGCAGATGGCACTGTAAAAGGGAAAAAAGCCGGAACGGCAACAGTCAATTTTAACGGCACCGTTAAAGTAGAGGTGGATGTGCAGGAGAGCACACCGACACCGACACCCGAGCCGACACCGACGCCAACACCGACACCGACGCCCGAGCCGACACCGACACCCGAGCCGACACCGACGCCCGAGCCGACACCGACGCCGACACCGACGCCTGAGCCGACACCGACACCGACGCCTGAGCCGGGATCCGAACCGGCATCCGAACCCGGCGGAACGGAAAGCCCCCGTGCCAATACAGGATATCGTATAGAGACAACGGCTTCCACCGAAAAGACAGTGCCTGTCAGCGGGACAATCGTGATCACCGTGACAGAACCGGACAATAAGGGAAAGGTAACAGTAGACAAGTCTGCCCTTGCTGTTGTTGTAGGCGGAACTGCTACAGCACAGGCAACGGCGTCTGAGTTTACCACAGGAAAAGAACTTGTTTACAAGGTGGCTTCAGATAAGTCCGATGTAGCAACAGCTACTGTGGATACGGCCGGTAAGATAACAATCAGCGGTAAGGCGGCGGGCAAGGCAAATATTACCGTAACAGTTAATTATAAGAATGGAGCCGACACAACGGCAGCGACCGCAACCATTGAAGTAACAGTCGGTGCAAATAAATCAATTGCGCTGGATAAGTCTTCTGTTTCCTTATATGCGGAGACATCATCTTCCTTAACAGCAGTGGTAAAGGGGGCAATCTCCGGTACTCCCGAGATCACGGCTACTTCCTCGGATGAGGCAGTCCTTAAGGTGACGGTAGGTGCCCTGGGTGCCGCAAACGGTCAGGTGTCTGCACCGATTAACATGCAATTACTGAAGGAAGGAACCGCCGTTATAACGGTTTCCTGTAAAGAAAATGGTGAGGAAGTCAAGGCTACCTGCACTGTGACAGTTAAGGTACATCCCAAGTATGATAAGACCACCGCACTTAAGGATCAGAGCGGAAGAGTCCTGTATGTTCAGGATGGCAGCAATTACAGAGAGGCAGTGGTAGCGGATTATTACACCTATGATAAGTTCTTTGTAAAGGGCGAAGAGAGATATGCCGGATGGCAGACCCTGAACGGCAAGGTATACTATTTCAAGGGAGACGGCACAAAGGTCACCGGAGAGCAGGTGATTCAGGGTGCCAAGTATACATTTGCAAGTGACGGTTCTCTGATAGTGGGAACCGGAACCGTAGGTATTGATGTTTCCAGATGGAACGGCAATATCAACTGGAATCAGGTCAAGAATTCCGGTATCAGTTATGTTATTATCCGTTGCGGTTACAGAGGTTCTACCAAGGGCAGTCTGATAGTGGATCCTATGTTTGAGGATTATATCAAGGGCGCTACGGCCGCAGGACTGAAGGTCGGAGTGTACTTTGTTACTCAGGCGGTAGATGAGAGAGAGGCTGTGGAGGAAGCGTCCATGGTACTGGAGATGATTAAGGATTATACCATTTCCTACCCTGTCTTCCTCGATGTGGAACCCAGTGGCGGCAGAGGAGACAAGATCAGCAAGGAGACCAGAACAGCAGTCTGCAAGGCGTTCTGTGAGACGATTAAGAATGCAAATTATACACCGGGTATCTATGCGAACAAAAACTGGTTTACCGAAAAGATGGACGCAAGTGCATTGGGAGCATATAAGATATGGCTTGCTCAGTATGCTGAGAAACCTACTTACACGGGAAGATATGATATGTGGCAGTATCGCTCAAACGGAAGAGTATCAGGTATATCCGGAGATGTGGATATGAACCACAGTTACCTGGGATACTAAAAACAGCTGTCATGGTACAGACGAAAGGAGAAAGTCATATGAGGACTTATTTAGTCACAGGAGGAGCAGGCTTTATCGGTTCCAATTATATTCATTACATGTTTAAAAAATATGGAGATGAAATTCGGATTATCAATGTAGATGCGCTGACCTATGCAGGCAATCTGGAGAATCTGAAGGACATCGAGGACAGACCCAACTATACTTTTATAAAGGCAAATATCTGTGATAAGGAAGCGATTACCCGAATTTTTGCAGAGAACGATATCGACAGAGTGGTTCATTTCGCAGCGGAGAGTCATGTGGACAGAAGTATCAGAAACCCCGAGATTTTCGTGCAGACCAATGTGCTGGGAACCGCAGTAATGCTGAATTGCGCAAAAGCAGCGTGGGAGCTACCGGACGGAGGCTTCAAGGAGGGCAAGAAGTTCCTTCATGTGTCAACAGATGAAGTGTATGGTTCTCTTCCTGAGGATGAAACCGCGTTCTTCTACGAGACTACGCCCTATGATCCCCACAGCCCTTATTCCGCCAGTAAGGCAAGCTCCGATATGCTGGTAAAGTCTTATATGGATACCTATCATTTTCCCGCAAATATTACCAACTGTTCCAACAACTACGGACCTTATCAGTTCCCGGAGAAGCTGATACCGCTGATCATCAACAATGCGCTTCAGGGAAAGAAGCTGCCGGTATATGGCGATGGTAAGAACGTGAGAGACTGGTTGTATGTGGAAGACCATGCGAAGGCAATCGATATGGTGCAGGAACAGGGAAAACTGTTTGAAACCTACAACATCGGTGGACATAACGAAAAACAGAATATCGAGATTATTCATATCATTCTGGAAACCCTGCAGGAGATGCTTCCGGAGAGTGATCCCAGAAAGTCTTATATCAACGATGGACTGATTACCTATGTGGAAGACCGCAAGGGGCATGACAGACGTTACGCAATCGCTCCTGACAAGATAAAGAAGGAGATTGGCTGGGAACCCGAGACTATGTTTAAGGAAGGAATCAAGAAGACCATTGCCTGGTTCTTTGAGCATGAGGAATGGATGAAAAATGTGACCAGTGGAGACTACCAGAAATATTACACTGAAATGTATGAAAAATAAGCCAAGATGGGAACGGTGAAAGCCGTTCCCATTCGGTGTGTTAAAAAGGAGGATTTTATGAAGGGTATTATTTTAGCCGGAGGTTCCGGAACCAGACTTTATCCGTTGACAAAAGCTGTGTCAAAACAGATTATGCCGGTATATGACAAGCCGATGATTTATTATCCGCTTTCCACTCTGATGCTGGCCGGTATCAGGGAGGTTTTGATTATCTCTACTCCCAGGGATCTGCCCGTATTCGAGGAGCTTCTGGGGGACGGTCATCAGTTGGGAATGGAGTTCTCCTATGCGGTACAGGAGAGTCCCAGAGGCCTTGCTGATGCATTTATCATTGGTGAGAAATTCATTGGAAATGACAGAGTGGCACTGGTATTGGGAGATAATATCTTCTACGGACAGAGCTTTTCCAGGGTGCTGAGAGAGGTAGCTTCCAGAGAAAAGGGAGCCACTATTTTCGGTTACTATGTACGTGATCCCAGAGAATACGGCGTGGTTGAGTTTGATGAGAACGGTAAGGCGCTTTCCATCGAGGAAAAGCCGGCCAATCCCAAGTCCAATTACGCAGTACCCGGTCTGTATTTCTATGACAATGATGTGGTTGAGATTGCGAAGAATGTGAAGCCTTCCGCAAGAGGAGAGATCGAGATCACTTCTGTGAATAACGAGTACCTTCAGAGAGGTACCCTGCAGGTAGAAACGCTGGGAAGAGGCTTTGCATGGCTGGATACCGGTAATCATGATGCTCTTTTGGATGCTGCTGATTTCGTTGCTGCCTTCCAGAAGAGACAGGGTCTCTATATTTCCTGTATTGAGGAGATTGCTTACAAGAGAGGCTTTATCGACAGAGAGCAGCTGTTAAAGCTTGCGGAACCCCTGATGAAGACGAATTACGGCAAATATATGGTAGAGGTGGCAAATGGACTCTAAGCTGCGCAGGATGACGATACTGTCTTCCATGGCGGTAATACTTTTGGCAGTTCTTTTGGTGTTTTACGTCAATGATAACCGGCGAAAGCCGGTATCAGACCCGCAGCAGGTGACTCCATCTACGGAAGCTTTGCCGGAAGAGAGCCGGGGAGAGGGGCAGATAGGAAACAATCTTTCCGCTTTTTTGGAGGATGAATTTTTCTTTGACGAGGAAGTAGATCCCTGGCAGGAAAATGCCAGACGGGCTGCGAGATTGTCCCTGGTGGTTACCTCTGTGGAGAAAGATTTGCGCATTCAGATCGTGGATATGACGGGGGAACCCGTAACAGGCGAGAGCTTTTTTGTGAGACTGGATGGCATCGGCGAGTACAAGGATCTGGACAAGGACGGAGTGATCTACATCGGGGATCTGGCGGCGGGTGAGTATCGTGTGAATCTTCTTCCGGTGGAAGGATATTTTGTTCCTGAGAATGGGACAAGGGTTCGTGTCAAAGATAAGGTGGAATATGTTGCCATTGAAGATATCTCTCTTCTGATTAAGACAGAAGCCGACATTGACGCTGCTGTCGAAGACACTGCTGTTGCAGATGCAGTGTCAGATGCAGATAAAACAGAGATTAAGAAGCTTCAGCAGCTGACAGGGAAAACGAAGGCAGGAATCGATGTATCCAAATGGCAGGGAGAGATTGATTGGGACAAAGTTCGGAATGCCGGTGTGGAATTTGCCATAATAAGAGCAGGCTATCGTGGTTCAGTCACCGGCTGCATCGTGGAGGATCCCTGTTTTGAAAGCTATATGAAGGGAGCGACCGCCAGCGGTATACCGGTGGGTGTGTACTTCTTCACCCAGGCTGTCAACGAAATGGAGGCAGTGGAGGAAGCATCTGCCGTCATAGAATTGATAAAGGAATATAAAATCGAATATCCGATTTTTATTGATACCGAAGGTGCCGGTGGAAACGGAAGAGCGGACGGGCTGGATCCCGAGACCAGAACCCTGGTCTGTGACGCCTTCTGCCGTACCATAGAGAATGCGGGGTATGAAGCCGGCGTCTACGGCAGCAGGAACTGGTATAACAATATGCTGTATGCGGACAGACTGGAGAAGTATTTTATCTGGTTGGCGGAATATCGCAGCGCACCGCTTTATCAGGGCTATTATCAGATGTGGCAGTATTCCTCCAAGGGCTCCGTGGACGGAATTAACGGCAATGTTGATCTGAATATCTATTACTATTGAAAGGGATTTTAAAACATGGGAAAAATATCGGTTGAAACATGTGAAATTGAGGGACTCAAAATTATTACGCCTACGGTTTTCGGAGATGCCAGAGGGTATTTTTATGAGTCTTATCATTATGAGGATTACAAGGCAGCAGGTATCGATGAGGTATTTGTGCAGGACAATCAGTCTGCCTCCAAAAAAGGCGTTCTCAGGGGTCTGCATTTCCAGATAGAGCATCCTCAGGCGAAGCTGGTGAGAGTCATCAGGGGTGAGGTTTTTGACGTGGCAGTAGACTTGAGAGAGGGCTCTCCCACCTATGGTCAGTGGCATGGCGTGCTGTTGACAGAGGAGAACAAAAAACAGTTTTTCGTGCCCAAGAATTTTGCACACGGCTTTCTGGTGCTGTCCGATTACGCAGAATTCTGTTATAAGTGTACCGATTTTTATCATCCCGGGGATGAGGGCGGAATTATCTACAACGACCCTGCCATAGGGATAGAGTGGCCGATTCCGGAAGGAATGGAGCTGACCTTCTCTGAGAGAGATACCAAGTGGGGCGGGATTGACAGCCTGAGAAAATAGCAAGGGGAAACGTGACATGAAGATAAGCAAGAAAGCGGGAATTCTAATATTTTCTCTGCTTGGTCTGGCATTGGCAATGATCATCCTGCTTCACCAAAATAATGATCCCGGTGTGAATCCTCAGCAGGAATTGCTGAAGAAATTAATATCCTGTTCGGTGATAGTGGCTTCCTGTATCGTTTTTGCCAAGGGCTATGATAAGTTTACCACCCTTCCCGTGGAGCTCTTTCAGAGCCGCCATCTGATCTGGAAGCTGGCTAAAAATGACTTCAAAAAGCGATATGCCGGCTCCTATATGGGGGCGGTGTGGGCAATGATTCAGCCGGTGGTCACCATAACCATGTATTATATCGTCTTTGACAAAATCATGGGGAACAGCATCAATCGCGGAACGGGAGAGATTCCTTATGTACTCTTCCTGACCACAGGACTGGTGCCTTGGTTTTATTTTACCGAGGCATTGACCAATGGCACCAACGCCTTGCTGGAGTATAATTATCTGGTGAAGAAGGTGGTATTCAAAATCAGTGTGCTGCCGATTATCAAGATCATAGCGGCGACCTTTATCCATGCTTTCTTTGCCTGTGTCATGCTGGTGGTTGCGGCTATTTACGGATATTATCCAACGGTGTATACTCTGCAGATTTTCTATTATAGTGCCTGTCTGTTTATTTTGGTGCTGGCACTCAGCTACACAACCTGCGCGATTGTGGTCTTTTTCCGGGATCTGGCACAGATTATCAACATTGCCCTGCAGATTGGCATGTGGGCAACCCCGATTTTGTGGAACATAGACACGCTAAGTCCCAGGTGGGTGGTGATATTGAAGCTGAATCCACTGGTTTACATCGTGAACGGATATCGCAGTGCTGTCTACGAAAAAGAGTGGTTTTTCCAAGACTTTTTCTCTACGATGTATTTCTGGATCATAACGGTGGTGCTCTTTGGAATCGGTGCTGCTATATTCAAACGGCTGAAGGTACATTTCGCGGATGTGATGTAGACAAAGGAGAGACCGGAAATGAATAAGGATAAAATAAAAAAAATACTCACATGGCGTCCCGGTGACAAATTGGTAGCAGTTGTGTTTCTTGTGGCATTTGTTATTTTGCTGATACCGCTATACCGTCTCACTCCTTTTGTGGCTCCTTGGGCAGATGATTATAGCTATGGAAATTTTGTAAAGAGCTTTCTGACTGAGGAACGCAGTCTGAGCAGTGCAATTGACGGAATGAAGTATGGGGTAAAAACAATGTGGTATTGCTGGCAGGGAACCTTTTCCTCTATTGCTTTTATGTGTATGCAGCCGGCAGTTTGGGGAGAACAATACTATATGTGGGGATCAGTTTTTTTGATTACCATTTTGTTGGTGGCGTTGGTAATGCTTTCGAAGGTATTGCTTCATGATGTCCTGGGTGCGGACTGGTCCTCAACTATCACAATTTGTGCGATATACGGTTCTATGGTTTTTGTTTTTATTTACTTGGCCCATGCGGCTTTCTATTGGTTTAATGCTGGGGTTCATTATATTGGGATGCATTCCTTTATGATGCTTTTGGCAGCGGCCTGGATAAAACTTTTGCATGGTACAGGTAAAACAAAAAGCATGTTTCTTATGTTTTGGACCTTGTTGGGAGCAATTTTGGTGGGTGGAGCTAATTTTGTAACGACCTTGCAGGGAATGGTTTTAGGGGTATCCTTGGTAGCGCTTGGTATCCTTTTGAAAAAAAAGACGACCTTTTGGCTGTTGCCCTCAATCCTGGTATATGGAATTGCTTTGTCAAAAAATTTGGGCGCTCCCGGGAATAATGTCCGCAAAGGAGTTTTTGAAGCCTCCGGTATAGGGATGAGTGCAGGAAAAGCAATTTTATGCTCTTTTAAAGAGGCGGTGATTCATATTCCGGAGTTTACAAGACTGATTTCGATTCCGATTCTGATTCTACTGGTTCCCATTATCTGGAGAATGGTAAGTAAGCTTCGGTTTTCGTTTCGTTTTCCCGGACTACTTCTTGCCTGGTCCTTTTGCTTCTATGCTACGGGATTCACGCCAAGTCTATATTCCATGGGCGGTCCGGGAATATCAAGAACCCTGAATGTGGTAAAAATAACATATCAGACTTTATTGGTGATAAATGAGGTATATTGGCTCGGATGGCTTCATAACAAACTGAAAGACAAACCAAGTTTCCTTGACGGTGGTGCAGTGTGGTGGCTTTATCCGTTGATGGGAGCGGTTATGCTAATCATCTTCTGTAATGAACCCAATCAGGCAGGACATTATTCTTCCTGGGGCGCTTATTATTACAGACACAATAATTTAGCAAATGTTTTCCATCAGGAATATTTGGAGAGAATAGATACCATAAAGAATGGCGGTCCGGACGTGGTTGTTAAACCATATTCCAACAGACCATGGTTTTTACATACAAGTGATCTCGGAGAAACCCCGGATGCTGAGCCTAATAGAATGATGGCAGAGTGGTATGGAAAGAATTCTATTTCCTGCTACAATCAAGACGGAGAATAAAGACTAAATGGAAGACAGAGAAATCCAGATAAAAATTCAAGAGGTTGATGTTTCGGCCATCGATGTGCGGGATGTGGTGAAGGTATACAAGCTCTATGACAAGCCCTCAGACCGTATCAAGGAGGCCTTTGGACTGGGCAGGAAGCAGCGTGCAAAGCTTCACTATGCCCTGAGTGGCGTCAGCATGAATATCTACAGGGGTGAGACTGTGGGTATCATCGGAACCAACGGTTCCGGTAAATCCACTATCCTGAAAATTATCACGGGTGTGCTTACCCCCACGTCCGGTGAAGTGAAGGTTAACGGCAGAATTTCAGCGCTGCTGGAGCTGGGTGCGGGCTTCAATATGGAATATAACGGCATCGAGAATGTATACCTGAACGGAACCATGATGGGCTTCTCGGAGAAGGAAATAGACGAGAGACTGCCGGATATTCTGGAATTTGCTGATATCGGTGACTATGTGTATCAGCCGGTGAAGACCTATTCCAGTGGTATGTTTGTCCGCCTTGCCTTTGCGGTGGCAATCAATATCGACCCGGAAATCCTGATCGTGGACGAGGCACTTTCCGTTGGAGATGTGTTTTTCCAGGCGAAGTGTTACCACAAATTCGAAGAGTTCAAGAAGCTTGGTAAGACCATTGTGTTTGTCAGCCATGACCTGGGCAGCATCAGCAAGTATTGTGACAGGGTATTTCTGTTAAACCACGGAAAACTGCTTGGAGAAGGCGGTCCCAAGGAAATGATTGATACCTACAAGAGGGTATTGGTGGGACAGTATGACGATACATCGAAACAGGAGAACAATCTGTTGATGGATCCGGAGCTGCAGGATGCCGCCGCAAAGGCAGCAGACGGCAGGGAGGGGACGGCTGGCAGGGGTGCTGCAACTGACACAAATGTCAGAAAGCCGGACGGAAATGTGAATCCGGATGCTCTGGAGTATGGCACCGGTCAGGCGCGGATTACAGAGTATTATCTCACGGACCGAAACGGTATCAGGGCCACCAGCGTGATAAAAGGCGAGGAATTCACCGTCCATATGAGAGTCCGTTTTACGGATGACGTTCCGGCGCCTATTTTTGCAATCTCTTTCAAAAATGTTCAGGGAACGGAGATTACCGGTACCAATACCATGATAGAAAAGGCCTTTCTGGAGGGCGCGGAAAAAGGACGGGAGCTGGAGATCACCTTTACCCAGAAGATGAGTCTGCAGGGAGGCGAGTACCTGCTTTCCATGGGTGTCACCGGCTACAACGGGGATAAATTCGAGGTGTATCACAGACTCTATGATGCCTTGAATATAACCGTGATTTCGGATAAAAATACAGTGGGATTCTACGATATGGATTCGGAGATAACTGTTACGGATGTGAGATAAAACAGTGTGGTTACGATCAAACATTTGGAAATAAATGCGTATGTGAGGAGAGGCAGTGGAAGAAATCGGGAAAATAAAGCTGGATTACAGTAAATATCCGGGACAGGACTTTTACTGTGACGGAAGCGTTGAGGATGAACTTCTTGAGATCGTAAAGCAGTATCCCAAGGAGGAATATGCAAGGATTATCAAAGAGAGAAACAGTTGGCCGGTTTTGTATCACCTGTCTTCTCAAAGAGAAAACATCGTGGACTGGCTACCTATGGACAGGTCGCACAAGGTGCTGGAGGTGGGCAGCGGCTGTGGCGCCATCACCGGAGCCCTTGCCCGCAAGGCGGGAAGCGTTACCTGCGTGGAGCTGTCCAGGAAGCGCAGTCTCATCAATGCATACAGACACAGGGAATGTGACAATGTTACCATACATGTGGGCAATTTTAAGGATATCGAGCCGGAGCTGCCGCGGGATTTTGATTATATCTGTCTGATTGGTGTCTTTGAATACGGTCAGAGCTATATCGGCGGTGATACCCCTTATGAGGATTTCCTGAAGATTCTGATGCCTCATCTTGGAGAAAAGGGCAGAATTGTGATTGCCATAGAGAATAAGCTGGGGCTCAAATATTTTGCAGGCTGCATGGAAGACCATCTTGGTACCTACTTCAGCGGCATAGAGAATTATGCGGAAGGCGGCGGAGTACGCACCTTCAGCAGGAGCGGACTGGAGAAGATTTTTCGCAATTGCGGCGTGGAGCAGGCTCATTTTTATTATCCCTATCCGGACTATAAATTCATGCACACGCTGTTCAGCGATGAGAGGCTGCCGGGGAAAGGGGAGCTGTCGGATAATTATCGGAATTTTGATCGGGACAGGATGCTCCTTTTTGACGAGAAAAAGGCCTTTGACGGCATGATTGAAGACGGTTTGTTTCCAGTATTCTCCAATTCCTATCTCGCGGTGCTGGGAGCGGCTCCTGAGGTACAATATGTGAAGTATTCCACCGAGAGAGCGCCGGAATATGCCATCAGGACAGAGATTCGCATGTCCCCTGAGGGCGAAAAGCAGGTGAGAAAATATCCGGCCTGTAAGGCGGCAGAGTCTCATGTCAGGAGGATGGCAAAGGCGTATGAAGCTCTTTCGGAGAAATACCGGGGCGGAGCGGAGGGAAGCCAAAGCGGTGCGGAAGCCGGTCGCTGTCCGGAAATCAATCACTGCCTGGAAATCAATCGCTGCGAGTTGGCGGAAAAGGGAAATGAACTTTATGCAGCTTTTGAATTTGTAAAGGGCACGCCCCTTTCAGAGCTGATGGACGGTTGCCTGGAGCGGAATGACACCGGAAAATTCTATGAATATTTCCGGGAGTATCTGCAACGCATCGGTCACAATCCCGACTATCCCGTATCGGACTATGATCTGATTTTTTCCAATATTCTGGTGAACGGTGACAGGTGGACTCTCATCGATTACGAGTGGACCTGCGACAGGGCAATTCCTGTGAAGGAGCTGGCGTACAGAGCGGTATACTGCTATTTGCTGGAAAGCTCCGCCAGAGAGAAGCTGGAGACAGAGCGTGTCCTGGAGGAGCTGGAGCTGACACCGGAGGAAGCGGAAGGACTGAAGGATAAAGAGCGGGAATTCCAGACCGGTGTCACCGGAGAATTACTCTCACTGGCGCAAATGAGAGAGCTTCTGGGACATCCCATGATAGAGCCTTCCGAGTGGCTCGACCGCTATTATCGGGCGGCTGCGGTAAACCGTGTCCAGATCTTTACGGATAAAGGGGAAGGATATAGTGAAGAAACTTCATTGATGCTTCCGGAGGCGTTCCGGAATGATCATTTAATCGAACTCGACCTTGGGGTGGAAGGGGATGTGAAAATGCTTCGCATCGACCCGGCTTTCAGTGCATGTATGATTCGTGTGGTGGAGCTGAGCTTCAACGGACAATCCTTGCCCCTTCGGAGTAAAGAAATTTCCGTGAACGGAAGAATTGTCAAGCCGGACGTGGTGGTGTTCCCTACAGAGGACCCCAATATCAACATATCGTTGGAAAAGCTGCAGCGCAAAAAAGAAGACAGGCTGCATGCAGTTATTGAAATCGCCTGTCTTCCGGTTGCAACGGCTAAGGTGGTTGCTGCTGCAATTAAGTATTTGATATAATTAGTTTTCTTTCAGGGAGAAGTCGCAGCGGCTCAGGGTGAGATTGGGATTGTAATAGGGATCCCCGGCCTTGAGAAATGCCCCCCAGCGGGTCTGGAACTTGGCGATTTCTCCCTGAAAACGTTTGATCTTTTCAGGGGTATCCTCGTAACCCCTGGATTTGGATTCGTAATGGTGCATTTCCGCGTAGGGGTTGTAGACAATCAGCTTCCCCAATTCCCGAACCTTCATGCAGAAGTCGATGTCGTTGAAGGCTACCTCGAAGTCTTCGGTTAATCCACCGACTTCCTTGTAAACCGCATGCTTAACCATAAGACACGCAGCAGTGACTGCGGAATAATCCTGGGCACAGAGAAGGCGCTTCTGATAGCCCGGAGCGTTTCTGGGGGCGCCCACAAAGGCATGTCCCGCCACGCCGCCGAGACCTACGATAACACCGCCGTGCTGTACCGTATCGTCCTCGTAACAGAGCTTGGCACCTACGATGCCGACATCTTCGCGCATACAGTAATTCAACATTTCCTGCAGACAATTCTCGTCCACCATCTCGGTATCATTGTTCAAAAGCAAGAGATATTCCCCCTTGGCATATTGCTCTCCGAAATTATTGATCCGGGAGAAATTGAAGCCGCCCTGATAGGTGGCTATGGTCACGTTTTCACGCTTTTTCAGTTCCTCATAGCAGGCAAAGGTCTTCTCTTCCGTACTGTTATTTTCGATAATGATGTATTCGTAGTTGCGGTAGGAGGACAGGCGGTCGATGGAGTCGATACATTTTCTCAAGTCCTCAATGTGATCCTTGTTGGGAATCAGGATAGAGATTAAAGGCTGTTCTGTCCAGTGATAGGTAGTATGGTACATGCCGAGATAGCTTGCGTTTTCTGCGGTTGCGGGAATCCCCAGACGCTTGTAGTGGGCATCCAGTGCTCTGCGTCCGGCCTCAAAGGCATAGAGCTTGCTCTCCGGATTGGAGGCGGTGGATTCCATATGGCAACGCCAGTGATACAGAATCTTCGGCAGATGACAGATTTCCGAAGCCTTCTCACAACACCGCAGGATAAAGTCATAATCCTGGGCACCGTCATATTCCTGCCGCAGCATGCCAACCTGTTCGACGAGCTCCCTTTTTACTACAAACATATGGCAGATATAGTTGAGACTGCGAAGCAGATCAGGGTTGTAGTCTGACTTGAAATGAGGCTCAAAGTGCGTCCTGCCGGACATGTCAATCTTGTCCTCATCGGTGTAGAGCACATCGATGGCGGGGCGCCGTCCGATTGCCTTGGCACATTCAAACAGGGCGTTGGGAGCCAGCAGGTCATCATGATCCGCAAGGACGATAAAATCGCCGGTGGCGGCCTTGATTGCGGCGTTTGTATTCTCAGCAATGCCAAGATTATCTTCCAATAGCTGATATTTCACGCGGGAATCACCATTGGCTAAACGGGCCACTGCGCTTTCCAGGGAATTCTCCTTGCCGCTGCCGTCAGCCAGACACAGCTCCCAGTGGGGATAGGTCTGGGCGAAAACGGAATCCAGCAATTCCTTTAAATAGCTCTCTTTGGTGCGATACAGGGGAATGACAATGCTGAACACCACGGGCTCGGAGAAGGTCTCACGGCGCTGGCGTTCCAATTCTCTTTTAGAGGGCTGATGTCTCTGCAGCCAGGTGGGATAATCCATGCGGGAGTTGAAATTGGTGAGCTGCCGCAGGATACGCCGGATGGTTCCGCCCCAGCCTTCCCTTGCCAGATAGGCTCTGAATCTGGTCCAGGGGCTTAAGCGGACGGTATGTCTGCCGGCTTTTGACACGGAGGACTTGAAGTAAGCGGTCTGTGTGGCGGTAGAGAAGCGGATTCGAAATGCTTTGGTGGCATTTGCGGGAAATTTGATCTGAAAGCCGGCATCCGTGCCATCCGGGACGCCTTCCTTTTGGTCTCCGATCGGAGTAACATCATATTCCAGGAGGACATCCTGACGGTATGCTCGGGAGATACCACACTCCATTTCTTTGCCTTTGTCATCCAATACACTGATTTCCACGGCACCGTCGCCCATGACCCAGCCCTGAAGCTGTACCAGGTCATCTGCCAGTACGCAGTGCTCGATATTATAGAAAAGTTTCATGAAAATATTCCTTTCGATTCCTTGCAATAAAATAAATTATAGCTTGTAAGCTGTCGGACTGTCAACAATCTGAGGGAAATCCGTAAACAACCTGACACTGAGCCGTCAAAAGTTTAGGAGCAATCAAAAGTGAGCAATCAAAAGTTTTGAAAAATAGCAATTCCTTATGGTGCGAAAGGTAGACCTATGATATAATATTGTTAACTAATGATGCGGGGTAGGGGGATTGTTACTCTTCGACATTTAATTAGAATACCGTCCCAAGGGGCAGAAATGAGGTAGAGAAAGATGAGTTTTATGGAGGAATTCAATTTCTGGCTGGAAGATGATTATTTTGACCAGGCAACAAAAAATGAGCTTATGGCTATCCGCGACAATCAGGGCGAGATAGAAGAACGTTTTTATAAGGAACTGGAATTCGGTACCGGTGGACTCAGAGGTATTATCGGAGCCGGAACCAACCGCATGAATATCTATACGGTTCGCAAGGCTACCCAGGGACTGGCTAACTTTATTCTCAAGCAGGGGACCCAGGCCAAGGGCGTTGCCATCGCTTATGATTCCCGCCGCATGTCTCCGGAGTTTGCTGATGTTGCAGGGCTTTGCCTGGCAGCTAACGGCATCAAGGCATATGTATTTGAATCCCTGAGACCTACACCTGAGCTTTCCTTTGCGCTTCGTACCCTGGGCTGTACCGCAGGTATCGTGGTGACAGCCAGCCACAATCCCCCCGAGTACAACGGTTACAAGGTATATTGGGATGACGGCGCACAGGTTACTTCCCCTAAGGATGTGCAGATCATTGACGAAGTAAAGGCAATCAGGGATTACCATGACTGCAAGACCATGGACAAGGAAGCAGCCATGGCAGCAGGGCTGTATCAGGTCATCGGCAAGGAAATCGATGACAAGTACATGGTGGAACTGAAGAAACAGATTATCCATCCCGACGTGATCCGGGAGATGGCTGAGGATATCAAGATTGTTTACACTCCTCTTTGCGGAACCGGTAATCTTCCCGTGAGACGCGTGCTTTCCGAGCTTGGCTTCAAGAATGTGTACGTGGTTCCGGAACAGGAGAATCCCGATCCCAATTTCACTACCCTGGATTATCCCAATCCCGAGGATCCCAAGGCGTTTACCTATGCGCTTCGCCTGGCGAAGGAAAAGGATGCGGACATCGTTCTTGCCACAGACCCCGATGCTGACCGTCTGGGCGTCTATGCCAAGGATACCAAGACCGGCGAGTATGTTTCCTTTACCGGTAATATGTCCGGCATGCTGATTGCGGAATATATTTTGAGAGAGCGTACGGCGACAGGCACCATGCCTGCCAATCCCGCTCTGGTAACTACCATTGTTACCACCAATATGACCAGACCCATCACTGCAGCATATGATGTGAAAATGATCGAGGTTCTCACAGGCTTCAAGTTTATCGGAGAGCAGATCAAGCTCTTTGAGCAGACCGGCTGCAACAATTATGTATTTGGTCTGGAGGAAAGCTACGGATGTCTGGCAGGAACCCATGCCAGGGATAAGGATGCCATTGTGGCTGTTATGTGTCTCTGCGAAGTGGCTGCTTATTGCAAGAAGCATGGCAAAACACTCTGGGATATGATGCTGGAGACTTACGAGAAATACGGTTATTACAAGGAAGGTCAGTACACCATCACCATGAAGGGCATCGACGGCGCAAGACAGATCGCGGAAATCATGGATAAGCTTCGTCAGAATCCGCCCAAGTCCTTCGGTGAGAGAAAGGTGCTGAAGTTCAGAGATTATCAGACTGACAGAATCGTGGATATGGAGACCGGCGCTGAGACCACTACCGGTCTGCCGAAGTCCAATGTGCTTTACTTTGAGCTGCCGGATGATGAATGGTGCTGCGCGCGTCCTTCCGGAACCGAGCCCAAGATTAAGTTCTACATGGGCGTCAAGGGAAGCAACCTGGAGGATGCAAAGGCAAGACTTGAGAAGCTGACAGAGGATTTGAAAGCAGAGCTTTAAGGATAATTGACAGGAGAGTCTGTCTTCGGACAGACTCTTTTCATGATATGAATTTCTGTTAGCGGTCAGAATTTAGTCAGGTAGAAGGAGAAATGCTGCATGCTCGGACGGGCTCTGGCGAATTTAAAGAAAACTGTATATTATTTTCAGAGAAACGGCGCCGGAGACACGATGCGGGCAATTATGGAGAGACTGCAGCGAAGAGGGAAGGATTATCGTTTTCAACCGGTGGAGGAGGCAGAGCTTGCGCGGCAACGGGAGGAATGTCGGGAGATGGATTCTCCTAAGTTCAGTATCCTGGTACCCTTATACCATACGCCACACAGGTATCTGAAGGAGATGATAGAATCCGTTCTGGCGCAGAGCTATCCTGCCTGGGAGCTGGTGCTGGCAGATGCCTCCGGGCAGGAGGAGCTGAAAGCAGTTGTCGAAAAATATGAGGATCCCAGAATACTATATTTTCCGCTGGAGGGAAATGAGGGGATTTCAGGGAACAGTAATCGTGGGTTGGAGAGTGTTACCGGTGATTATGTGGGACTGCTGGATCATGATGACCTTCTGACGCCGGATGCCCTGTATGAGGTATGGCGGTGTGTGTGTGACGGAGAAAAGTGCGGTGTGCCTGTGGAACTTGTTTATTCGGATGAGGATAAATGCGACGGTGCAACGAAGGTGTTTTATGAACCGAGTCTTAAGGAAAGCTTTAATCTGGATCTGCTTTTGTCTCAAAACTACATCTGCCATTTCACGGTGATGAAGACGGAGCTGATAAGAGCACTTGGCTTCAGACCGGACTATGA
Organism: uncultured Lachnospiraceae bacterium; assembly: GCA_945621435.1. Taxonomy (GTDB): domain Bacteria; phylum Bacillota; class Clostridia; order Lachnospirales; family Lachnospiraceae; genus Acetatifactor. The sequence goes on from CALZBR010000004.1 coordinate 49,892, forward strand.
CGGAGCCCAGGATTACGACCTGCTGCTGAGGGCGGTGGAGCGATTGCTGAATAGTGGCGGAGACGAGCGCCGGAAGAATCGTAAGTGGGAGATGCGGAACGAGAACCGGATCAGACATATCCCCCGGGTACTCTATCACTGGCGCTGTCATGAGGACTCCACCTCCGCCAATCCCCGGAGCAAGGATTATGCCTATGAGGCAGGGCGTAGAGCTCTTCAGGACTTTGTGGACAGACAGGGCTGGCAGGCAGTAGTGACACATATGTCACATCTTGGATCCTATCGGATTAATTATAAGCAGGAGTTTTTTGAGGCGAGACCGGATGTGGGAGCCGTAGGAGGACCGGTGCTCTCCGGCGGCAGGGTCGTGGGCGGAAGGTTAAAAGCTGACGGCACTCCGGTGCATGCCGGCTTGAAACAATCCTATCTGGCTTATCTGCCGGTGCAGGATGCAGAAGCTCTGGATCTCAGGAATATCCGGGTGCGGGAGGAATTGCAGGGAGTTTTTGAGGAAGTGTTGGGAGTTAGGTATACAACGACCGGGAACGGAGACAGCTTTGATATATCGGTACTGACCAACGGTATATCGCTGACGGAGGCGGGAGTCTTGGTTTCGAACGAGATACGAAGGCGTGGATATCGACTGCTCTTCAAACCGGATTCAAACGAATAGTAAACAAAAGGATAAAAGGTGCTTGGATTAATGAAGTGGGTAAAGCGTTTAAATGAAATAGCAGAATGGGCAGTTCTTGGAGTGGGATTTGCAATACTGTTATTTTTGACTTCACTGGTATGGAGAAATCAATTTGATGCAAGGTCATCATATCCCATTCATACAAATATGGTATATCAGGTTATTGTACTTGTTGGAGTGTTGGGACTAGGCATATTGATTTTCATACTTGAGAAAAAGAGAACTGTGAGACAAAAAAACATTATCTGTTGTATTCTTCAGATTGCTGCTGTGGTTTATTTATTAGTTATAGGAATGTCCTTTGTATCACAGTTAAAGATACTCCCGACTTCTGATTCAAAGTCTTGCTTTGACATAGCACAAAGATTTCTGGCGAGTGATTTTACAGCCGTAGTGCCCAAGGATTCCTATCTTTCTTTATGGCCGTTTCAGACAGGGTTTATTTTTCTCTTGGAAAAACAAATGCGAATATTTCATACCACAGACCCTGTTTTTTTTCAGAGAATGAATGTGCTGTTCCTGGTTCTTATAGTTGTTTCGGGATACCAGATTATCAGGTGCTACACCAAGTGTGTGAGTGCATGTTTTTTGTATTTGGTATTAATGTGTACTTATTTTCCCATCATCTTTTATGCATATTTGATTTATGGCAACATCCCGGCAATGGCAATGATGATGTTTTCCATGTGGATGTACTTGTTTTTTGAACGAACTGAGATAATTCCACTGAAGATAGCAACAGCTATTTGCTTTTTTGGAAGCACGGTATTAGCATGTGTTTATAAACCTACATGTAAGATATATTTGATTGCGTTGCTCATTGCAACGGTTTTTACAGTGATACGGGAAAAGAATTACATAAAATCATTATTTGTTTTAATAACATTAATTGCAGCGATGTTGATACCGGTGGTTGTACAAAGATATTACGAAAATTATGCTCATGACAATTGCGGAGATGGTGTACCGGCAGTGGCTTATCTGGCTATGGGGCTGCAATATAATGGAGAGGAAGCAATTCCCGGAGGATGGAACGGATACCATGCAAATCTATATATGGAAACCGGTTACGATAGTGTGAAAACATCGGAGATAAGCAAAGAGTCTATTAAGGACTCTCTTTCAAAATTTAAGGATGATCCATCTTACATGTCAATGTTTTTTTATAATAAGTTGCTTAAACAGTGGGCAAATCAAACACATGCGGTTTTCTGGAGCATGGATGCATTTTGGGACACGAACAGAAATCAAGCATCTCCCTGGGTAAAGTTTGTTGAAACCGGTAAATATGAGAATTGGCTCATATTTATTGATTGTCATGAAAGTGTAGTATATGGAGTATTACTATTAGGTTTGATGGGAGTGATCTATTGTAAAGTTAAAGGGAAAGGAAATAATACTAATTTGCAGAATTTACTGCCATTAATAATTTTTATTGGTGGATTTCTTTTTTCTATTATATGGGAAGGACAAACACAAGCAGTTCTCTATTATCCTGTTTTGCTTTTGCCTTATGCAGTAGCAATGATGTTCTTATGTGCTGAGTTTATTTTGGAAACAAGAAGCGGAAGGAGTTTTCGATAATATGTGGGAATGTGAATACAGTCATGAGACTGTGGATTATAGGCTGTTGTGGCTTAGATTTAAGCAGAAAATATGGATCATACCGATAGCGATTCTGCTGGGAGCTGTACTGACGGCAGCGGGCTATTACTGTGCAAGGGTGGTGGCCGCCGGTGGAAGGAGCTATCAGACGAAATCTGTTTTTTATATCGAATTTGGAAAGGATTCCGAGGGGGAACTGTATGACTACTACAATTATTTCACCTGGGATGAAGTAGTTCATATGGATTATTTCATGGATCGTCTGTATGACGGGATGAATGGGGAGTACTCCAAAGAGGAGCTGGCGTCCTACGTTGCGGCTAACATTGATTCCGATGTGCGCTATCTCTATGTCAGGTGTACCACGCATAATCCGGAGCTGTCCCTGAGACTGGCAGCAGCAATGGAAGAGCTTGTACCTCAGTTCGCCGGGACAAAAGAGGAATTTGAATCTATTCAAATCGCACAGACAGCAGTGGAGGCGAAGGACAGCACCGTACTTCGTATGGGCAATGCCTGCTTTCTGGGTGCCTGTCTTGGACTGGGTGTGTCGGTTTTGTGGATCCTTGCTGTTTTGCTGATGGATACATCTATCCAGCTTCCGGCTTCTTTTGAGAGAAGATATCATATTCCCTGTCTGGGGGCAGAGTTTATGCCGGAGTTTATTCCGAACTGTAGTTACCTGCTGAAGGATGCCGCTAAGATTGCGAAGATTCCGGCGGAGGAAACGGATGTTTCTGACATTATGCTTGGGGGCGAGGTGTCGGCAGAGGTAATCGATTGTAAGAATCCCATTACATATTCTGAGGAATTGGATAAAATTAGAGAATGTGACAAAGTTGTTCTGTGCGTGAGGGCAGGCCGTAAAAACGATGAGTCCATCAGGCGGATGCTGGAGCAGATGGGACGTCAGGGAATCCGGGTGTCTGCGGCCGTTCTGGTGGGTGCCGATGAAAAGTTGATCTCTGCATATTACAGGAGAAAGAAATGATTCTATATCTGTTGATTACGTTAGTGACGGTTTGGCTGGCTTATTTTGTGAATAATGCTATTGCGGAAAAAACAGACTTCGATAGGATATGCGGTAGAGGAAGCGGCTGGAAAACACGCAGGGAGATGTTGAACGGAGTCTTTTTGACCGGGATCTTTTTGATCCTTTTTACAGTGTCTGCCCTTCGTGTCGGTATCGGCAGCGATTATTGGGTGTATCGGTATGATTTTTTACACATTATCGATGGCGATACCAAAGTATCTTATGAAGTAGGCTTTAAGCTGCTGGTGAGAGCCTTGCAGGGCTTGTTTGGATATGACAACTACAAAATCATATTTGCTTTTATGGCATTCCTGACCTGCCTGCTGTTTCTCAAGGGACTCTTTGCGGTTTCAGATTGGTTTGTCATGACTTTTTTCCTGTTTATGGCGAACGGGTTCTATTTCATGAGCTTCAGCAATGTAAGATATTATTTTGTGCTGGCAATTACGGCGTACGCCATGAAGTATCTGTTTCAAAAGGATTATGTCAGATTTGTGGCGTGGATTGTGTTTGCGGCATTTTTTCACAAATCAGTCCTGCTGGTGATCCCGGCATATCTGATTGCCTATTATCTGAAATGGAATAAAAAGACCATATGGCTGATACCGGCGGTGAGCCTGGTACTGGGCTTCGGGAAATTTATTGTGCGTAGGCTGGTATTTATTTTTTACCCCTTTTATGAAGGGGATCCGATTCTGGATGTGGAGACCATATCCTATGTCAATATCGCCAAGTGCTTTGCAATATTGATATTTGCGTTACTGTTTTATCGAAAGGCGATTTGGGGGAATCCCAAAGCGGAGACTTTTTTCAATCTGAATCTCTTTGCCCTGTTACTTTACAGTCTGGGGTATTATATCCCGGAGACCTCCAGAATCTGCTATTATCTGATTTTCAGTCATGTGTATCTGATTCCCATTGTGCTGAAATCCATTGAGGGGAAGAAAAAGAGACTGTTCTTTGTGACCACCGTGATCCTGGCATATTCGGGGTATCTTTTGATTTTTCTGGAAAAAAGTAAGGACGGCACGGTGCTGTTGCTGCCGTACCTGAACTGGTTATTGTAGGAAATGTGAATTGTTTGACTGTGTTACCGACAACGCAGTATGTCAGGGGTGAAATATGTGCAAGGTGACGGTGATAATCCCGAACTACAACGGAATAAAGTTTCTTGGGGAATGTCTGGAGGCATTGTTTTCTCAGGAGCCCGGCACCCCGGAATTTGATGTGCTGGTAGTGGATAACGGCTCCACAGATGGAAGCAGGGAGCTTCTGCAGGAGCGGTATCCTCAGGTGCAGACTCTTTTGCTCCAAGAGAATACAGGTTTTTGTCATGCGGTAAACGTGGGTATCGGGCAGGCTGAATCGCCCTATGTCATCCTGTTGAACAATGACACGAAAGTAAAAAGCAGATTTGTCAGCTCCCTCCTTCGGGAAATAGAGAATAAGCCGGACGCCTTTGCTGTCAGCGCAAGGATGCTGATGTGGGACAAGCCTGAGCTGTTGGATGATGCCGGAGATCAGTACTGCGTTCTGGGCTGGGCGTATGCCAGAGGAAAAGGAAAAGCAGCCACAAAATACGATAAGCCCTGCAGGGTCTTTTCAGCCTGTGGCGGTGCGGCAATCTACCGAAGAAGCATCTTTGAGGAAATCGGATTCTTTGATGAAGAACACTTTGCTTATCTGGAAGATCTGGACATCTGTTATCGGGCGAGAATCTACGGATATTGCAGCTATTATCAGCCGGAAGCGGAAGTGATTCATTTCGGAAGCGCTTCCAGCGGCTCACGCTATAATCTCTGGAAGACAGAGCTCGCGGCGGCAAACAGCGTGTATGTCACCTGCAAGAACATGCCGCTGCTTCAGTGGCTTTGGAATCTGCCTTTTTTGCTGTTGGGATGGCTGATCAAATATCTCTTTTTTGTCAGGAAAAAAATGGGAAAAGCTTATTTGAAAGGTCTGAAAAATGGTTTTCGGAAGTCTCTTTCCGCTTCCGGAAGAGCACATAAAGTGCGGTTTCAGGTGAAAAATCTGCCTGCCTATCTGGCGATTCAGGGCCAATTGTATTTGAATGTTCTTCGAATTCTTAAGAAATCTTAAGAAATAGCTTCATAAATTTATAAGTTGTTATTGTTATACTAATCTAGTATTCTATTTTGTGGGGCAGGCTATGATAAAAGATAATCAGAAAGTTTTTAACCGATTAATGGTGATTATTGATGCCGCCATCACAACGGCATCCTTTATGCTGGCATATTTTTTTAAGTTTTATGTTTTGAACGACGGACCGGGTCCGGGAGTTCTGCCGGCAGAAGTATATTTCAGACTGTGCTTTTATATTATACCGGGGTACATGCTGATTTATGCCATTTGCAATATTTATGCGCCGAAGCGGACCGTAAGGAACAGATATGAGGTGTTCGGCATTGTCAAGGCCAATACCATCGGTATTTTCGCACTGATTATTCTGCTGTATATGATCATCCGTGAAATCAACATTTCCCGTTCGGTCATGGCTTTTTTTTATGCGTTCAATATTGTTCTGACGTCCGGATTCCGGATTGCTTTGAGAAAAGGACTCAGGACAATAAGAAAAAAAGGTTACAATCTCAGGCATATTCTGATTGTGGGTTATTCCAGGGCCACCGAGGAATATATTGACAGACTGGCTGACAATCCGCAATGGGGATATGCAGCGGTGGGAATCCTGGACAATCATGTACCTGCCGGAACCGTCTACAAAGGCGTAAAAGTATTGGGGAGTCTGGGAAATCTGGAGATTATCCTGCCGGAGAACAAGCTGGACGAGATCGCGATTACGCTGCCTCTGAAGGATTACGAATATCTTGAAGATATCGTGGGAATCTGTGAAAAATCCGGAGTGCATACGAAGTTTATTCCCGATTACAACAGTCTGATTCCCGGCAAACCATACACGGAAGATTTGATGGGGTTGCCGGTGATTAATATCCGCCATGTTCCGTTGACAAATACAGGAAATATGCTGATTAAGCGGCTGGTGGATATTGTGGGTTCCCTGGTGGGAATTATTCTGACCTCTCCCATTATGCTGCTGGCGGCTGTCCTGGTAAAGTGCAGCAGTCCCGGACCTGTGATTTTCAAGCAGGAACGGGTAGGACTTCACAACAGACCTTTTTATATGTATAAATTCCGCAGCATGCGCCCGCAGGCTCCCGGTGAGGAGAAGAAGGGTTGGACGGTGAAGAATGATCCCAGAGTCACCGGAATCGGTAAGGTGCTGCGTAGAACCAGCATTGACGAGCTTCCACAGCTTTTCAACATTCTGATAGGAGACATGAGCCTGGTGGGTCCCAGACCTGAGAGACCCCAGTTTGTGGAGAAATTTAAAGAAGAGATTCCCAGATATATGGTGAAGCATCAGGTGAGACCGGGGCTGACCGGCTGGGCACAGGTAAATGGTCTGCGGGGAGATACCTCCATTCGCAAAAGGGTGGAATATGATATTTACTATATTGAGAACTGGACCTTATGGTTTGATATAAAGATAATTTTTATGACCTTTTTTACAGGGTTCATTAATAAAAATGCATACTAAATAAGGAGAAACATTATGGCTACAAATTTAAAACCGACATCAACAAAAAGTAAGAGCAAGATGATCGTATTTGCAATTGAGATTATTGTAATCCTCGCCATGCTTGCAATTCTGTATCTTGTACTCAGCAGGAAACCGGAAGAACAGCCTCTGGTTACCGTACTGGACGAAGAGGAGATCAAGCCCGACAACAAGGTACAGCAGGAAATCGAAAATGGTACCAGTAAAATGCTTGGATATAAGAATATCGCATTGTTCGGCGTCGATGCTCTGAGCAGAGATCAGATTACCAAGAACAGCCGAAGCGACAGTATCATGATCGCAAGTATCAACATGGACAACGGTGATATCAAGCTTGTCAGCGTATACCGTGACTCATACCTCAATATCGGTACGGACAGTTATCAGAAATGTAATGCCGCTTATGCCAAGGGTGGTGCTGAGCAGGCCGTTAAGATGTTGAACAATAATCTGGACCTGTACATTAAGGACTTTGTAGCAGTTGGCTATAATGCGGTAATTGACCTGATTGACGGTCTTGGCGGTATTTATATTGACGTAGATAAGGAAGAGCTGAAGTACATCAATGACTATCAGATCAGTATTGTTGCTGCATGGAAATATGGTCTGAATATCACAGAGAGTACCCCTCCTGAGGCATTCAATGTGGTAAAGAGCAGTGACTATGTTAAATTGACTGAGCCCGGTTATCAGCTGTTGAATGGTTTGCAGGCTACTGCATACTGCCGTATCCGTCGTACCGCAGGAAGCGACTATAAGCGTACTGAGCGTCAAAGAGAAGTGTTGAAGGCAATTGAAACCCAGGCTAAGAAAATGAATGTTGCTGATCTGACCAAGATCTTCAACAATGTGATCGGAAACGTATACACCAATATCAGCACAGAGGATTTACTGGCGCTGCTGGAAAAGATTGCAGATTATCAGATTGTAGATGAAGATGGCTTCCCGCAGGCTGATTTGCGTACAGCGGCTCCTATTGGAGCAAAGGGTGACTGTGTTGTGCCCAGAGACCTTGTTAAGAACGTAGTATGGCTGCATGAATTCCTGTTCGAAGAACAGAATTATGAAGTCAGTGACACTGTAAAAGAATACAGTGAGAAGATAAAATCTGATACAGACAGATACTTCGGCAATTGATGATGAGTAAGATAGATGTGATCATTCCGCTTTATAAGCCGGATAAAACCCTGTTTAAGCTGCTGGATAGTCTGAACCATCAGACCAGACCGGTTCAGAAAATCATTCTGATGAATACGGGTAAGGTGTATTTTGAAGAGCTGATACAGGGTATGGATTTTAGCGATAAATATCCGAATGTTGAGATTTATCATCTTGAGAAAAATGAGTTTAATCACGGTGGAACAAGACATGAGGGAGTGCTCCGTTCCGATGGAGATATCTTCCTCATGATGACGCAGGATGCCATACCGGCGGATGAGTATCTCGTTGAGAAGCTCACCGCCAATCTCCGTGGGAATGTGGCTGTGGCTTACGGCAGACAGCTTCCGGCAGAGGACAGTACTGTGGAAGAAAGAATTTCCAGGCTGTTCAATTATCCGGATAAGTCCCGGATCAAAACAAAAGCTGATCTGGAGACACTCGGCATTAAGACTTTTTTTTGTTCCAACGTATGTGCGGCATACCGACGGGAAATCTACGATGCATTAAAGGGATTTACCCGTCATACTCTGTTTAATGAGGATATGATTTACGCGGCGGGAGCCGTGAAGAAGGGGTATGGAATTGCCTATGAATCGGATGCGCGAGTGATACATTCCCATAACTTTACCAACATGCAACAGTTGCGCCGGAATTTTGACCTGGGTGTTTCCCAGGCACAGCATCCGGAAGTGTTCTCCGGAATACCTTCGGAGTCGGAAGGAAAAAAGCTTGTCAAGGTTACCTGCAGACAGCTGTGTAAGGAAGGAAAATGGTATAGGATTCCCGGTTTTTTCATTCAATGCTGTTTTAAGTATACGGGATATCTGTTGGGAAAACATTATAAGAAATTGCCCGGGAGATGGATTTTATATCTGACATCTGACAAAGAATACTGGAAGGAAAGGGATTAATTATGTGCGGTATTGTAGGATATATCGGTAATCAGCAGGCTGCGCCAATCATTCTGGATGGATTGGCAAAACTGGAATACAGAGGTTATGATTCTGCCGGTGTCGCAGTGTATGATGGGGAGAAGATTCAGGCACAGAAGGCCACCGGTCGTCTGAAGGTACTGGAGAATCTGACCAGGGGTGGAGAGACATTACCCGGAACAGCAGGTATCGGACATACAAGATGGGCAACCCATGGTGCGCCCAGTGATGTGAATGCACATCCTCATCTGAATACGGCAGGTACCATTGCTGTGGTACACAATGGGATTATTGAGAACTATATCCCCCTGAAAAAGAAAATGATGGATAAGGGATATGTATTTCAATCAGAGACAGATACAGAGGTGCTGGCTCACCTGCTGGATTATTATTACAAGGGCAATCCTTTAGAGGCTGTCACAAAGGTGCTTCACAGAGTGGAGGGCTCCTATGCCCTTGGAATCGTATTTGCGGATCATCCCGATGAGCTCTTTGCGGCAAGAAAGGACAGTCCTTTGATCGTGGGTAAGAATGACAGCGGCTGCTTTATCGCTTCCGATGTGCCTGCCATTTTGAAGTATACCAGAACCGTGTACTACATGGAGAATCAGGAAGTAGCGGTGCTGGGCAAGGATGACCTTAAGTTCTATTCCGTAGATGAAGAAGAGCTTACCAAGGAGTCCGTGAGGATTGATTGGGATGCGGATGCAGCGGAAAAGGGCGGTTATGAGCACTTCATGCTGAAGGAAATGTACGAGCAGCCCAAGACCATTGCAGATACCATATCGCCCAGAATCCATGAGAATGATATCGTTATTGATGAGCTCAACATGAGTGATGATGAGCTCAAGGCAGTGAAAAAGATACATATTGTTGCTTGTGGTTCCGCTTATCATACCGGTGTGACCGCGAAATATGTACTGGAGAACCTGGTTCGTATTCCCGTGGAGGTGGATGTTGCCAGTGAATTCCGTTATCGTGACCCCATCCTGGAAGAAGGCAGTATGGTAATCGTCATCAGCCAGTCCGGTGAGACCGCAGATACCCTGGCAGCCCTCAGAGAGTCCAAAGCAAGAGGCTTCAAGGTGCTGGGGATTGTGAATGTGGTGGGAAGCTCCATTGCCAGAGAAGCAGACGCCTGTCTGTATACCTGGGCAGGACCGGAGATCGCGGTGGCAACCACCAAGGCCTACAGCGCACAGCTGGTGGCACTGTATATGCTGGCAATGAAGATGGCAAAGGTTCGCGGAACCATTGATGACAATAGATTTGGGAAGCTTCTGGCTGACCTCAGATGTCTGCCGGATCAGATTGAACTCCTGCTCGGTCAGAAGGGTAAGATTCAACACTTTGCCAACCGTTATCTGGGAGCCAGGGATATTTTCTTCATCGGCAGAGGTATTGACTATGCAATTTCTCTGGAGGGCTCACTGAAGCTGAAGGAAATCTCCTATATTCATTCTGAGGCATATGCGGCGGGTGAACTGAAGCACGGAACCATTTCCCTGATTGAAGACGGTACTCTGGTTGTGGCATTGTCTACACAGCCTTCTCTTTACCAGAAGACCATCAGCAATGTGGTTGAGGTAAAGGCGAGAGGAGCCTTTGTTATGGCTGTAACCAATGAGGAAAATAAGGCGATGGAGAAGGCTTCCGATTATGTGATTTACATTCCGGAGACGGATCCCTGCTTTGCCAATTCTCTGGCAATTATTCCTCTGCAGCTTTTTGCGTATTATGTGGCTGTGGGCAGGGGCTGTGATGTCGACAAGCCCAGAAATCTGGCAAAATCCGTTACCGTGGAATAATGCCCGGATAGTATTTTATAACAGATTTTTCATAAGGAAAACACATTTCCGTCACAAATGGAGTCTATACTCGGTTACATAAGAAAAGAAAGAGAGGTAATCCATATGTACGAAAATGAAAAAAATACTGCCGGCAATGCAGAAAACACTGCTAACAATATAAATCCTTATTATGATTATAATGCTGCTTCCGCCTATGAAAACAAACAGGACAAACGTAAGGCAAAGAAGGAAAAGAAGAAAGAACGCAGATCCGGAATGGGTGTCGTGAGAAAAGTGATTTTATGTGCATCCCTGGGACTGTGCTTCGGTGTCTTTTCGGCAGCCGGATTTTACGGAGTGCGCTATGCCGCAGACCGCTGGCTTCCCAGGCAGGAAGTACCTGTGGAAGCCGGAGACAGTAAGGTTGACAGCGTGATTCTTCCTTTTGACGGTGAATACACTACCAATCAGATCACCTATGTACAGGATGACATTACAGGTACCGTAAACAGTGTGATGCCTGCCATGGTCTCCATCATCAACAATTATACGGATATGAGTATAAATATGTGGGGACAGACATATACCAGACCGAGCGTTTCCAGCGGTTCCGGTATCATTGTCGGGGAGACCGAGGAAGAGCTGTTGATTGCAACCAATAATCATGTGGTGGCTTCTGCCGACAAACTGGAGATTACATTTATTGACGGAAGTACAGCAGAAGCCGTGATCAAAGGAACGGATGAGGATATGGATCTCGCAGTGATCGCGGTTCCCGTGTCAAAACTGTCCGATGAGACCAAGGCAGCGATTGCCGTTGCGGTTCTGGGGGACAGTGACAATCTGCAGCTCGGTGAGCCTGTCATTGCCATTGGAAATGCATTGGGATATGGACAGTCTGTTACGGATGGTATCATCAGTGCACTGAATCGTGAGATCGAGACGGAAAACGGCGCTACAGGGACCTTTATCCAGACCAATGCAGCAATCAATCCCGGTAATTCCGGCGGTGCGCTGCTGAATATCCGGGGGGAAGTCATCGGTATCAATTCCAATAAAATCGGCGGCTCCGTCATCGAGGGTATGGGATATGCGATTCCCATCAGTGCGGCCAGACCGATTCTTGCAGAGCTCATGGAGCGTGAGACACGAACAGAGAAGCTGGATGAGGATGAGATCGGGTATATCGGTATTACCATGCAGACCATCAGCAGCGATATCGCTTCAGTCTACGGCTGGCCCAAGGGCGTATGCGTCATTGAGATTGCAGAAGGAAGTCCTGCGGATAAGTCAGATCTGCTGAAGGGTGATATCATTGTGAAGTTTAACGGACAGAGGATTTCTCTTGCTACTGATTTACAGTCTGTCCTTCAATATTACAGAGCCGGCGAGACGGTAACGCTTACCGTGAAGCGTCTGATCAACGGGGAGTACGAGGATGTAGATGTGGAGCTCACTCTGGGGGAGCGTCCCAAGGAGCTTGGAAAATAAGAAACAAAATGTTGTCAAGTGATACAACGTTAATTTTTAATAGGGGGCATGGCCGCAGGCTGTGCCCCTTTACTTGAAATCAGCACCTGGATATGCTATGATAAATAAGTTCTATGTGATTCATAAATTGCATTTTGCAGCATTCGTCGGCAGGATGAAGAAACGAGGAATTATGTCGGATTATAAGGATTTTGAAGATATGAAACAGGAAGAAGAATGGAAGAACCGGGACAGTTCGGAACAGAATGATTCGGAGAAAGATTCTTCCGAGAAGAATGAAGTGAAGGAGAATGAGAAAGGGCAGGATACCGACAAGAACGAATACGAGGATGTCTGCTTTATCTGCCGCCGCCCGGAGAGCAAGGCGGGCAGGATGTTCAAGCTCCCCAACAGTATCTGTGTCTGCGATGACTGTATGCACAAGACCATGGAGACGGTCAGTCAGTTTGATTATCAGGGAATGCTGAACAATCCTCAGCTGAACAAAGAGATGGAAGAGCTGACAAGACAGGGGGGATTTCCCAATATCAGCTTTGTGAATCTTGCAGACCTGCAGGGTACCGGCGGGATTCCAAACAAACAGAAACTGAAAAAGAAAAAGGCCGGAGAACAGTCTGCTCCCGTCATCAATATCAAGGATATCCCGGCACCCCACAAGATTAAGGCGAGCCTGGACGAATATATCGTGGGTCAGGAACACGCCAAAAAGGTAATCTCCGTGGCAGTGTACAATCACTATAAGCGTGTGGCTACAGGCACCATGGACGAGATTGAGATAGAGAAGTCCAACATGCTGATGATTGGACCTACCGGGTGCGGTAAGACTTATCTGGTAAGGACGTTGGCCAGGCTCTTGGATGTGCCTTTGGCAATTGCGGATGCCACTTCGCTGACAGAGGCGGGATATATCGGTGATGACATTGAATCAGTGGTTTCCAAGCTCCTTGCGGCTGCCGGCAACGATATCGAGAAAGCGGAGAGAGGCATCATCTTCATCGATGAGATTGACAAGATTGCCAAGAAGAAAAATACCACCACAAGGGATGTCAGCGGCGAGAGTGTACAGCAGGGGATGCTGAAGCTCCTGGAGGGAGCTGAGGTGGAAGTACCCGTAGGCGCCAACAGCAAGAATGCCATGGTGCCCCTTGCTACCGTGAATACCAGGAATATTCTGTTTATCTGTGGTGGTGCCTTCCCGGATCTGGAGGAGATTATTAAGGAGCGTCTGTCCAAGTCTGCATCCATCGGGTTCAATTCTGAATTGAAGGACAAGTATGACAAGGACAAGAATATTTTGTCCAAGGTGACAGTGGAGGATATCAGAAAGTTTGGTATGATCCCTGAGTTCATCGGACGTCTTCCCGTGATCTACACCCTGGAGGGTCTGACCAAGGATATGATGGTAAAGATCCTGAAGGAGCCCAAGAATGCAATTCTCAAGCAGTATCAGAAGCTGCTGGAGCTGGACGAGGTAAAGCTGGAATTCACTGATGATGCGCTGGAAGCCATCGCAGAGAAGGCCATGCAGAGAGATACCGGAGCCAGAGCCCTGCGTTCCATTATTGAGGAGTTCATGCTGGATATCATGTATGAGATTCCCAAGGACGACAATATCGGAAGGGTTACCATTACCAGAGAGTATATCGAAGGAACGGGGGGACCCGTGATTGATATCCGGGGAAATCAGCTTTTGGAAGGACCCGTAGAGAAAAAAGAATGAATACGATTCAACGAATGGGAAAGGGATTGACACAATGAAGGAGAAATGCACAGCCGTTGTAATATCTCAGGTGCAGCTTGCACCTGGCATATATGATATGTGGTTGGAAACAAAGCTGGCCGGCAGCGCCGTGCCGGGACAGTTTATCGGCGTATATACAAAGGACAAGAGCAGATTGCTTCCGCGTCCCATCAGTATCTGTGAGGTCAGAGAAGACAAAAAGGCATTGAGAATCGTTTATCGTGTTGCAGGTGCGGGAACAGAGGAATTCGCCGGATACAAAGCAGGTGATGCCGTGGAAGTGCTGGGGACACTCGGAAACGGTTTCCCCTTGGAAGAGGCAGAGGGAAAGAAAGTATTCCTCATGGGTGGCGGTATCGGCGTTCCGCCCATCCTGGAGCTTGCAAAGCGCATGAATGCAGAGAAGCAGATTATTATGGGCTATCGTGACAGTCAGACTTTCCTGAGAGAAGATTTTGAGAAGTATGGCAAGGTATATATCGCCACAGAGGATGGCAGTGTGGGCACCCGCGGGAATGTCATGCACGCCATTGCAGAGAATGCTCTGGAGGCAGACGTGATTTTTGCCTGCGGTCCCATGCCCATGCTCCGGGCAATCAAGACCTATGCCGCAGAACACGGCATCAAGGCATACATTTCCCTGGAGGAGCATATGGCCTGTGGTGTTGGAGCGTGTCTGGGTTGTGTGGTAAAAACAAAAGAAAAGGATCATCATTCCCACGTTAATAATGCGCGCATTTGTACGGATGGACCCGTCTTTGAAGCAGGGGAGGTAGAAATATGAATACAGAAGTTACCTTAGCGGGAGTGACTTTTAAGAACCCGGTCATGACAGCCTCCGGTACCTTTGGCTCCGGCATGGAATATTCGGAGTTTGTAGACCTGAATAAATTAGGTGCAGTGGTGACCAAGGGCGTTGCCAATGTGCCCTGGCCCGGCAATCCTACCCCGAGAGTTGCAGAAGTCTACGGTGGAATGCTGAATGCCATCGGACTTCAGAATCCCGGCATTGATGTTTTTATGAAGAGGGATATTCCCTTCCTGAAACAGTACGACACCAGGATTATTGTAAATGTCTGCGGTAAGTCGGTGGAGGATTATCTGGATGTGGTTGAGCGGCTGGGAGAAGAAGCGGCGGTAGCCATGCTGGAGATCAACGTATCCTGTCCCAATGTCAAGGAAGGAGCTATCGCTTTCGGACAGAAGGCGGATGCCCTGTTCAACATTACAAAGGAGATCAAAAAGCACGCAAAGCAGCCCGTGATTATGAAGCTGAGTCCCAATGTCACGGACATCACCGAGATGGCGAAGGCCGCCGAGGCAGCCGGCGCCGATGCCCTGTCCCTGATCAACACCATCACCGGTATGAAGATTGATATACACAGGAGGCGTTTTGCACTGGCGAACAAGACCGGCGGTATGAGCGGACCTGCAATTAAGCCGGTGGCAGTTCGTATGGTATATCAGGCTGCACATGCAGTGAAGATTCCCATCATCGGCATGGGCGGTATCGCCACAGCCGAGGACGCCATAGAATTCCTGCTGGCAGGTGCCAGCGCCGTCAGCATCGGTGCCATGAACTTCGTTAATCCTTATGCCACAAGCGAGGTGGTAGATGGAATCGAAGCATATATGAAGCAGTACAATATTGAGAAGCTGACTGATCTGATTGGTGCTGTACAGGAATAAACTGTTTACAACCTCCATATATATACTTATACCAGTATATATACGGAGGTATTTTTGTGGAACTGATTAAAAGAAATATACATATGGACCGCATGAAAACAGAGGCTGTGACACAGTTTGCACTGGAAGATGATGTGAATCTTCCCGAAAACAAACCGGATATTCACACCCTGAACCTGGAGAAGGGTGAAGTGGTTATTGAGGAGATAAAGCCGGGAACAGATGTGGTTCATGTTAAGGGATACCTGGCTTATTCCGTGTTATATCACACGGAGGAGAGCGGTTGTAATCTTGCTGTGCTGGAGGGTCGTCTGCCTTTTGAGGAAAAAATCAATATGAACGGTGCCACACCGGCAGAGCATGTTATGGTGGAGGGGGAGGTTGAGGACCTTACGGTAGGCCTGATCAATTCCAGAAAACTCAATCTGCAGACACTGATTACGCTGACTTCCGGAATCCGTGAAATCTATGATGAAGAGGTTCCCGTAGCAGTTCATGGTGAGGAACGGGTAGAGTATCGAAAAGTATCGTTAGAGCCGGTGCAGGTAGCAATCTGTAAAAATGATATTTTTCGGCTGAAGGAAGAAGTGACATTGCCTGCCAATTATCCGAATATCTTTCAGATCTTATGGAGTACGGTTTCTCTCGGTGATATGAATTTCAAACCTATGGAAGAAAAAATCTCCGTATCAGGGGACATTCATATTTTTTTCCTGTATGAGGGAGAGGGGGAGGAACACCCGGTAAGAAGTTTTGAAACGGTACTTCCCTTCAGCGGCACCATGGAATGCCACGGCTGCAGTGAGGGTATGATACCGGATGTCAGATGGAAAATCGGGCAGAAGGAGTTGACGGTTCGTCCTGACCTTGACGGGGAGGAACGAAGTGTAGGCTTGGAGCTTGTGCTTGATTGCGCTGTACGAATGTACGAGGAAGAAGCATTGGATATCATTACTGATATTTACGGAGTGACCAGTGAAGTGGATACGATAATGCATGAGGCAGAGATGCGCAAGCTTCTGTCCAGAGTTACGGGCAAGACAAAGGTTGCCGACCGGGTACAGATCAAGACCGGAAAAGTGTTGCAGCTGCTGCACAGTGAGGGAACGGTTTCTCCGGATCATCAGGAAATCTCAGAAAACGGTATCATGTTACAGGGAACTATGAACCTAAGGACAATGTATATCACAGGGGAAGATGAAGATCCTTATGGTTGTACGGAATTTCAGATCCCTTATCAGTATATGTTGGAGGTGCCGGGAATCACTGAGGGAGGTTTCGAGATTGCGAGGCCGGAGATTGAACAGCTTCAGATGACCATGTTGGACAGTGAGGAGATGGATGTCAAGGCGGTGTTGTCTTTTAATGCAGTGGTATTTCAAAAGATTCCAATGAGCCTGATAAGTCAGGTGATGGTTGCACCCTTGGATACCGCAAAAAAGATGAGCCTTCCCGGTATGGTGATCTACAGCGTGAAGGAGGGGGATAACCTGTGGAATATCGGACGGAAATATTATGTGTCTGTGGATAAACTGAGAGAGTTGAATCACCTGGAAAGTGATGAACTTACAAAGGGTCAGAAGCTTTTGATTGTGAAGGGGAGCTGAAAAGCGGGAAACAAGCGGAGTCGAATTGGAAGAACCCTCGGCCTGTGACAGTGGCAGGTCAAGGGTTCTTGTATGTTGGTGGTAATTCAGTTCGACTTATTTCGTGATTTCTTCGGAGGCTTTTACCGCAGCGGCCATCGCATCGAAGCCTTTCATGACTGCGTCGTAGGTCTTTTTGGATATCTCGGGAAGTTCTCCGCCCCAGGTCTTTTCCGCCTGCTCGTAGCCCTTCTTGAATGCCTCGCGCATGGACTCGATCTTATCGGGGTCTCCGCCGGTCAGGGCGTTTGCAAAATCAAGGATTCTCTCGGAGGTCTGCTTTACGCCCCAGTAGCCATCCTCGGAGATATCTTCCTGTGCCTGCAATTTGGTGGCGGGATCTACGGTGAAATTACCGCTGCGCAGGAAGGACCAGATATCATTGGCCTTTCCGTAGGAGTCGGCCTGTCCCATCATCATTTTTTCTACCAGGCTGCGCAATTGCTCGGTACGGGCTTCTGCATCTGCCTTCAACTTATTAATCAGATTTGTGTCAGGGGTGTAGGTTTTCTTGACAGAATCGCTTTTTACTTCCTTGGAGGGCTCATATACCACGCCGGTATCAGCAGCTCCTTCTTTTTTTGTAACCTCATTTTTCTCATTTGCCTTGGGAGCTTCCGCAGTAGAATAGCTGTAGGCAGTCTGGGTGGTTGATGTAACTCCGTTTACACTCATGTTTTCCCTCTTTCCGGTGTCTGTGCACCTAATTTAGTGTTATCTCCACATCCTTGTGGAGATGTCTTTCTAATTGTTATTTCGGCATAATACGGAAATATATTAGCTTGTTTTCAAATTTATTGCGGTCAGGTATTCGTGGAGAGTGCCCGGCAGCTGATGCGCATGCTGCAGTGGGAGAGTACTTTTCCGTCGCAGTAAAGCGTATATTCGAGGTGTATCTCACCCTTGCTGTCTCCAAATAGCATGCGGACTTCTTCCGTGTGAATCTGAAGGTGTAAAGTACCGTAAGGGGTGATGTATTCTGCCGGGCAGATCTGTCCGGGAATAAAATGCATCCTAGTGTGGACAGAACCTCTTCTGGTAAGCAGGAGACTGCCGGCTTCGCATTTCAGAGTGATTTTGCTGACCTCCTCTGTCTCGGGGTCTGTTTCCTCGTACAAAAGATAGCGGCATCCGTCTTTATCAAAGTATTCTCCCTCTGAGAACAACTCGGTAGTCAGCTCCTCACCGAACTCGTCGGTCTGGATGCTGTTTACGGTGATATGTACAAATCTGGTCAATTTAATATTCCTCGATATTTACGGCTTTGGCGGAGAGTATGCCGTATTTGATAATAGAATTGGCAAAGCGAACGAACTTTTCGGCTTTGTCGCTGACAAAAAAGCGGTATTGTTCACTGCCTAGCTTTGGAGGTGCATCATTGAGCATGTTTCTGCCTGCCAGCAGTTGTTTCAGTTCCAGAGCCGTCTCGTAGGCAGGATTTACCAGAGTGACCCTGTCTCCCATGATGCGTCCCACGGTGGAGCGAATCAGGGGATAATGGGTACAGCCGAGGATTAATGTGTCGATATCAATGTCGATCAGTTCTGCCAGATAACGACGGGCAATCTCGTCAGTCACAGGATCCTCCAG
The DNA here is from genome assembly GCA_945621435.1 of uncultured Lachnospiraceae bacterium. Lineage (GTDB taxonomy): Bacteria > Bacillota > Clostridia > Lachnospirales > Lachnospiraceae > Acetatifactor. The sequence goes on from CALZBR010000004.1 coordinate 68,862, forward strand.
CAGCCCTTCCTCCACAAGGGGCACGAAGAGGGGGCAGGCTTTGCCGTAGATGGTGACATTTGAGCTGATAGATTGTATGTATTTCGAATACATCCGGCTGCCGATGGTAGCCTCTGTGGCAATGACCCCGATACGCCCGTTTCTGGTGACATCGGCTGCCACCCTTGCACCGGGCTTTACCACGCCGATGATGGGGATATCGCTGGCTTCCTCCAGGGTATCCAGAGCATATGCGCTTGCTGTGTTGCAGGCCACCACGATGGTTTTGACATTGAACTGCCTTAGAAACCGTACAATCTGTTCAGAGTACCTTGTGACGGTTTCCTGGGACTTGCTGCCGTAGGGAACTCTCGCGGTGTCGCCAAAATATATGATTTTTTCGTTGGGAATCTGACGCATGATTTCCCGGACTACGGTGAGTCCGCCAACACCGGAATCAAAGATGCCGATGGGGGAATCCTTTTGCATCAGTTCGATGTTGATTTCTCCCATGAATGAACCTCCCAAAATGAACATAGCTCGGTAAGAAGTCTGCTCCGAAAACGGATATTTTTGCCGCCGGCATTTAGAAGATCAAGATACATATCATAGTCAAAGTCCTGATTCTCCTCTGCCGGCTCTTCGCCGTTTTCCTCTGTGCTGATGACTTTTACGGTGTCCGGGGTCAGAGTGAACTCCGGATAGAGAAGTCCCCACCAGCCGTACATAGCACAGACGAGAGCAGTGATACGTAATATATTTCTGATATTTTGCAGTTTCATATAACAACCTCACTTTCCATAGTGAGATTATTACCACAGTTTGCCTTGTTTAATCTGTTTTTTTGCTTTCCTGACGGATTTTCCGGATAATGGAGCGCTTCTGATTGTCGATGTGTGTCATGGCAGCCGCGCTGGCGGTCTCCTTATCTTTGTTCACAATGCTTTGATAGATAATTCTATGCTCTTCCACCAGGGTTTCATGCTGACTGGTGTCCTTAATGTATTCGTAGCGATAACGATACATCTGTTCCGATAAATTGTTGATCAGCTGTAACAGACGCGCATTGCCTGTGGCTCGTACGATGATGTCGTGAAGAGCAACGTCGGACTGGGCAATTTTTTTGAAATCACCGGTTTTGACAGCCGCTTCAAAATTGTCGCAGGCATGCTTCAGATCGTTTAGCTCTTCTTCCGTGATACGGTCGCAGGCAAGCTCGGCGCATAGAGCGTCCAAAGTCCTTCTGACTTCCAGCACGTCATTCATGCTTTTCTCGGTAATCTGCGCCACCTCCGCACCGCGCCGGGGAACCAGCGTGACAAGCCCCTCCAGCTCCAGCTTGTGAATGGCCTCACGGATGGGCGTCCTGCTGACTCCCAGTCTGTCGGCAAGATGTATCTCCAGCAGGCGTTCGCCGGGCTTGAGTTCGCCGGTCAGGATAGCCTGTCGAAGCGTGTTGAACACCACATCCCGCAGGGGGAGAAATGCATTCATGTTTTCCAATAAGTTGTCTTTCATATAATTACCCTGCCTTTCTCGTTAAGAAACGGCGGTCAGATCGTCTGCACTGGGGTAGTCACAAAAATCTGTTTTGCCAGCTTTTCCTGCTTCAGCTGTATATAAGCGCTCTCTGCCGAAGGAAGATCTCTGAAGATGCCGAACACGGTGGGACCGCTGCCGCTCATCAGCGTTCCTTCGGCGCCAAGGCGAAGCATTTCTTCTTTTAGGGTATTGATTACAGGATAGGCAGGAACCGTGACGGTCTCAAGTACATTTCCCAGGCGAGAGAGAACGCCGTTAATGTCCTGATTCTTTATCGAGGATACGATGCCGTCTATATCGGGGTGCTGCAGAGCCTGTGCCTTATCCAGATGCTCATAGACGTATTTTGTGGAGACATTGATGTCAGGCTTGGCAACCAGAAGATAGCAGGCCGGCATAGGCGGAAGAGAGGTGAGTTCTTCTCCGATGCCCTCTGCCAGGGCGGTGCCGCCAAGGATACAATAGGGAACATCTGCTCCGATGGAGACGGCAAGCGTCATCAATTCCTCTTTCGGAATGTTTAAATCATATAAAAGGTTCATGCCGCGCATGACTGCTGCAGCGTCAGTGCTACCGCCGGCCATTCCTGCAGCGATGGGGATATTTTTCACCAGATGAATCAGGACACCACCCGGGATACGATAGGTCTGCTGCATCAGGGCGGCCGCCCTCCACATAAGATTGTCTTCATTATTGGGTAGTTCTGCGGAATCTGTAGTAATGTGAATCCCTTTTGCGGTTTTCTCCAAAGTGACTTCATCGCAGATTCCCAGGGTCTGCATAATCATTTTTACGGTGTGATAGCCGTTGGGGAGCCTGCCTGTGACATCCAGACCTAAGTTTATTTTTGCATAAGCCTTCAGTGTTATTCGATCCATAGTAGCGCCTTATCTCTGCTTGTATTTTGTATACAAGGTTTTGCTTTATTATATCCAATCACACCGTTCTTGTCAAATTATGCATGCCCACTATTTTATCCCGTATTGTACGAGATGACAAACAAAAATGCCACCGGCATATACCGGTGGCAAAAATTATTGTATTTCAGATTACTTAACCTTCTCCAGGGTCAGAGGAAGTGGAATCTCGGTATCGGGAATAGTATCGGAACCCTCAGGATCGTCAAGTGTCAGCTTCTTACCTTTGAGTTCAAAGAGGATATAGTTATCCTCGTCGAAGTCATCTTCGTCCTCGGCAAAGAACAGCTTGTCCCCTTCGGTCTTGTAGTAACCGGACATAGAGAACTCATCACCGACTTCAGCAAGAAGTTCGGGAAGCATGGATTTTACATAACCCTTTACATCGTCACCGTAGTTTTCTTCGCACATTGCATCCGCATCAGATTTGGAAAGTCCCATTTGTTCGAACTGGTCATACATGTAGTCAACCATAATGCCCTCCATCTGAGAAGCAAAGGAGTCCTTGTCGATATACATCTCCATGGTTGCATCATCTTCGTCAAAGGAAAAGTAGAGATCTAAAACAAAACTAATGTCATCAATCTCAAGTTCTTCCCCCAGCATTTCGGAAGCATCAAATTTATAGTACCATGTTCCGTCTATACTTGAAGCGGAAGCCTTTTTGTCATCATCGTCATCATCATCATCTTTATTGGACTTTTTGTCGTCATCGTCGTCATCGTCATCATCATCGTCATCATCTTTATTGGCCTTTTTGTCGTCATCGTCATCATCATCATCGTCATCATCATCATCTTGTTCGGTCTTCTTTTTGCTGCTCTTGTCATCATCATCGTCATCGTCATCCTTGTCACCGCCGCAGGCAGCAAGAGCAAATACCATAATAAAAGTCAACAGTAACACTAAAAACTTTTTCTTTTTCATTTTTCCTCTCCTTGTATCGTGTGTATTTTTCAATCTTAACGTAAAATTGACAAAGCAAATTATAGTCTTCCGAAGTCTTTCTGTCAAGTCGCGATTTTATTTGCCGGAATACATAGAGAAAGATCTGCTTTCCTATTTACTTAAGGGGCTTAGCGCCGGCTTTTTCCTGGGCGGCCTCCAGCGCCCGCCTGAAGCGGCTCTTTTTCTTCACGGGCTGGGCAACAGGCTTACCGTGAAGTCCCTTTACCTCAAGTACGTAAATACCGCTGACAGCAGCCTTTACCTCTTTTTTTACGGGAACGGAATCGAAAATCTTCTCATCGCAGATCAGGGGCATGATCTGAGGCCCGATTTTAGCCTTAATAATAGGTAACTTGGCACCACGAAGGGCTTTGGGCGTCTGTTGCAGTATCATGGCCGGCAGACCGGCATCCCGCAGCTTCATTCTTTTTTTGTCAATGATCAGCATGGAAACATATTGTTTGTTGGCCTGCATGATCTCCTGCTGTTCTTCCTGCTTCTTCTGGGCTTTTCTGCCGAGAAAATACAAAATCGCCAATAGGGCAACAATCACTACAATTACGATAATCAGTACAACCCACCACTTCATACGGTTACTCCAATCTTTCTGTCAGCTGTATAGGCTATGACACAGCATAATTTAACGTGTCCTATTTTAACATATTCTGATGAGTATAATCAACTAAAATGTGAAAATATCCTTTATTTTAATGGGAAGGTGCATTATAATGGGTTTATTGTTGCTTGAGGGGGGATAAACTTAAGCAAAAGGATATGCGGGTGAACGAGTATGGATAAAGTTGATTCCGTTTGGAGAGCAGTTCCGTATATTATGGGAAGTCTGTTTGTAATAAACATGCTTTTTGCCATAATCATTGTCTTTTTTGAGAGGCGCGCTCCCAAGAGCGTGTGGGCGTGGTTGCTGCTTCTGGTTTTTCTGCCGGGCTTAGGATTTGTTTTTTATCTGTTTCTTGGCGAAGATATGCATAAGAGGAAAATGTTTCGTGACAAGGAGCTGGAAGATGATCTGCATCAGACAATCCGTGACCAGAAGGCGCAATTGAAAAAGAAGAATCCCCGGCTGACAGATGAAGATATTGCCAAATATACCGACCTCATCATGTATAATATGGAGACGGCGGATGCCATACTCTTGGCGGACAATGATATTGATATTTTTACGGACGGCAATGAAAAATTCAACGCGCTGATTGAGGATCTGGAAAAAGCAGAACACTTCATTCATCTTCAGTACTATATTATTCGTAATGATGTCTTATTTCAGAGGATTGTTGAGGTACTGAAGAAAAAAGCGGCAGAGGGTGTGGAGGTTCGTGTCCTCTTTGACGGTATGGGATGCCGGAGTGTCAGCGGGAGCTTTTGGAAGAAGCTGAGAAAGGAAGGGATTCAGACCGCCGAATTTTTCCCGGCCATCCTGGGAAGATTTCACTTGCGAATCAATTACAGAAATCACAGGAAAATTGTGGTCATTGACAATCGCGTTGCCTATGTGGGAGGATTTAACATAGGCAAGGAATATATTGACCTGGACGAGAAGTTTGGACACTGGCGCGATACCCACCTTCGTATCCGGGGGATGGGCGTTATGGGACTTCAGCTACGTTTTATCCTGGACTGGAATTATGCGGCCAAGGACGAATTGCTGCAGAATGAATTATACTTCCGGGAACCGGAGCAGGGTGTGAGAGATCATTGCGAGGTTCAGATTATCAGCAGCGGACCGGATAATTCCCTGGAACAGATCAGGGATAATTATATCAGGCTGATTTCCGGAGCAAAGAAGCGAATCTGTATACAGACCCCTTATTTTATACCGGATGAGTCGGTTATGAATGCATTATTGATTGCCGTGCGTTCCGGAGTTGAAGTGAATCTCATGATTCCCTGTATGCCGGACCATCCCTTTGTCTATTGGGCTACCTATTCTTATATGGGAGAACTGTTGAGTGCGGGAGCCAACTGCTATACCTATGACAATGGTTTTCTTCACAGTAAAGGAATCATTGTGGATGGGGAGGTATTCTGTTATGGTACAGCGAACATGGATATCCGCAGCTTTGCATTGAATTTTGAGGTAAATGCGATTGTTTACAGCAAGGTGAAAGCGAAGGAGATGGAGGAAATCTTCCGGAGTGATCTGCAATATTGTACACAGATTACCATGGACGATTACGCTGCCCGGAAACTGCTGATCAGATTCAAAGAACAGGTATGTCGGCTGATGTCGCCATTGTTGTAATTGCCAAACGAATTTTATGATGTTATAATGTGCCTATGATTTTAAGGAGGAAGAGATTATGAAAAAGAGATATCAGGCAGGAGCATGCTTATTGGCTGCCGTAATGCTGATGACAGGTTGTAGCGGGAATGGAGCTGCCAATCCGTCCGGTGCGTCCGGCAGTGGAGCCTCGTCATCTTCCGTTGTTGAAGCGTCTTCGGGACAGCAGGACAACAATGTACCGCAGACCCCTGTGGTGCGGGTAGAGGCGCCGGAGATTCCTTTGAATGAAATGAAGGTTGAGGATTATGTGACTCTTGGGGATTACCAGAGCATTGAGGTCACGGTGGATTCGGTGGAAGCCACGGAGGAGAATGTCAGTGCTCTTCTGAATGAGATTTATGTGAGCTATGTGACTGCAGACAATGGCGGTATTAAGGATCGGGCAGTACAGAACGGGGATACGGCTGTTATCGATTTTGTGGGTAAGAAGGACGGTGTGGCTTTTGCAGGAGGTACTGCACAGGGACAGGATCTTGTGATTGGAAGCGGTTCTTATATTGCAGGATTTGAAGAGGGGCTGATTGGTGTTATGCCCGGACAGACTGTGGATTTGAATCTTACTTTTCCGGAGTATTATGACAATGCAGAGCTTGCAGGACAGGCTGTGGTATTTACCGTTACCGTTCAGTTCATCCGTCCTACGGAAGTTAAGCGTGAGGACATGAAGGATGAAATTGCGGCACAGGTTGGGCTCAATGAACTTGGAAATGCAGAGATTAATACCGTAGATGCTTTGGAAGACTATATTGATGTGTATCTGACAGACAGATATGACAATGCGCTTCAGAACAGCATCTCTTTGAAGCTGGTTGAAAGCTGTACCTTTGGTGAACTTCCTCAGGATATGCTGGCATATTACGGTCAGACGATTTCTGATTATATTGGTTTGGATAGCTTTGAGGCAACCTATGGGTTCAGTGCAGATACGTATTTCACTTATTACTACGGTATGACAGCCGAACAGTATATCTCCAGCTCCGCAGAAGCAGCCCTGAAGAGAGATCTGGTATTTCAGGCTATTGCAAATGCTGAGAATCTGAAGGTAGAGGAAGAGGAGCTTCAGACAAAGCTGGAGGAATATGCAGCCACGGGTAACTATGCATCCGTAGAAGAGTTGACCGAAGGAACCTCACGGGAGGACTGGCGCAATAACATCATGACTGAGAAGGTTATGGAGTTCCTTAAGGGAAAAGCTGTGGTTGTTGAGTAAGCTGCTGATTTGGCAAGCAGTTAAAAATAGGATAAAAGGAGTGTTACAGACATGGATTTGACAGATATCAAGGATCTTTACCGGGAGCGTGACAAATATATCGGAAAGGAAGTAACCGTAGGCGGCTGGGTGAGAAGCAACCGTGATTCCAAGAATTTTGGTTTTCTTGTGATCAATGACGGAACCTTTTTTGAACCTCTGCAGGTAGTATACGACGATCAGCTTTCCAATTTCCAGGAATTGTGCAAAATGAATGTCGGTGCGGCACTGGTGATCACAGGTACCATTGTTGCAACTCCGGATGCGAAGCAGCCCTTTGAGATGCAGGCGAAAGAGGTAGCGGTAGAAGGTCTTTCCACCGCTGATTATCCTCTTCAGAAGAAGCGCCACAGCTTTGAGTATCTGCGCACCATCTCGCATCTGCGCCCCAGAACAAATACCTTTCAGGCAGTTTTCAGAGTGCGTTCTTTGATCGCATATGCAATTCACAGCTTCTTTATGGAGAGAGGCTTTGTATATGTACACACCCCTCTGATTACGGGGAGCGACTGCGAGGGTGCCGGTGAGATGTTCCAGGTCACTACCATGGACCTGAACAATATTCCCAAGACTGAGGACGGCAAGGTTGATTTCAGTCAGGATTTCTTTGGCAAATCAACAAATCTGACTGTGAGCGGACAGCTGAATGTGGAAACCTATGCATTTGCATTTAAGAATGTGTATACCTTCGGACCTACCTTCAGAGCCGAGAATTCCAATACCACCCGTCATGCTGCGGAATTCTGGATGATTGAGCCTGAGATGGCATTCGCAGACCTGAAGGACGATATGATTCTGGCCGAGAGCATGCTGAAATATGTCATTCGCTATGTATTGGAAAACGCACCCGAGGAGATGGCATTCTTCAACCAGTTTGTGGACAAGGGACTGCTGGAAAGACTGGAGCATGTGGCGAATTCCGATTTCGGTCATGTTACCTACACTGAAGCCATTGAGATTCTTGAGAAGCATAACGATGCGTTTGATTATAAGGTATTCTGGGGCTGTGATCTGCAGACGGAACATGAGCGTTATCTGACTGAGGAGGTGTTCAAACGCCCTGTGTTTGTGACAGATTATCCCAAGGAGATTAAAGCGTTCTACATGAAGCTGAACGAGGACGGCAAGACCGTAGCAGCCATGGACTGCCTGGTACCCGGAATCGGAGAGATTATCGGAGGAAGCCAGCGCGAGGACAAGCTGGAGCTTCTGGAGCAGAGAATGGAAGAGCTGGGATTAAAGAAAGAAGATTACGACTTCTATCTGGATCTTCGCCGCTACGGCTCTGTCAGACATGCGGGCTTCGGCCTTGGTTTCGAAAGATGCGTTATGTATCTGACCGGCATGGGCAATATCAGAGACGTGATTCCCTTCCCCAGAACCGTGAATAACTGCGAACTGTAATACCGTACTTTAACAGAATGCAGGAGAGTGTCGCCCGGGCAGCAACGGGATAATATGATAAAACGAAGAAAAGGCATAGTAGGAGGATGTTTTCCCACTATGCCTTTTATCATGAAACTCAGACTTGACAAATGCACAGATTGTGGTAATATTAACATATGAACAGTGGTTCAGATGTTCAAAGAAGAAGGAGAGAATCTATGAAGAAAACGTATAAAATTGAAGTAGATTGCGCAAACTGCGCTCTGAAGATGGAAGAAGCCGCAAAAAAGGTAGAGGGTGTGCTGGAAGCCACAGTCAGCTTTATGACTCAGAAGATGAAGGTGGAGTTTGAGGAAAATGCGGATGTGGATTCTGTGATGAAATCGGTTCTCAAAGCCTGCAGGAAGGTGGAGAGTGACTGCGAGATTTTTCTGGATTAGTAACCCGGACAGGAGATAAGCTTCTATGACAAAGAAACAAAAAAAGGTTCTTTACCGTATCATCCTTGCGGCTGTTTTGATGATTGTGTTGCACTTTGTGCCGGCAGAGGGCTGGGTTAAGCTATGTCTTTATCTTGTTCCCTACCTGGTGATTGGATACGACATTCTGAGAAAGGCTTTTTGGGGGATTATTCACGGTGAAGTATTTGATGAGAATTTCCTTATGGCCATAGCCACGGTAGGTGCCATGATTCTTGCGCTGTATACGGAACTGAACGGCGGAGAGGGAGAGTTTGCGGAAGGTGTTGCGGTAATGCTTTTCTATCAGATCGGCGAATTGTTCCAGTCAGTGGCCGTGGGGCGAAGCCGCAAAAATATCAGTGCGCTTATGGACATCCGGCCGGATTATGCGAACGTGGAGGGAGAAGACGGTAAGCTGGAGCAGGTGGATCCGGAGGAGGTGGAGATCGGTGCTGTTATTGTGGTGCTCCCCGGAGAGAAGATTCCCATTGACGGTATTGTAACGGAGGGAAGCTCTTCCCTGAATACCTCCGCGCTGACGGGGGAGAGTGTGCCAAGAGAGGTGAGTGTCGGGCAGGAGGTCATCAGCGGCTGTGTAAATACCACAGGTCTTTTGAAGATACGGACGACAAAGGAATTCGGAGAATCCACGGTATCAAAAATATTGGATCTGGTAGAGAACTCCGGCATGAAAAAAGCACATACGGAGAATTTTATAACCAGATTTGCGAAGTATTACACGCCCGCAGTCTGTTACAGTGCATTGGCACTGGCTGTACTTCCTCCGGTGGTGAATTGGCTGGCAGGTAATGATTCAGATTGGAATGTCTGGCTGTTCAGAGCCCTGACCTTTTTGGTCATCAGCTGCCCCTGTGCATTGGTAATCTCCATACCCCTCAGCTTTTTCGGAGGAATCGGCGGGGCTTCTTCCTGTGGAATTCTTGTGAAGGGCTCTAATTATCTGGAAAATCTAGCGAGGACGAAATATGTCGTATTCGACAAGACCGGCACTCTCACCAGGGGAGTGTTTGAAGTGACGGCAATCTGCCCCTCCTCAGGTTTTGATGGAACAGAGGAAGGATTGTTAAAATATGCTGCCTATGCGGAATGTTATTCCAATCATCCCATCAGCAAGAGTCTCAGAGAGGCTTTCGGAGAGGAAATTGACAGGACAAAAGTCACGGATGTGGAAGAGATTGGAGGTCATGGAGTAAAAGCCCTGGTAGACGGTGTGAAGGTGGCTGCAGGAAATGCCAGACTGATGCAACAGCTGGGACTTGAATGGGAAGAAAGCATCGGAGTGGGTACCGTGGTACACCTGGCGGTCAATGACAGGTATGCCGGCTATATCCTGATTGCGGATGTGATAAAGGAGCAGTCTCAAAAAGCCATTGCAGCCCTGAAAGCAGCCGGAGTACGCAGAACCGTTATGCTCACCGGAGATAACAGAACGATCGCAGAACACGTTGCCGGTCAGTTGGGAGTAGATGAAGTTAAAAGCGAACTGCTTCCCGGAGACAAGGTGACAGCGGTGGAGGCTTTGCTGGAACAGAAAAAGCAGGGGGAAATGCTGGTTTTTGTGGGAGACGGTGTCAATGACGCACCGGTTCTGTCCCGGGCAGATATCGGCGTAGCCATGGGCGCCATGGGCTCCGACGCTGCCATTGAGGCGGCAGATGTGGTACTTATGGATGATGACCCGCTGAAGCTTGCACTTGCTATCGTCATCTCCGGGAAATGTATGCGCATTGTCAGGGAAAATATTGTATTTGCCCTGGCGGTAAAAGCAATCTGTCTCGTTTTGGGAGCAGTGGGAATTGCAAATATGTGGATTGCGATTTTTGCAGATGTGGGAGTCATGGTCATTGCCGTGCTCAATGCGATTCGTTGTCTGAAGGGACCGGCACATTTTTGCGCCGGATGAATAATATGATACAGAGGTGCAGTCAATGAAGGAATATTTAATTTTATTAATCCCCTTTCTGGGGACTTCGCTTGGAGCGGCCATGGTCTTTTTCCTGAAGAAAGAGATGGACTCCCGCCTGGAGAAGCTTTTACTGGGCTTTGCTTCGGGGGTCATGATGGCGGCTTCGGTCTGGTCCCTTTTGATTCCGGCCATTGAGATGGCAGAGGAACAAGGCGGTAGGGTACCGTGGCTCCCTGCCTCAGCAGGATTCTTGCTGGGCATGGGGTTTCTTCTTCTGCTCGATAGTCTGATACCCCACCTCCATATAGACAGCGATAAACCGGAGGGTATGGAGTCCCACCTGAAAAAAACAACAATGATGGTCCTGGCGGTCACCCTTCATAATCTGCCGGAAGGTATGGCGGTAGGTGTGATCTTTGCAGGAGCAATGATGGAAAATACAGGGATTACCATGGCGGGAACCATGGCGCTTGCCATTGGAATTGCCATTCAGAATTTCCCGGAAGGGGCGATTATCTCTATGCCCTTGCGGGGAAACGGATTTTCCCGGAAGAAAGCCTTCGGTTACGGAGTTCTCTCCGGAATCGTGGAACCAATCGGCTCTGTCATTACGATACTTATGGCGTCGCAGGTGGTTCTGATTCTGCCTTATCTGCTTTCCTTTGCAGCAGGTGCCATGATATACGTGGTGGTCGAGGAGCTCATTCCCCAGTCCCAGTCGGGAGAGCACAATAACATCAGTACCATTGGGGTAGCTGTAGGTTTTGTGTTGATGATGATACTGGATGTAGCATTGGGATAGTCAGAACAGGGGTCGCACACCTGAGGGTGTGCGATTTCTTTTTTTATTTTTCGGAGAACTTTTTTGTGTTTGATTCGTCTATATTTATGAAATGACTTTTGGTAAAAAATGGACTATAATATAATGGTCGGCGATCATTGTCGAGAAAGGGAGCATATGGATAAGCATAGGGAAAAATGTAAAAAGCTAAAGGACATCAGAAAGAAGATGGCGGATCGGTTGGGAATAGATCTTCATCAGAGAGAATGCACTTATCAAGGCAAGTGCAGCGGCACCTGTCCGAAATGCAGGCAGGAGGAAGAAATACTGAACAAGGCGCTTCTTGGCAAGACTGCGGCTGCTGTTGCAATCACGGCCGGCGTGATGCTGACCGGTTGCGGTCCTATAGAGGAAACCGGGACGCCTTCGGCACCGCCGGTAGCTTCCCACCATGGAGAGAACGTAACCTGGGAGAAGGCAATGGATTCGGTTGCGGGCTTCTTCAAAGGATTGGCACCGGGGTATGGCAATGGTGAACTGTCCGGAGATGTGGAATATAATCCGGATCTGATAGAGGGGGGATTAATCCTTCCGGATGACAAGATTCAGGTATTGCCGGATAACGATATAGCCGGTATGGAACAAGACATCAGGGATATCTATGGGGAGGATGATGAAGATGTCCCGGAGGAGAGTGGGGAGTGAACACCTTTATGGTACAGACCATCAACAGGCACCGGTTTGTTATAGATGGCAAGGGGATTACCACACTGGTTGGACTGTATGGCTGTCCGTTGCAGTGTAAGTATTGTATCAATCGCGATGTTCTTTCCTCGGGTAGATTCCGAGAGCTGACGCCGGAAAAGCTTGCACAGACGCTGATGATAGACTTTTGTTATTTTATTGCTACGGGGGGCGGCGTTACCTTCGGTGGGGGAGAGTCCCTGCTATACGCAGAAGCCATCAGGGAGATCAAGGCATTTTTTCCGCCGGCGGTATGTATCAATGTGGAAACCTCACTTAATGTGCCCACAGAAGTTCTGGAAAGTGTGGTGGATTGTCTGGACAGTCTCATCATTGATGTGAAATCCATGAACCCCGAGATATATCGGCGCTACACCGGCATCAGTCCTGAGAAAACATATCAGAATCTGAAATGGCTTTGTGAGCATAAGCTGCAATCCAAATGCCGAATTCGGATTCCCATAATCCCGGAATTCACGACAGAGCAGGAGGTACAACAGACAAGAGAAGGAATCGAGGCTATGGGTTTTGAAGACATAGATGTATTCCAATATAAAGTTTTCGGCTGAAGCCATATTAGGAAAGCGGGATTCGCGCAGCGGTACATAAGATCCTTCCTTCGCATAGGATAAAGAAAGCGAAGGGAGGATTTTTTATGACCTGTAAAGAGCGAATCTTATCAGATGATTATTTTGATATTATTGTAGATTTTAGTTTAGGTGCGGTGAACACAAGGTATGATCTCTGCGCCGTCAATGTGGAAAACAGGTACAACATCATTTATTGGAACCGGAATCAATTGTCCGATCCCAGTGACTATTTCTATGATTATAGGAGCGTGCCCAAGCTATACGGACTGATGCAGCAGGAATTTGACCCCACAAGTCTGCTGGAGAGCGGCATAATACAGGTGCAGAGAGAACCTCTGGAATTGACGGGAAGAGGCTGTGTGATAGTCTTTATCGATACGGGCATTGATTACACCTCTGCGCTGTTTCGAAATCCCGACGGCAGTAGCCGTATTCTGGCCATCTGGGATCAGACAATTCAGACCGGCACGCCTCCGGAGGGCTTTTTCTACGGAAGTGAGTACAGACGGGAGGAAATCAATCGGGCTCTTGCCTCGGAGACCCCATACGAGATCGTGCCCTCTGTGGATGAAATCGGACATGGCACCGATCTTGCGGCTGTAGCTGCCGGCGGCAGAGGAGCGGTTGGCAGCGGGGCGGAAGCGGAAAGCATAATAACAGGAGACTTTCTTGGGGCAGCCCCTGAGGCTGATATCGTGGTGGTAAAACTGAAGGAAAGCAAACAATATCTGCGGGATTTTTATCTGGTGCCGGAAGGGGTGCCGGCCTATGAGGAGACGGATATCATGCTGGGGGTGCGGTATGGGGATGGTTTTGCCCGGGCATTCCGCAGACCGGTGGTGTTTTGCATCGGTCTTGGAACCGGTTACGGAGACCACGCGGGTAGTTCCGCACTGCCGGAATATCTGAACAGTGTTGCCGTGAAACGCAGTCGGGCGGTGGTAGTATGCGGCGGAAACGAAGGAAATGCGGCACATCATTATCAGGGGAGTCTGAACAATCGTGGAACCGTTGGGGACAACAGGGAGGCGGTTGAGATCCGGGTAGGGCAGAATGCGAAGGGGTTTCTCCTGGAACTCTGGGGGAGCGTCCCTGACGTGTTTGCCATATCAGTGCGTTCTCCCGGTGGAGAGACGATTCCACCCATCCGGCTGGGGCTGGAGGAGGTCAATACCTATGGGTTTATCTACGAACGCACCAGAATCAGCGTGGCGGGAATCCTGGTGGAGCCTGCCTCCGGAGAAGAACTGGTGACGCTTCGGGTGGAAGCACCGACTCCGGGAATATGGACCTTCTATGTGGAAGCTGCAGGCGAGATTCACAACGGGACATTTCATATGTGGCTGCCCATCACACAATTTCTAAACACAGAGGTATATTTTCTGCAACCAACGCCTTATATTACATTAACGGAGCCTGCCATGGCAGCCAATGCCATCAGTGTTTCTACTTACAATGCGGTAAACGACAGCTTCTATATTGCTTCCGGAAGAGGATTCTCCAGAACCGGCGCTATCAAGCCCGATTTTGCGGCTCCGGGAGTGAACGTCAGCGTGCCCGGTGGAAGCCGGACCGGAAGCAGTCTGGCTGCAGCCATCACCGCAGGCGCTGTGGCTCAGTTTATGCAGTGGGCGGTGGTGGATGGCAACAATCCGGTGGTAGAAAGCCTGGAAATCAGGAACTATTTCATCCGAGGAGCCAGGAGAAGCTTTGACATGACATATCCCAACCGGGAATGGGGATACGGAACACTGAATGTGGCAGGAGTATTCGACGCTTTGGTGGGAGTGTGACGTTTCAGCGTGAGCGATGCAGGTTTGAAGTGAAGTATTGGGTATCCTATGCATATATATGAAAAAAAGCGGAGATATTCGTATGAAAACAATCTTTGTGAAAGACCTTGTACCTCAGCTGCTGGAGAAAACCGGAGTGAACTGGAAGAAAGTGATTCCTGCCACCGCCTTCCTGTTAGCTATGTTTTTTCTGGGGAGAGAGGCGGCCATATCCAGCCTGGAATGGGAGATCCCCGGAACAACAGATATACAGGAACGGATATCCGGGGAGTCGATGCCCGGGGAGACGATGACCGAGGTGATGAGTTCCCATCAGGTACAGGGAGGTCTCAAGGGAAGAATCCTGTATGAGAATTACGATTTCTTAAAAAAGGCGGAGAACTGGGGACTGGGATTTGGAAAGAGCGGAGAGAAACCCACCGGGACGGCTACGATAGCGGAAATGCAGACCTACAATGCCTATTATATGTCAGAAACGGAGGATAAGGTGCTGTATCTGACCTTTGACTGTGGATATGAAAACGGAAATACGGAAGCGATACTTGATGCCCTGAAGAAGCACAATGCCCCGGCGACCTTCTTCGTGGTGGGACATTATCTGGAATCAGCTCCGGACCTGGTAAAACGTATGGTAAAGGATGGTCATACTGTGGGAAACCATACATATCATCATCCGGACATGTCCAAGATTTCCGACCGGGAATCCTTTCAAAAGGAAGTGGATACGGTTCGGGAGAAATACAGGGAGATAACGGGGGAGGATATGGCTATGTATTATAGGCCGCCTCAGGGAAAGTACAGTGCGGAGAATCTCAGAATGGCGAAAGAGCTGGGATATGCTACGTTTTTCTGGAGTCTGGCTTATGTGGACTGGAATGTGGAAGCGCAACCCACGCACAAGGAAGCGTTTGATAAACTGACCGGTCGCGTGCATCCCGGTGCGGTGGTGCTGCTTCACAATACCTCCAAAACCAATGGTGAGATTCTGGATGAATTACTTACAAAATGGGAAGAAATGGGGTATTCCTACCGTCCCTTGTCCGATTTTACGGAAGGGACTAATTCTCTTCAGCAACAGAACGGGCGGTGATGATCCAGGGAGCGGGCTCCTGCTTGAAGGTGTTGTTGCTACCCAGCTTGGAGACGGAAATCTGGATGGTGTCGATATCGGTAAAGCCCATGGCTTCCAGAGTGTCTTTCATGGTTGCGGCTACCTTGAAGTCGAGGGTGTAGAGTACCACCTTGATGCCGGGATTCAGGGACTTGAGATAAGACAGTTCCTGATTGGTGCTGGCAGATGCCACAAGGAATACCAGAGAAGGAACGGGACAGTCCTTCATGGTCTCAGCATCGACATGATCGATGATTTTCACATTATGCAGGTCAAAGTGGGCCACGTTATCCTCCAGGGTAACGCGGTCTGCCTGACTGTATTCTACGGCGATGACGGAACCCTCCGGAGCCATGAGAGCCGTCTCGATGGCGATACTCTCCCCGCCGATGACACAGATGTCATCCTGGGGGGCAACCATCATTTTATTCAGGATGACGGCACGGATTTCACTGCCTACATAGTGAATGGAGCCACGCTGGAACATCTCATTGCTCAAACCGATTTTGGCTGTGTTGCGGGCATTGGGGTTTAAAATCAGCATACCGGCTGATGCATTGATTCCGCGGTCAATCATTTCTTTTACCTTCTGGTGCAGAATCTCACCGGAAGGGTCGGAACCCTCGTTGTACCATACCTCACATTCCCCCAGACCGGCATTCCAAAGACGATAGAAAATATCATCAATGCCTGCGTTGGTGAATACCATGGTGGTCTTGTGGGCTTCTACGGTGGGAATGACATTCTTATTTTTCTTCGTAATATCGATAATCTTCACATGCTCCAGGTCGAGAGTGGTATTCTTGGCATAATATTGCAGCCAGGACAGGATAACTTCATTGGTAAATATCTGTTGTTTCATAAGGAACCTCCTCCATGGACTTTTTCTGCCGCAGCAGTTTCCTGTTATTTCCTGCGGTACCTATAGTTTAACATCTTTCTTCGAATTTGTAAAAATAATCTTGTAAACGGATAAGGTGTATTTTATAATGGGAATGAATTTTTGAGAAACCTGATTGGAATGAACTGTAACAGAGATTTTTGCAGGCACCTTACCGAGGTGGATCTTACAGATACAAGGAAAGAAAAATGAGTCGAAGGAACAGAAGGAATCAATTAAATATTGCGAAGGTAGCCATATGGTCGGTACTGATTATCGCGCTGCTTACAGTGGTTTTGGTGATTGGCATCGCGCTGGGTGATAGGAAGAACAAGGATAATACGGCGGGCAGCTCCGACTTATATGTTAACGGGACTCCTATCGATGAAACCGGTAATGTACCGGGAGTTCAGGGGGCGTCAAACGATACCGAAGGCTCCGTGGAGTCCGGTGGAGCTTCCGGCACACTTTTCGAAGAATCTTCAGCCGCCTCTCCCGGACAGGTTGGAACCGGAGAAAATGATGTGGCCTCCAAACCGGACGACTCCACATCCGTGCCGCCCATCACAGACCCTGAGATCCTGTGGGCGACCAAGGACTGGGGACTGGGCTTCGGCAATCCCGGGGATAAGCCGACCGGTGTGGCGGGAATCGATGTGATGAAGCAGTATAACGCTTTTTTTGTGACGGACAATGAGGAGAAGGTTCTTTATCTGACCTTTGACTGCGGCTATGAAAACGGCAACACCGGAGTTATTCTGGATGTGCTGAAGAAACACAATGTACCGGCTACTTTTTTTGTGGTGGGACATTATCTGAAGACAGCACCTGACATGGTAAAGAGAATGGTTGAAGAGGGACATACCGTAGGAAATCATACCTACAGCCATCCGGATATGTCCACGATTTCGGATGAGGCTTCCTTCCGGAAGGAAATGGAGGATGTATCCAACCTTTTCAAAGAGGTCACAGGCACGGAGATGGCGCCTTACTACAGACCGCCCCAGGGCAAGTATTGTCTGGCGAATCTGCAGATGGCGAAGGATTTGGGATATTACACCTTCTTCTGGAGTATCGCCCATATGGACTGGGATGTGAATAACCAGCCGTCCCACGAAAAAGCAATAAATACCATTATGAACAGAACTCACCCCGGAGCCATTGTACTGCTCCATGTGATTTCCAAGACAAACGGAGAGATCCTGGATGACCTCCTGACAAAATGGGAAGAGATGGGATATACCTTCAGACCGCTTTCGGATTTTACGGAGTGATATAAATATAGCAAGGCAGGAGGAAATTGCACTATGGGAAATGAACTTTCCAAGGAAAAAGTAATTGTCATTGATTTTGGCGGACAATACAATCAGCTGGTCGCCCGGCGCGTGAGAGAATGCAATGTGTACTGTGAGATTTATTCTTACAAAACAGATTTGGCGCAGATTAAGGCAATGAACCCCAAGGGTATCATCCTGACAGGAGGACCTAACAGCTGTTATGAAGACGGAGCACCGACCTGTAGCAGGGAACTCTTTGAATTGGGGGTTCCGGTATTGGGACTTTGTTACGGCGCACAGCTCATGATGCATGTACTTGGAGGCAGGGTGGAAAAGGCGCCTGTCCGTGAATATGGCAAGACGGAGGTCTATGTCAATGCAGGGACTCCTTTGTTTCACGGTGTCGGCACCGGGCTCAACGGTCAGGCAGCAGGCATTACCTGCGAGGACCACAAGCATAACGGACATGAGACCATTTGCTGGATGAGCCATTTTGACTATATTTCCAAGGTTGCACCCGGGTTTGAGATTGTTGCACACACCGCAAACTGTCCTGTGGCAGCAGCCCAGTGCATAGAGAAAGAGCTCTACGCCATCCAGTTCCATCCGGAGGTACTTCATACCGTGGAAGGCAGCAAGATGCTTTACAATTTCGTTCGAAGAGTATGCGGTTGTACCGGTACCTGGAGAATGGATTCCTTTGTGGACAATACCATTCGGGAGATCCGTGAAAAAGTAGGAGACGGTAAGGTACTGTTGGCTTTGTCCGGAGGTGTGGATTCCTCCGTGGCAGCAGGCTTGCTTTCCAAGGCAATCGGCAAACAGCTTACCTGTGTATTTGTAGATCATGGCTTGTTGAGAAAAAATGAAGGCGACGAGGTGGAAGCCGTCTTCGGCGAGAAAGGACAGTTTGACCTGAACTTTATCCGCGTCAATGCCCAGCAGCGTTACTATGATAAGCTGGCGGGTGTGACCGAACCGGAACGCAAGAGAAAAATCATCGGCGAAGAATTCATCCGTGTCTTTGAGGAAGAGGCAAAAAAGATTGGTGCCGTTGACTTTCTGGCCCAGGGAACGATTTATCCGGATGTGGTAGAAAGCGGTCTGGGCGGAGAATCCGCAGTGATCAAATCCCACCATAATGTAGGCGGTCTGCCTGATTATGTTGACTTTAAAGAAATCATTGAGCCCCTGCGCAACCTGTTTAAGGACGAAGTAAGACAGGCAGGACTGGAGCTGGGTATCCCTGAGAGACTGGTCTTCCGCCAGCCTTTCCCCGGTCCGGGACTCGGCGTCCGTATCATCGGCGAAGTAACTGCAGACAAGGTAAAAATTGTGCAGGATGCAGACGCCATCTACCGCGAGGAGGTGGACAATGCCGCCGCAGCTTACGCTGCAGAAAACGAAGCTCCCGCACCCTGGAAGCCGGATCAATACTTCGCAGCCCTGACCAACATGCAATCCGTGGGTGTCATGGGTGATGAGCGCACCTACGACCACGCAGTTGCCCTCCGGGCTGTCAAAACCGTCGACTTCATGACCGCCGAATCGGCAGAGATACCCTTCGAGGTGCTCCAGAAGGTCATGAGCAGAATCATTAACGAAGTAAAGGGTGTGAACAGAGTGTTCTATGATCTGACCAGTAAGCCACCCGGGACGATTGAGTT
>CALZBR010000005.1 GCA_945621435.1 uncultured Lachnospiraceae bacterium
TTCTTTTCCTTACCGTTCGCAATCAGGTATTCGGCAAAGGAGTAAGGATATATATAATCTGTTTCAAGGTATCTCTATTCATAAGCAAACCTCCAATTTGCAAAACAATTATATATCAAAATTGTTCTATTCACAAGACAAAAATAATTTGTTTTATGAAGTGATATACAGATAGTATATGCAGAAAAGCTTCATTATCAAAGAAGAAAAAGGGAACTGTTCTGTATGTTCTTCCAAAGGGAGTGCTTTGTGTGCTTAACACCGAAGAAAAACCTCACAAAAAGAAATAGCAATCTGAAAAAAATAGACATTGAATGGGGATTTGCGTTATACTATGCTCGGAGAGGTGACTTTATATGGATATTGCTACAGTATCCATTGTTGCCAGCTGGCTGTCCATCAGTTTGAACATGGGATTTGTAGCGCTCTGATGTAGCTTGGTAAGATACGTTTATGAAAAAAGAATTGCAAGGGCGATTGATCTCTCAAGCACAGCTTGATAATGTGATAGATACTTCTATTTGCGCTTGCTGAACATTTTGAAAGCCCTCATGTATTATGGATTATGTAAGGAGTATGGAGCTACCGATATCTTTAGTTGCGGATTTCTTGATTAGGGAGGAAATCATGAGTATAGGTACAAATATCCGAAGGCTAAGAGAAGAAAAAGGATTCACCCAGGAAAATGTCGCTGATGCGATTGATGTTTCGTTGTCTGCAATAGTGGAGGAAAAACAAAAGATCTTCAAGACAAAAGAGACAATTTATAACTGGGAACACATGAAAACATATGTGAAGACCACGGCAAGAAATCTTCAGATGACAGATTCATTAAAAGCGGTTGATTTTGCTGTTAAGGCGCATGAAGGACAAAAAAGAAAGAGATCGGATACGCCGTATATTTATCATCCGTTAAGCATGGCTTGCCACGCCCTTTCTATGGGAATAAAGGAAGATGAGATAATAGCGGCAATCTTGCTTCATGATGTGATCGAAGATTGCAATAAGACGATTGAGGAACTTCCCGTAAGTGATGAGACGAAGAGAATAGTTCTCTTGGTAACGCACGATAAAACCGGTGACTCTGATAGACAAAAGATCATGGATCGCTACTATAAAGCGATTGCGGCAAATCCCAAAGCGGCATTTATAGATCGCTGTAACAATCTTACTACGATGTCCTGGGGACTTAGTAGGGAACGAATATACAGGATGATTACGGAGACGGAAAAGTACTACCCTAAGTTGTTGAAAGTCATCAAATCTACTATAGAGTATGATGATGCGGCATGGCTTTTGCAATATCAGATAGAAAGTATGCTGGATATCTACAAAAGACTCATGTGATAGTTATTATGGGGCAGCCGTTTGGCTGCTCTGTTCAGTTAGGACGATTACTTGTTATCTGCCGGAATTGAGAAGAATACATGGCAATAGATATCCGGATAGTGTATAATGAATTACATGCTTTGACGACGGAAATATTCATCAATAGAGGGGGACGTAATGAAGAAGAAAGAGAATAAAACCGTGCTTCTGGGAGAACGGGATGAAAACGGGAAATACAAGGTTCCCCATACCTGCTACGGCTTGGTGGGGAATCTGAAGTTTTTGTTCCGGAACATATGGAAGTACAGGAAGCTATTGGTTTTGATGTTTGTGTTCGGTGCAGTCACACAATCCGTAATGCGTTATTTGTGGAGCTATATCGGCAAATTTATGGTGGATATGATTGAGGCCCAGGCGGCAATGAATACCAAGGAACTTTTGCCCCTGGTAAGGCTCCTTGCGGTGGTGGCTCTGGTGGAGGTGATTGCCATCGGAGGTCAGACCATTGTATCCAACCGTGTGTATTTCAATATGACCTTAGTCCGGTTTCAGATGATCACGGAGAAGAACGATAAGCTGTTATCCATGAATTATCAGATGCTGGAGCAGCCCCATATCCTGGATCTGCATCAGCGAGCCAGCAATGCCCTGGGAGGGAACTGGCAGGGCTTTGAGGGTATGATGAATCGGACGTACATCGTGGCGGCCCAGGTTGTGACCATGATTGTGACGGCAAGCACCATCATTGTACTGGATCCCAGACTGCTTCTGGCACTGACGGTGGCCATGTTAATCAACTATGGCTCCCAGAGATGGTCCATCCGGGATGATAAAAAGCATTTCTGGGATGCTACCTCCACCACCAGAAGACAGATGAGCTATATGGAACGCTGTACCCAGGACTTTGATTATGCCAAGGACATCCGACTCTTTTCCTTGAAACCCTGGCTGTTAAAGAAGCAGAAGGGGATTCTGGCAGATTACCGGAAGAAGTACAATCGAAGCAGAAACTTTTGGCTCCGTCACTCCTATATCTATTGTTCCACCAGCCTGATTGCTTCAGCGGTGATGTATTACATACTGATTACCCAGGTTATGCATGAGAGCGTGAGCATCGGTGATTTCACCCTGTATCTTGGAATGTGCGGCGCCTTTTCCCAGGCGCTTTCCGATTTTTATGATAACTTCGGACAGTTGCAGTTTGCCTCCAATATGGTGGACGATTTGCGGACCTTCATGGATCTGGAGGTAGAGAAGGAAGAGGATTGTCTGGATATCGGTGTATTGGGCGATACCTTCCATTTTGAATTCCGGGATGTGTGCTTCCGGTATGAGGGAGCCAAGGAGGATACCATCAGGCATTTGAATTTATCCTTCCCGGCAGGTCAGAGACTGGCAGTGGTTGGTTTAAACGGTGCCGGCAAGACTACCTTTATCAAGCTTCTCCTCCGCCTGTATGATGTGACCGGAGGGGAGATTCTGGTAAATGGCTATAATATTAAGCGGTTTCACAGAAAGGATTACTATCGTCTCTTTGCACCGGTATTCCAAAATGTGGAATTGTTTGCGTTTCCGTTAGCTGAGAATGTATCCATGAAGGAGCCGGAGCGGACGGACAGAGAGCGTGCTCTTGCATGTCTCCTTCAGGCCGGCATGGAAGAGAAGATAAACTCCCTGGAAAAGGGGATTGATACGGAGATTCTGAAGGTTCTGCACGAGGATGGTGTGGATCTGTCCGGCGGTGAGAAGCAGAAGCTGGCATTGGCCAGAGCGTTGTATAAGGACGCGCCTGTGATTGTGCTGGATGAGCCTACTGCGGCGCTGGATGCCCTGGCAGAATATGAGTTGTATCAGAACTTTGACAAAATGATGGAAGGAAAGTCTGCAGTGTATATCTCCCACAGATTGTCCTCCACCCGTTTCTGCGACCGGATTGCCATGTTTATGGATGGCAGGATTGTAGAGTACGGTACCCATGAGGAGCTGCTGGCCAAACAGGGCGAATACGCCAGGATGTTTGAGGTCCAGGCCCAGTATTACGAAAAGGACGGAAAGGGGGAGGCTACACATGAAGAAAGAGAATGTCATTAAAAAAGTGTATGGTTATTTTCTCCCGGAAGCCTGGCGGATCCACAAGGGATATTTCGCAGTGCGGATGGGCAAGATGCTGACTGTTTCTATCCGTCCCTTCCTCTCCATCTATTTTATCCCCGCCATCATCGCGGAACTGATGGGAGAGGGGAATCCGGAACGGTTGATCGGGTTGGCAACAGCTCTGGTGTTGTTGGAGTTTGTACTGGGGATTATTGATGGAACGCTGAGCAATGTGATTGAGCGTTACGGACAGAAGTTCGAGAATCACTTCAATATGATATTGAGCAGGCGAATCATGGAGCTGGATTTCCAGATGACGGAGGATAAGAAGGCATTGGATCAGCTGGAGCTGGCGAAGAACGGTATGAGCTGGTATTCCGGCGGTATGAACGGATTGATGGAACCGTTCTTCAATTTCCTCTCCAACCTGATTACCTTATTGGGTGTGGTTGTATTGTTGGTGGTCAATGCGCCCATGGTACTGGTGATAGCCGCGGTGATTGTTGCCATTGCAACATTGATGAATGACAGGCTGAACAGGATTGAACAGGAGGGCTATCGAAATCTGGCAAAAATCAACCGGATCTTTGGGTACCTGGGATGGAGCCTTGTGGATTTCCGCTACGGTAAGGACATCCGGCTGTATGAGTCCAAGGATATGATGGTGGAGAAATGGCAGCACTTCACTGACGAGTGGAACCGGGAGAATATTCAGATTGCGAATAAGCAGCTGCCCTATCAGCTCCTCAGGGAAGGCTCCCAGATTGTGCATGATGTAGCCATTTACTTTTATCTGGGTGCGCTGGCCATTTTGGGAAAAATGACCATTGCAATCTGCATCCGGATGGTCAATGCGGCGAGTACCTTTACCGGCTCCCTGAAAAATATGGTAATCTGTTATCAGGAAATGGTGAAAAAGTCCAATTATGCAAATGAGTATGTGAAATTTATGGATTATCCTCCTGCCATGCCAAAGGGGAAGCTCCCGGTGAAGGAAGGAAAACACGTATTTGAATTTAAGGATCTTTCTTTCTCCTATCCCGGGTCGGAAGTGAAGGTACTGCAGCATGTGAACCTGACCATCAGGGAGGGGGAGCATCTGTCCGTAGTAGGCTTGAACGGTGCAGGAAAAACTACCCTGGTGAAGCTGATGTGCCGGCTCTATGACCCTACAGAAGGGGAGATCCGGATGGATGGAATCAATATCAAGGAGTATGACTATCAGGAATACATGAAGGTATTTGCTCCGGTATTCCAGGATTTCAAGCTCTTTGCATTCCGGATTAAGGAAAACCTGCTGTTAAAGGATTCGGAGGATATGAATCCGGAAACAGAGGAAGCTCTGGCGAGGGAGACCTTACGAAAGATTGGTATGGCAGAGAAGGTGGATTCCTTCAAGAATGGAATGGATACCGTTCTGTTTAAACAGTTTGACCAGGAAGGTATTGAACCCTCCGGCGGAGAGCAGCAGAAGCTGGCCATCGCAAGAGCCCTCATTAAAGATGCTCCGGTAGTCATACTGGATGAGCCTACCGCTGCTCTGGATCCCATTGCGGAGTACGAAATATACAAGCATTTTGAGGAACTGGTAAAGGGTAAGACCGCCATCTATATTTCCCACAGACTGTCCAGCTGTCAGTTCTGTGACAGGATTGCAGTATTCTCGGAAGGAAATGTGAAGGAATACGGTACCCATGGTGAACTGGTGAACAAGCCCGATGGTATCTATGCCAAAATGTTTGCCGCCCAGGCTCAGTATTATGTGTCTTAAGGATAGAGAATCTTCCCGGCGCGGGTCATTATTCTACGGAACGAAATAAGCGAAAATACCGGCGCTGTGTCTCCAGGACGCCAAGCTTTGAAAGCTTGCCAAGTTCTGCGGACATGGCGCTTCTTTCTACCCCCAGGAAGTCGGCAAGCTCCTGACGGTTGAAGGGGATGGTAAATTCGTTGGAATGGTTCTGCTTTGCCTGGTCGGAGAGATAGGCAAGAAGCTTTTCCTTTGTAGTGCCCCGGGAGATGTAGGAAAGCTTCTGATTCAGGTACAGGTTTTTCCGGGATACAATGCCTAAGAGGTTTGCAATCAGCTGATGATGAAAGCTGCTGCATCTGTCACAGGATTGAAACAGGGTGCGGCTGCTTAGAAAAAGAATTCTGCAATCCGCAGCGGCCAGAATATCTGCGGGAAGCTGCGCTATGCCGGCACAGGCAAAGGCTTCCGCAAACAGATTCCCTGCGGTAAAGGAAGCTACAATGCTTCGATTGCCGTAAAAATCCGTCTGGCAGATATAGATTTCTCCGGATAATACGATACCGATAAAGTCTGCCGGGTCTCCGGTCATTTTTATAAAGGTATCTTTTTTGTATTGTCCGGTGTATGCCTCCAAATGTTTCAGCAGAATGGGGATATCCGATTCCGGGATGCTTCGAAAGAGTGAGTTGTTGATTAAAATGGGTTTATTTTCCTGAAAAATGTGCTGCATATAGCCTCCTTTTGTTGGAAAAACAACAGAAATTATAAGCTGATTGTAGTATGATGGGTGCAGAAAGTAAAGAAGGAGGATATTGGAAATTATGATTCGGAAGATTATTCATATTGATGAAGAGAAATGTAATGGCTGCGGAGTCTGCGCTACGGCCTGCCATGAGGGTGCCATAGAGATGATAGATGGGAAAGCGAAGCTGGTGCGGGAGAATTTCTGTGATGGGTTCGGAGATTGTCTGCCGGGATGTCCTACCGGAGCCATTACCTTTGAGGAAAGGGAGGCACCTGCCTATGATGAAGAGGCGGTCAATCGGGCGAAGCGGGAGAAGGATGAGTCTGGCTCAACCGGCATGGAGTCCCAGCTGATGAACTGGCCGGTACAGATTAAGCTTGCCCCGATTCAGGCGCCTTATTTTGAAGATGCGAAGCTTTTGATTGCTGCTGATTGTGCGGCATATGCTTACGCCAATTTCCACGCAGAATTCATACGGGACAAGGTGACTATCATTGGCTGCCCGAAGCTGGACAGTGTGGATTACAGCGAGAAGCTCACCGAAATCATTCGCTGCAACGATATTCGTTCCATTACCATCGTTCGTATGGAGGTGCCCTGTTGCGGCGGAATAGAGATGGCAGCCAAGAAGGCTCTTCAGGCCAGCGGCAAATTCCTTCCCTGGCAGGTAGTCACCATATCCATTGACGGAAAGATACTGGAGATGTAAAGTATATTCAAAGAGTGATACGGGAGGTTGATTATGTATAAGAATATTGATAAGCAGACCAAATTAGAATTGAAGAACCTTGTGGCATACCAGGAGGGGCAGGTTGTAAGCAAAACTTTGGTACAGAATGAGGCTGTCAGCATGACAATCTTTTCCTTTGACAAGGGTGAGGAAATATCTACCCACGCGGCAGCAGGTGACGCCATGGTTACGGTTCTGGAAGGAAAGGGCCGATTTACCGTGGCCGATGAGGTATTCTACCTGGAAGCAGGTGAGACGCTGATTATGCCCAAGGATATCCCCCATGCCGTATACGGTGAGGAACGCTTTAAAATGCAGCTGGTGGTTTCTTACTAAAGTTGTATATAAAAATATCCTATGAGCTAATTGCAAAAGAAATCATTAGGAGTGGAAATAGCAAAGCAGATGTTGGTGCAGAGAATGGATAGCAGAGAAGTAAATGATTACATTTTTATGAAGCTGGGAACCACATATGATGTTGACGGAAATGCAATGGATGGATACGACACCATAGAAGCCTATATGAGAAACTGTGACGAAAATGGATTAGGATATACATGGTTTTCTACCGAGTCTTTGCACTTTGGAATGGCAAAGAAAAAAGTCAGCTATTATAATGCCCTCTGCCAAGCAGGAGAAAAAGTAAAGCTTTTGTTTGCGGTCGGGGAAGATGTCAATGATATCGTGTATTCTGCAACTGTACTTGAAATTGTATCAGAAAGAGATGCTCAGCCTTGTCCGGGTGAAGAAGGAAGCGAACCGGAAGAGTTTCAAAACGGAGAGTCCGCAAAGATATGGATAAAGATTATGGACATAAAGAACGAACAGAATCTTAAGGCAGATATGCTAAGAGTAAGAAGTACAGATGCCAACCTGAAGCAGGTAATATCAAATTCGCAGTTCCATTTTGGATATGTGTATTTACCGGAAGACTAGGAGGGAGGTTTATGACGGAAGAGGAAAATCGGATTACATTAATGCAAAGCATCTATCATTCAGTTGGTAGATGCTTTTTTGACAATTGAGTTCTAAAATGGGACTCTTGGGCTTGGGCTCCTTTGCTCTTTGTCCTTGGGCTAATTGACAAGTCATCCACATTTGATTTACAAAATGTAAAATATACTTGACAGATTGTAAGGCGTATGATATTCTGCGTTTACAGAAATAAGTTCAGTGCGAAATTCAGAAGCAAGAAGGTGGTATATTTGAAACATAAAATCAAAAAGGTCATGCTCGTATTCCCGGCAGCTGCGTTAACTATTGTAATTTATATTTTTTTGCATGAAATAGGGCATCTCATTGTCATGGTGTCTGCGGGAGCCACAATCACTGATTTTAGTATCTTAACGGCGCATGTAAGTGCGATGGGCGGGGAGTATACATATTTATCGGATTTATGGCTCCATGCAAATGGTGCATTGCTACCGGTAGCCATCGGGTTCCTAAATATGATTCTTTATAATCCGAGATTTGAAAATACCTTTTACCGTTTTTTTACGTATATGCTGGCGCTTATGCCAATCGGTTCCCTGTTTGCCTGGATTTTTCTTCCCTTTGCCTATGTAAACGGTAATGCTCCGGCGGCAGATGACGTCACAAAATTTTTGGATATCTTCTCCCGGAATTGTCATCCGTTGCTGGTGAGTCTTGCGGCGATGATAATGGTTGGAAGCGGGGTGGCGCTCATGTTAAAAAAGAGAATGTTTCAGAATTTTATCGCAGAAATCAGATAGAAAAGGAAGGTAGAAGATGATGAAAAAGAGATTAAGCAAAACACAAAAGGTAGCGATTGATATTCTATTGATTGCCGTAATGGTTATCTTGTTCGTGGCAGTGCTTGGCAGGACGGGTTCCGACCAAACAACGAAAATGAGTCAGATTGTAGCTATTGAAAACGGGAAGGTGGTATCACAGCCCATAACCAATTCCTTTGAACTGAAAACAGGAGGGAAACAGGTAATTGCAGTAAAGTGGTGGCCGGAGGAGAATCCCGGATTTGTAACAGGCCTTGTTATCAAAGACCCTGAGGGAAACCGGATTTTAGCCTGCACCGGTGATAAAGTGGATATGGTATCCCATATTATGAAGCTTCAAAAAGGGACCTATGAGATTATGCTCACATTCCTTGCCTCCAAGGAAGAGATGGTTGCTTTTTCCGAAACGTATAACCTGGGAGAAATCATTGGTGAAGAGTTTACCGATTATGCGGAGGATGGTGAGTGGCGGATGGAGTATACCATTGAGTTTCGCAACGCTACGGGAAATAAAACAGGCTTAAGTCTTCTGCTGGGTGTAGTGACCGGTTTGTTGTTAGTGAGGCTGTTTCTCGTCATCAGCAAGAAGGAAGATGAGTCGGAAGCGAAATATGGTGAAGGACAGGGTTCGGTTCGATATGATGAGAGGCAGGAGCTGGTTCGGGGCAGGGCATACACATATGGCTTTTACACCTTTGGTATTTACAATGGAATCATGTTCATTCTGTCTATGGGAGACATTCCGATTCCGGCAGAGCAGGGTGTCCTGTTTTTTGTGGGTATCGTGATTGCGGGTGCTGTAATGATAACGTATAGCATTTGGAAGGATGGCTATTTCGCACTGAACGAGAACCGGAAGACATTGTTGATCATCTTCTGTATTGTAACAATCATCAATTTTGTAGGCGGAATGAATGGTCTTCATATGGGGACGGTAATGAGAGATGGAAGGCTTGCGCTGGGTTCTATGAATTTCTTATGCTGCGGCCTGTTCCTGTACATTTTTATCCTTCTTGTTGTAAAGTCATTGATGGATAAGCGGGAGGATAAAGCATGAAAAACCTGAAGCTGAAGGCTGCCCGCGCAGCAAAGGATATGTCCCAGGATGATCTTGCGAAGCTTTGCGGCGTGTCCAGACAGACCATTAATGCCATCGAAAAGGGGGATTATAATCCTACCATCAAGCTTTGCAGAACCATCTGTAAGGTGCTCGGAAAGACTCTGGATGAGCTGTTCTGGGAAGAAGAGGAGAATGAGAGAAACGCATGAAGATTGTAAATGGGAAGGTTTTCATTGGTCACCGGTTTGTACAGGGTGGCGTGGAATTTGATCGTTTGATAGAGAATTTCGGTGAAACGGTGACGGGGAAGGATGGCTTTGATGCAGAAGGCGGCTATATCATTCCGGGATTGGTGGATATTCATACCCACGGCGCAATGGGAGCAGATGCAAGCGACGCAAGCCAGGAGGGATTAAAGAGGATGGCATGCTACTATGCAGCGAACGGAGTGACCGGGTGGCTTCCCACTACCATGACGATTCCGGAACCGGAGTTGGTCAAAGCACTGGAATCCATTCGTGATTTTACTCGTCCGACCAATGGAGCCAAGGTATTCGGCGTCCACCTGGAGGGGCCCTTTATCAGTCCCGGGAAATGTGGAGCACAGAATCCGGAGGATATTCGGAAACCGGATGTGGATTCATTTCATCGGTGGAACGAGGCAGCCGGTGGAAGGATAAAGCTGATTACGGTTGCACCGGAGGCAGAGGGGGGCTTGGAGTATATTCGGGAGATTTCGAAGACATGCCGGGTATCGGTGGGGCATACTGCAGCAGGTTATGAGATTGCAAGAGAAGCCTTTGAGGCGGGAGCCACCCATACAACCCATCTCTATAATGGAATGACTCCTTTCAGCCACCGGGAACCGGGGGTTCCGGGAGCTGCCTTTGACGCCGGGGTTACGGCGGAATTGATTGCGGATGGTTTGCATGTGGCACCTGCAGTGGTTCGCATGACAGCACAGCTTTTTGGAGACAGACTGGTGCTTGTGTCGGATTCCGGACGTTGTGCCGGTATGCCGGACGGAGAGTATGCGTTGGGAGGACAATCCATCACTATGACCGGAGGAAAAGCCTGTCTGTCCGGTACGGATACACTGGCCTGCTCTTCCGTGAGCTTATTGGAATGTGTGAGAAGAGCGGCTTCCTTCGGTATCCCGCTGGAGGATGCCGTGTATGCCGCATCTGCCGCGCCTGCAAGGGCGATAGGGGCAGAGAAAGTCGGAAGCATTGAGGTCGGTTATTCTGCCGACCTGGTGGTGCTGGATGAGAGCCTTCAGGTGAAGGCGGTGTTCGTGGATGGTGCCAGAGTAGAGGCTTAGGATGGGAAGCTCGCTAATCTGCTTTCACGACGCGATTCCTGCCATTGCTTTTGGCTTTGTACATTGCTTCGTCCGCATCCTTGATAAGCTGATGATAATCTCCGCCGGCGTATTCCGCTACGCCGATGGAAACCGTTATATTACATACTCCACTATCGCTATCCTGAATTGTTTCTCTGATTTTTTCCGCAATACGGACAGCCTGTTCCACGGGACAACCGGGCATAAGTACCAGGAATTCTTCTCCACCCCAGCGGATTACATAGTCTGTTGCACGCACCTGATTCTTTAAAGTCTTTGCCAGATGGATCAGAACTGTATCGCCTGCCTCATGTCCGTACCGGTCGTTCACCTTCTTGAAAAAGTCAAGATCCATCAGGAGAGCGCTGACCGGGATACCGTCCTGAAAAGTCAGTTTGTTGTTGGAAGAATTGCTGATTTCCTTTAATATGTTTCTGTTGTATACTTCAGTCAACTGATCCAGCACAACCATATTCTGAAGCTTTTCTTTTGTGAAGTAATGCTCCAGAAAAATCCTTTGCATCAGGTAGTGCATGACGCAGATGGCTAATATACAAGGTACGTTAAACAAATACATCATGGATAAATTATCATAGTGGATAAACAGATTGGCAATGGCTATGTCAACTACCAGGAGCGTGTGCGCAATAAGGCTGTATGAAAAAGGGGCACAGAAGCCTGCACATACAAAGATAAGGTTCATGATAATCATGCCCGATATGGCATATTGTCTGTCGGGCAAAAGATAGGTTGCCCAGTCTGTACACCAGATAATAATATGTATCATGAGATAACTGCTAAACACCATGATGCGGTAGTTTTGTATGCGGGCTGCCATGATCAAATATACAAGAAACGGCACCAGAATAATCGTACGGGGAAGAAGCGTCTCGTGTGCGAATCTTCCAAAGATGCCGCAGTCCGTAAAAAAGAAGGTCAGGTAGGACACTACGGACACCACAATCAGTCCGGTGTTAAACATTCTGTAATAATCATATTTAGACTGAAACAAAGCTTTTTTCTCAGCTTTGGAAAGCTGCTTTAGCGAATAATTATCCATTCGTTCTCTCCTAAAAAAAATCATAGGACATTATACTACGAAATAACGATAGACATCAAGAAGTATTTTTGTCTAAATCTGTCTAAATCTGTTAAAAGGCAACGGGAAGAATACAATTGACATTGAGGTGACTTTGAAGTAAAGTTAAACCACTTCAAACAAAACTTATAGGAGTACGATGATAAATGGGAAATGAAACAAAACAGGTAGAATTTCATTTTGGAAAAATAGGTAGATTTTTGCCACTTTTAGCGGCATGCTTCATGATTGTATGGGCTGCATGCAGCCAGTCCAATGTGAACGGTTATGTGGTAGCTTTTTTTGTGGCGGTAATTGTGGGCGCAGTTTTTGCAAAAGATGATCAGGCTTACGGGGCAGCTATCATACATGGATTGAGTAAGCCTATGTTTTCCGTCATTGTACTTGCAGTTATCCTGGCAGCCATTTCAGGGAAAATGATTTCTTCAAGTGGCATGGTACAGACCATTGCGGCATATGTGGTTTCGGTTGGACTGACCGGACGCCTGTTTGTGGTCGCTACCTTTGTCATGACCTGTCTGCTGGCATTTGCCACGGGTACATCGGTTGGAACCTATTTTGTCGTGATTCCGATTTTGTTTCCGGTGGGTGTGATGGCGGGAGTAGCCCCGGAATATATGATCGGAGCGATTGTTTCGGGAGCCGCATTTGGTGACAATTTGGGTCCCATTTCGGATACCACTATTGCGTCCTCTGCGACCCAGCATGCGGATTTGGGAATGGTGGTGAAGACCCGTACCCGGTATTCCGTCCCGGCAGCAGTGGGGGCTCTGGTTTTGTTCTTAACATTTACCAAAACTACAGATACTACCGTTGTTTTGGAGGGGATAAAAGAGACCGCGATTCAGCCGGTGAGCCTTTTGATGTTAGTGATTCCCATTGTGATCATCACCCTGTGTCTTAGGCGTAAGCATCTGGTTGTGGCGTTGTCATGGGGGATTGCAGCCGGTGCGGTAGTGGGATTGATGAGTGGGATTTATACCGTAAGCGATTTTCTGGCTTTTCCCGGAGGATTTGCGGTAGAGGGTCTTGTGATTTCATCCATCACAGGTACGGCAGGCACCATTTGTATGTTAATTGGAGTGTTTGCATTGATTGGTGTGATGGAAGCGAGCGGGATGTTTGAAAGTGTGGGCTCATTATTGAAGCGTTTTGCAAAATCCCAAAGAAGTGCGGAGGCTACCATTGTTTTGTCCGCAGGAATTCTCAGCATGATTACGGGAGTTATTTCCGTGGCGATTGTGGCATTGGGTGATCTGGTGAACGAAATCGGCGAAAAAAACGGCGTGAATCCGTATCGGCGGGCCAATCTGCTTGACTGTACCGGCTGTGTGTTTTGCTTTTTATCCCCCTGGACTGTACATTGCGTGATTCCGGCTCAACAGTCTGCCCAGTTTGGGGAAAGCTTTGCAGTAGCGCCGGCATCCATTCCCTTTGTCAACTTCTATTCCATTTGCATGCTTCTCATGTTGAGCATAGCTGTCCTTACCGGATACGGAGCTGCAAAGAAAGGTAAACAGAATGACAGCCTTTAGGGGGCAGAACAAGCGACAGGATTATTTTTCAAAAGGTTTGCATTTATGCGGTTATCACAACAAAGGAAAACAAAAAAGTAGGGAGAAGCTCTGATTGCAAGGGATTGCAGTCGGAGCTTTTTAGTATTATTAGCCGTAAATATTTTTTTAAAATAGATTGACAATGTGTATATAACTGTATATACTGTGAATATGCAAAAGGAAAAACTGTTATATTTACGTGAAACGGACGGAAGCAAGACTTTGTTTGAGGAGAGTAATTATGAAGGAAATGGTGCTATGTGAAAAGGTTTCCAAAAAGCTTGGAAGCTATCAGCTGAAGGACATCTGCTTTGCACTTCCCAAAGGGTATGTGCTTGGCGTGATTGGTCGAAACGGTACCGGCAAGACAACACTGCTTCGATGCCTGATGGGGGTTTATCGATTGGAAGGAAATGATATGGGATTGGGAGAGGTGTCGATAGACGGCATCGCTATTTCGAAGGATGCCAAGGCGTACAAGAAGCAGTACGTCCTGGTTTCTTCTGCAAGTGCATATCTGAACAGTTATCGAGCCAAGGAAGTGGGGGAGCTTTTTGGCTGCTACTACGAAGGCTTTACCATGGAGCGGTTTCTGAAAAATATGGAACGCTTTGAGGTGCCAAAAAAGGCGATGATTCAAACTCTTTCTAAGGGGCAGCTGGTTCGTTTACAGCTGGCGTTTGCCTTGAGCGTGGATGTGAAGGTTTATATTTTTGATGAACCTACCGGAAATCTGGACGTGGAATTTCGAGAGGAATTTTATCGGTTGGTGAGAGAGCTGATGGCAGATGGTGAGAAAACAGTGATTTATGCATCCCATCTGGTAGAGGAGCTGGAGGGACTTGCGGATTACATTTTGTGGCTGCACAATTCGGATGAGAGTGGAGAACAGAAATTCTTTGGGACTTTGGAGGAGCTGAAGGAAACCTATCGCATGCTGGAAGGCACAAAAGAGGTTTTGGGTGAGGTGGATTCGTCCGCAATCATCGGGGGAAGAGAGCGGGAAAACCATGGTGAGTGGCTGGTTTTGTCCGAGGCACTTTCAGAGCAACAAAGACGGGATGCCAGATATGCGGACCTGAAGGAAATCATGTACTATGAAGAGAAGGGACTGGTGCATTGATATGTGGAAGGATATTTTGCGAAGAAGAAAAGTGAATTTCAGGAATCATCCGGTGTTCCTATATCTTAAGGGAGTGATGGTAGTCACTATGTTTCTGATTCCGAGAACTGCCTGGTTTCTTTGCTTCTGGATAACATTGCTTACCGTTGGAGCCAATATGTGTGAGAAGATGCAGGACTTTATGTTGCCCATAAGTGATGAGGAACATAAAAAGAGACAATGGCAGGAAAGTCTTTTTTACTCCGGTTTCTACGGTTTGATTCTGCTTCTGCAGGATTTGTTTTCGACCTTCGTACGAAAGGATCCTTTTTATATCGGGCACTTTGTGTATCACGTGTTATTGATGATTCTGTTGGTGGTCATCGGTATCAGCGCAGGGGTGAGTATGGGAAACCTGAAAAAGAGAAAAAAGAGCGTACCGGAAACTGTGATGCAATGGATAGACTACGGCTTGGGAGGGATTTTCTTAGTGCAGGTCTTTGTATTTTTTACAGCCGAGGGAAGAAACGATGCCACGGTACATTGGGCGTGGAAGTCGGAGCCTTGTAAAATCATGGTAGCGGTGCTGCTGATATTGGTAGAACTTCTTCAAACCATCATGATATACAGAAGCTATGGCGTGCCTCAGCTTACCGTGCCGGAGCCAAAGGAAAGAAAGAGGGGTAGGAAATGAATTTTGTAATAAAGACGAAAAGCGGTGCGCCGATTTATGAACAGATTGAAATGCAGATTAAGGATGCCATTGTGCGAAAGGAGCTGGCGGAGGGGGAACCGCTTCCTTCCATCCGCAGTCTGGCAGCAGATCTCAAAATCAGCGTAATCACCACCAAGAGAGCATACGAGGATCTGGAAAAAGAGGGAATGATTTATTCGGTTCCCGGAAAGGGCTTTTTTGTAGACAATCCGGATCTGGATTATCTGGAAGAGAAACGAACCATCAATATGGAGGCAGAGCTTTTGGAGTTTATCAGGAAAGCCAAGGTCTCCGGTCTGGAGAAGCAGGCAGTACTGGATATGGTGGATATCCTTTGGGAGGAATAGGGATGCTTACGGTAGAGAATTTGGGACATAAATACGGTAAAAGGAGATTTGCACTAAGAAATATAAGCTTCTCCCTGGAGCAGGGATATCTTTGCTGTCTGGTAGGGGCTAACGGAGCCGGGAAAACGACCCTTCTAAAGACAATCTACGGTGTGCTTTGCCCCTCTGCAGGAAGGGTTTTGTATCAGGGAGAGCAGGTTACCCGGGCCAATGCCAAAGGGAAAGAATACTATAAGGGCTTATGCCGATACCACAAGGAGGTAGCGTTTGTGGGAGGGGATGAATGGTGTTTCCCAAACGCAACCATGCAGGAAAATGTGGAGACTCTGAAAACCTTTTATGAGAATTTTGATGAGGGAGAATACGGAAGGCTGTTGGAGGTGTTTGGGCTAAAGAAAGCTGCACGGGAGAAGACCTATCCGGAGCTTTCCCGGGGCCAGCAGATGTTGTTTCAGATTGCCTTTGCAATGGCAAGACATCCCAGGCTTTTGCTGATGGATGAACCCTTTGCAAACCTGGATCCGGTGGTGAAGGTGGATCTGGTGCAGCTGTTTCAGGAAAAAATGAAGGATGAAGACATCAGTATTCTGTTGTCTACCCATTTGGTGGATGATATTTCGGATATGGTGGATTATGTGGGGCTGATGAAAGAGGGGGAACTGGTTACGTATGGAGACCGGGAGAGCGTATTTGAGGAGAAAAAGGTGGATAGTCTGAAGGCCTGGATCCTTGGAGGTGAGAAGTAATGGAAGCTTTTTTGAATACGGGAATGAGGAAAGAACATGAAAAGAGATATTGGGACAGAGAGATGATTCTGTATGTGGGTGCGCTGCTCTATTGCCTGTTGGGAGTGAATACAAGCTCAGACAGAATTGATCTGATCATGGCAGGTTCCCTGTATGGAATGGTCTTGCTGACCTGCTTTGTGAAATATTTTCTGTACGATGAGGTCGGCATGACTTCAGGATTTCTGGCAAGAGTATTGAAATACCATGGGGCGGATCCTTATGTTTTATTTGGGAAGGTGTGGAAAAGACTTCTCCTGACGGAAGGAATCCTGGCAGCACTGCTTGGAGCATCCTTTGTATGGCATGGTAAGGAGCCTGTGGTAACCTTGGCTGTAATAGGTCTTGCGGTAGTGCCGATTCTGATATTTGCACTGATAGAGAAATATTTTTTCTATCGCATGAACCATGAGATCTCAGGAATCGCAAGAGTGGTGGTTGCCGGTATGGTCTTTATCCCTCTTTTGGTGGGAACGATTTTTCTGGCGGTTAAGGGTATTATTCTTCTGATGGTGTGCTATGCCGTGGTAAGCAATCGTGTTTCACTCAATCAGATTTCCCAGGATGAATCTGTCTACTACGTATATCAGAATCCCTACCTGCCTGTGATGGTTTTGCTGCTTCTTCTGCTTCTGGTATCCAGATTCTACAGCAGATGGCGGATTACCCAATATGTCTCACTGGTGCTTCTGATCGGTTTTGTGGGAAGTGTAGGTCTTTCCCTTTATACTGAGAAGCAGAATCATGTCTGTCTGACGGATACGCATATTTTGTGCACGGAAAAGGGGATTACCACCGAATATCGTCTGGACGAGGTGGAGGGTATCTGCCTTTTTACGGAAGGAGGAGAACTGCAATATACACTTACCCTGTCGGGCGGAAAGGCTCTGGAGCTTATGGGGGAAGAGATTACCACCACTGATGCATGGGGGGATAGCTACGCAGACTATTATGACTACCTTCTAAAGCTGACAAAACAGCTTTTGGCGCAGGGAGCAGAGGGGACGGTTTCGAATGTGGAAGGCGTCCGTCAATCCATGAAAAACCTGAGTGCAGAGAGCAGTTCGTCTGTGGAGGAATTGATTCAGATTCTGCAGTAAACACTTTCAGTAGTAAAGCACTTTCAGCAGTAAAACACCCTCTGTTCTATGCAGGAGCAGAGGGTGAAAGTTTTTCTGCAGACTAATTCATGGTTTACAGAACAGCTATAAAATCATCCTTGACTTCGGCAAAGCTGTCATCTACAAATCCAAAGTCTTTTTCTTTGTAATTCCAAAGTGCACGGCCGATACCGTGATTCTTGAAGGCGGTGTGTATATCCCGCAGCCAATTGATTTTGGAAGGATTGTCGGAGAGGTCAATGGCTCCGTATTCACCGCAATACAGGGGGGCGTTGTACTTTTCGGCAGCTTCAATCGCATCCCTGAAGATGATTTCGAAGAATTCGGGACCCAATTCCTTCACCTCGTCTAAAAAGATAACACCGTTTGATACATCGATGGCTTCCTTGCTGATTCTGCGGTATTCCTCGATAGGAAGAGGGTATTTGATGCGGAAGTCGGAGGGCATATAGTCTACCCAGTAAGCACCCTGGTGGGTAAACAGGAAGGGCTCATAGCAATGGAAATTATAAACGATTTTATCATCTGCCGGCGGGTCAAGAAGCTTTACATTTGATACGTGGTTGTACATAACGCCGCCGACTACGATGTATACATCGGGACAGATGGAGCGTATCAGCTGTATGTATTTTTTGACAATTCCGTTCCATGCATCGGACACCTCCTGTAGAACAACCTCATTCAGCGGTTCGAAGGCAACGATATCCTGGTCATTTTTGAAGGCTTCCGCGATTCTTGACCACAGCTTAAAGAATCTTGCCTGAAGCTTCTCGTCGTAAAAGAAAATTCGTCTGTCCATATCCTTCTTCAGGGGGTCAAAGGAGTATCCGTAGCATTCATGCAGATCAATCAGCATATGAAGCTTATACTCCCTGCACCAATCGCAGCAGTTTCTCAGATACCGGAAGCCGCTCTCGATAGGCTCCCCGTCTTCGGTCTCTAAAACATTGTAATCTACGGGAACTCTGACATGATCAAAGCCAAGACCGGCGATATATTCAATGTCCTTTTTGGTAATAAAGGTGTCAAAATGCACTTTGTCATATTTGTCAAACTGTGAAATCCATCCGCCCAAATTGACTCCCTTTTGGAAATTCTCAAAGATTCGCATATTGTATTCCTCCCTATCGGTTTTTGCTATAAAAAAGTATAGCACGAAGGGGAAAGAGAATTCAACTCATTATGATTCGATTGCGTAAATTCGTGGGCTTGTGGGTAAAGGAAGATTCATGTATAATGCAGGTGCAGGGGTACATGGAAAGCTGTTAAGGGAGATTGGATTTCGAAAATGCAAAAAAGAGGAAGGTCAATGAAAAAGCTGTTGCTTCTTTTTATTCCATTTCTGCTTCTGGCAGGAGGAATTGGTGGATACATATTTTGGTATAATCTGCCCTTTCAACAGATTGAAAGAGCCTTGCAGGCAGAGGATTACGAGACGGTAGCTGAGCTGTATGGGGAGCTGTCCCGGGAAGAGGACAGGGAGACCGTGCAGGAGACGCTGTCGGCAGTCGCAGAGGAATATTACGAGGAGTATCGGAAGGAAAAAATATCCTTTGAGGAGGCGGATGGGTACTTTAACCTGGTATGGAAGGCGCTGAAGGATAAGCGCGAAGTGGTCGTGCAAAGAGAGGATATGGAGGAAATCCGCGAGTCACGAATCACATTTGAACAGGGCGAGGAGTTAATGGAGCAGGGAGAATATCTGGAGGCAATTGTGTGTTTTCGGGAGATATCTGCTCTTGACGGAAAGTATCGGAAGAAAGCGGAGGAATGGATTCCGGTCTGCAGAAACGGATATTGCGAGGAGGTGCTTGGCCGGGTACAGGAGATGCTGGAAGCAAAAGCCTTTGAAGACGCACATCAGCTCGTCGGGGAGGCGCTGGAGCATTTTCCGGAGGAAGTGAGCCTGACACAGAAGCAACAGGAAATAGAGGAGCTGGAGAAGCAGGAGCGAGAACGGCTTGAGCGAGAGCGGTTGGAGAGAGAACAGCTTCTTCTGGTGGGAAACTGGAGCATGGAATACGACCTGGGGGAACTGATAGCGGAAGAATTGGGGGTAAAGGGATATTTGCTTTATTTCCCAGTGAAAATGATAGTTACCATTGATGAGGCTTCCCTGCAGATGTATGTGCAGAAGGACAGCATCAAGCCTGCCCTGGATGCGCTGACGGCAGATCCGGCCTCCATGAATGCCATCTATCAGGTAGCCCAAAACTATGGAATCAATAAGTCCACGGCAGATTTCCTGATCCGGCTGACCTATGGCGGTTCCTATTCGGATTTCATTCTGGATAATTTCGGTGATGAGATTGATGCAGCACTTGCAGAATTCAGCCTGAGTACCATATATTATGCGGATGGCACAAGAATCTATCTGGGTACAGCACAGGAAAATGAGACGCACTATCTTTCCTATGTGTGCTCGCTTGAGGAATTGCAGCTGGAGGGGTATGTGGGAGGGCAGATGCCCTTGTCGCTGCTGGAATGGGAGGAACCCTTATGCCTTAAACCGGTATCAGGGGCGGGCTGACTGAACAGCATCGAAAACAATTATATACCCAAGATGTTATTTCGGAGGGGAGACTAAAATGTGGTATGTGAAAAGCATAACAGAGGCCGACTATGGTTGTGAGGAGAGAATGCCCGGTGAGCCGGTGATGGCGCTGGTAACGCTGGAAAGCGAAGACGGACGCGTGAGCCGGTTTGAGGTGGCAGAAGACTGGCTGCTTCATCAGGGAATTGACGAAGGGGACGAGTGGCCGGAGGATATTGATGAGCCTGATGTAGTTGCTGAGAAGGCCAATAAGATGTCTGAGTGGATGGAGAATTATATGGCGGCATTGGAGGAGCTGGAGTAACCGACATATTTTCAACTACAGTGTATTGACTTTGGAGTTGCAGACCGATATTGAAGGTGTCCTCGTCGGTGACGGGGATATTGTTCGTTGTGGGATAGGTTAGCGGAAAAATAATGACAAACTAAAGAATTTGTGCTATAGCGCATATATGGTAGGGTATGTGCATATAGTATATAAAAGGAAGACACAAAATTGCTTGCAAATATTACTTATAAGTAATATAATTGATATACAAAGGAGGAGGTTACGATGTGGAATTAGAGAAAATTGACATAAATGGATTGAATGATATATATGCATTATCTGTTGTACAAAAAGAATTCACCAAATCAGTTAATGAGCAATGGAAAAGCAATCCACCTTGGCAGAGATACCAGAAAAAATTAATTCAAGATTTGGCTGTTTTAGATATGGAAAAAGAGCGTGCTATTGATTTGCCACAGTATGAAAAACTAACTGGTGAAAAAGAACTTTTCAGCATTAGACATCCGGAATCGAAAAAGAATGTAAGAATAATATATACGATTGTTGAAGGAGGCATTGTTGTATTGTTGGTAGCCTTTTTAGAGAAAAATGATGGAGATTATCAAAATGCCATAAATGTTGCGAAGTGTAGATTGCAGTGGTTAAATAGTTAGTGAAAAATAGATAACAATAGATAAAAAGTGTAAAGAATATGGAGGAATTAATGATGGGAGTTATGGAGAAAGTTGCTAATGCAAAAAAAACCAGTTGGGTATCAGAAGGAATTTCTGAGGCGGAGATAAAGACGACCATTGAACTGGCAAAAATCTCTGCCAAAATAGAAAGATGTAGACTTGATTTAGGTATGACACAAATAGAATTTGCAAGGTTTATGGGAGTAACACAAGGAATGGTCTCGAAGTGGGAGAGTCGGGACTATAATTTTACTGTGAGGTCGTTAAATGAGATATGTCAAAAGTTAGACATTACGTTGTCTGTGAGTATTGAAAAGCCTTGTTTAAAGAATGATTATGCAGTGATTAAGTGGGACGAAGAAAAAAACAAATATAATAGAAAAAAGAAAAATTGGGTTTGTGTTTTAAAAGAGAAGGAGGCTATTGCGTAATGGAATTAAACATGATAGCGACCGGAATTGAATTGGTTGGAACAACTGTTAAGTCTTTAACTATAGACAATAGTATTGTTGATGCAGAAAGAGATGGAAAAAGGAACTTTGGCATAAACATAAATGAACCAGAATTTCAACAAACAGATAATAAATGGTTTGCTCAAATATTGATAGATTTTGAGATAGATATTATTCAAACAGAAGAACAAAAATGCAGTGTGAAATTATCTGTTGAGGGCGCTTTTTTATCTGAGGAAAATGCTGATATGGAAACATTTAAAGAACTTGTTATTGTGAATGGTGCAGCAGCACTTATTGGAATTGCAAGAGGTAAAATTGAAGCAATTACAGCAAATATATTTAATAATGGAAAGATAGTCATTCCGTTTGTGAATGTTATAGATTATTACAAGAGTTTGAGTGAATAACAAATAAGCATAATGATGGCAAATTGTATGTATTACACATCAGAGATTCCGAAAAGCTCCTTTCTACGCAGTTTATAAAATGTGATAAAGTCCGGCTACCGACAGTATTTTTGATAAGGGAAATACAGAAGAAATGACGTATTTCCCTTATTTTTGGGATTCATTCCTGTTTTACTTTTTCTCTTAAGTTAATGACATTGAAAGTAAACGTGACAAAAAAATAGCACTGTATTTTGTTTTGGTTGCGATTGTTCGGATAAACTAATATAATATTCTTGGAGAGTTGTCTGAAAGAAGTGAGAATCTGCTTGATGCAGTGAAGCTGATTCTGCGCAGGCGATAATATGAGATATAGAAGCGCCGTTCCGCGCGGACTGAAGAGGAGGAACGAAGGGTGAAGAAAAGATACCGGATACTGGGGGCGAGTGCTGTAGTGCTTCTTGTTGCAGGAGTCATCATATACAACAAGGTGAAGATTTCTGAAGATAAATATAAATCGATTACAATGGATGAAGCAAAGGAGATTTTTGCGGAAGCAGGAGATTATATCATTCTGGATGTAAGAAGAGCGGATGAGTATGCTGAGGGACATATTCCGGGAGCAGTTAACCTTGCGAATGAAGCTATTGGAGCTACGCAGCCGGCAGAGCTTCCGGAGAAAGACAGGGTCATCTATGTGTACTGCAGAAGCGGGCGCAGAAGTAAGGAGGCAGCAGCCAAGCTTGCGGCCTTAGGGTATAGGAATATTATTGAGTGCGGCGGTATCCTTGATTGGACGGGAGCTGTTGAGAAGTGATGAATCGCAGTGAGAAAGCAGTCTGCACCAGGATATCAGACTGAGGAAAGGATGAAGTAAATATGGAATTTTTATGCTATGCAAAGTGTACTACTTGCCAGAAGGCAAAGAAGTGGTTGGATGAAAAAGGAATGAAATATACAGAGAGACCGATCAAGGAGCAGAATCCTACCTTGGAAGAGCTGAAGACCTGGCATCGGATGAGCGGGCTTCCGCTTAAGAAGTTCTTTAATACAAGCGGCCTTCTCTATAAGGATATGAATCTTAAGGAAAGGCTTCCTGAGATGAGTGAAGAGGAGCAGTATGCTCTTCTTGCTACAGATGGTATGCTGGTTAAGAGGCCAATGCTTATTGGAGAGGATTTTGTGCTTGTCGGATTTAAGGAGGCTGATTGGGAAAGTGTTCTGTTTCGATAATAACGAGGAGAAAAAATGATAAGAGAATATAAGAAAGAGGATCTGGCCGCCTGCGCCAAAGTATTGAAAGAGGCTTTCCAAGAATGGCTTCCGGGTTACGGAAGGCGTGATATGCATGTATTGGGTGTGAACGCATAACTCGTTATAAAAATAACGGAAGCACCCAAATTATTCTTGCAATCTTTCCCGCTATTGCGTTATAGTAGCATAAGAAAGACAATATAAACTTGTGTGATACGGAGGACGTACCAATGGTAGCATGGAACAATTTTGATACTTTGAAGTCCTATCAGGAGCTCAAAGAGAACACAAAGAAGGTAAGGCTTGCAACAGTGATGTCCGGTGACAACGGAGCGAGCCGCGTAAAGAATTACAGCATCCCTATGGGAGCGGGACTGGTATATAATTATGCAGCCAAGGAAGTGGATGAGGATATCATCTCCACACTTGCTGCATTGGCTGAGGAGGCACAGCTTACCGAAAAATATGCTGAGCTGTACAACGGCGAGGTGGTAAATACCGGAGAAAAGCGTCTGGTGCTGCACCAGCTGACCCGCGGACAGCTGGGCAATGCAGTGACTGCAGACGGTGTGGACAAGAGAGATTTCTACGTTGAGCAGCAGAACAGAATTGCTGATTTTGCAAATAAGGTTCATTCCGGAGAAATCGTAAATGCAGCCGGCGAAAAGTTCACCACAGTTGTTCAGATTGGTATCGGCGGAAGTGACCTTGGTCCCCGTGCCATGTACCTGGCATTGGAGAACTGGGCGAAAAAGAACGGCACCTTCAAGATGGAAGCAAAGTTTATCAGCAACGTGGATCCGGATGATGCGGCAGCAGTCCTGAATTCCGTTGATGTTGCACATTCCATTTTTGTACTGGTATCCAAGTCCGGAACCACACTTGAGACTCTGACCAATGAATCCTTTGTGAAGGATGCTCTTGCCAAGGCAGGTCTTGATGCATCAAAGCACATGATTGCCGTAACCAGTGAGACTTCTCCCCTTGCAAAGAGCAGCGATTATCTGGCAGCCTTCTTTATGGATGATTATATCGGAGGACGTTTCTCCTCTACCTCAGCGGTAGGCGGAGCAGTTCTTTCCCTGGCATTTGGTCCCAAGGTATTTGCTGATTTCTTAAAGGGCGCAGCAGAAGAGGATGTCCTTGCGAAGAACACTGATATCCGCAAGAATCCTGCACTGATGGATGCACTGATTGGAGTTTACGAGAGAAACATTCTGGGATATCCTGCAACTGCAGTACTTCCTTACTCCCAGGCACTTTCCCGTTTCCCTGCTCACCTGCAGCAGCTTGACATGGAGTCTAACGGCAAGTCGGTAAACCGTTTCGGCGAGCCTGTCAGCTATGTAACCGGTCCCATCATCTTCGGTGAGCCCGGAACGAATGGTCAGCATTCCTTCTACCAGCTACTGCATCAGGGAACAGATATCACACCGCTCCAGTTCATTGGATTTAAGAACAGTCAGATTGGTACGGATGTAGATATTCAGGGAAGTACCAGCCAGCAGAAGCTCTGCGCAAACGTGGCAGCACAGATTGTTGCCTTTGCCTGCGGTAAGGCTGATGACAATAAGAACAAGAACTTTGAGGGAGGACGCCCCTCCAGCATCATCATCGGAGAGAAGCTTACGCCCGAAGCTCTGGGTGCCCTTTTGGCACACTTCGAGAACAAAGTAATGTTCCAGGGCTTTGTATGGAATATCAACAGCTTTGACCAGGAAGGCGTACAGCTCGGCAAGGTACTTGCCAAGAAGGTACTTGCCCATGAGACAGAAGGAGCGTTAAAGGTTTACAGTGAATTGTTGAATATCTGAGGTTTACATTAACAGACAATGGGTATGACCATACGCATTTGGTAATATGTTAATACAGGGACACTTGCGTCAGCATAAGGCGCAAGTGTTTTTTGTTATCCTATTACGGGAAATGATAAAAGTGTTAGTCTTGTAACCTGAGTGTAACACTGGGGAGATATAGTATAGCTTAGAAAGAAAATTATTTTCAGGAGGAAGTATGGAATTATTAAGAGTGGAACATTTATCAAAAATATACGGGAAAGGACAGAACGAGGTAAGGGCTCTTGACGATGTCAGCCTTACCGTGGAAAAAGGAGAGTTTGTGGCTATCGTGGGAGCCAGCGGCTCCGGAAAGTCCACACTGCTTCATCTGATTGGAGGCGTGG
This sequence comes from uncultured Lachnospiraceae bacterium, assembly GCA_945621435.1. GTDB lineage: Bacteria > Bacillota > Clostridia > Lachnospirales > Lachnospiraceae > Acetatifactor. Next base: position 25,327 of record CALZBR010000005.1, read on the forward strand.
ACAGACCTACGGGAGGAAAGGTATTCCTCAACGATACGGACATTTTTGCCTTGAATGATGACAAACTGGCGATCTTTCGCAGAAGGCAGGTAGGAATCATCTATCAGTTCTATAACCTGATTCCGATTCTGAACGTGGAAGAGAATATCGCCCTGCCCCTGGAGCTGGATGAGAGAAAGGTGGAACCCAAGGAAATGGAGGAGATGCTTCAGAGACTGGGGCTTTTGGAGAGGCGGACCCACTTGCCCAATGAGCTGTCGGGAGGGCAGCAGCAGAGAACCTCCATCGGCCGGGCACTGATTACCGGTCCTTCCCTGATTCTTGCAGATGAGCCCACGGGAAATCTGGATACCAAATCGGGGAATGAGATTATGGAGCTTCTGAAGAAATCCAATCGCGAGCTCAAACAGACCATTATTATGATCACACATAATATGGAGCTTGCGCGGGAGGCAGACCGAATCATTATGATTGAGGATGGTAAGATAAAATGAATCTGATCAAAAAGCTGGTACGAAAAAATTTACTGCTGAATAAAAAGAGAACCATTGTTACTATCATAGGGATGATTCTTTCCGTAGCGCTTTTGTCCGCATTGTCGACCATGGTGGTGAGCTTCAGGCAAAGTCTGATCTCTTATCAGAAAGCCAAAGGGGGAGATTACCATGTGGCTTATTTCGGCGTGAAGCCGGAGGAATTGGCGGAGTTTGACAGCAACAGGGGAATCGAGAGCTATTTTACGGTGTCTGAAAAAGGCTATGCGATACTGGAAGAGAGTAAAAATGAATATAAGCCCTATTGCAGGGTTGTGTCTATGCAGGAAGAGGGATTTCAGGGCGCCAGATTGAAGCTGATAGAGGGGCGCTTCCCGGAGAACGAGAAGGAAATCGTGATTCCCAGGCATCTCAAAACCAATGGCAGAGTGGAATATCATGTGGGAGACAGTCTGACTCTTTGCCTGGGAGATCGTGTAAGTGAGCTTTACGGAGAAAAAATCAGCGCAAGTAACGGATATTGGGGAGAAGATGCCGAGAAGCTTACAGACCTGCATGAGGAGACTTATACCATTGTGGGAATCGTGGAGCGGCCTAATTACGGAATTGAGGATTACTCCTGTCCGGGATATACCTTTGTGACCTATGGAGATGGGGCTGGGGAGGAGCTTGCGGTATATACCCGCCTGAACCGCAAAGGATTGAAGAATTCCAGCACTGTAATCGCAGGGATTCTGGAGGTGGATCCGAAGCTCTTTGTGAAGATCAACGATCACTATGGTTTTACGAAGGAGGAATTTGAGGAGTATACAAGACAGATGGCTTCTGCAAAGTACTCAATCTATACCAATGAATGGCTGATCAGATATGAAAGAGTCTGGCCCTTGGACAGAAGCTTTGTCGTGATATTCATGATTGCCATGATTGTGACGTTCATCATTATTTTTACATCGGTATACTGTATCAAGAACAGCTTTGATATCTCCGTTACGGAAAAGATTCGTCAGTACGGAATGCTTTCCAGTATCGGTGCCACACGAAGGCAGATCAGGAAAAGCGTCCACACGGAGGCGGCGATTATGGGTTGCTTCGGAATCCCTATAGGAATCTTCAGCGGCTTGTTTGCGGCCTATGTTTTGATACGTATCAGCAATCTTTTACTGATGGAAAGCCTGAACCTGCAATTGGTATTCTGTCTGTCTCCCCAGGCTCTTGCGGCAGCGGCGCTGCTGGGAGCGATTACCGTTTATTTTTCGGCGATGGGAAGTGCAAGGAAAGCGGGCAGGGTGTCCCCCCTGGAGGCTATCAGGAATCAGAATGAAGTGAAGCTGGAGGCGAAACGCATCAGGGCACCTAAGTATGTAGGGAAGCTATGGGGAATCGGAGGAATTATCTCTTATAAGAACATTAAAAGGAATAAGAAGAAATATCGTACGACTGTGGTTTCCATTGTGATTTGTACCGTGACCTTCCTTGTGATCTCCTATTTCATGTCCATGGCTATGGATCTCGTTGGTGTTTCTTACACGGAAGAAAAATATAATCTTCACCTGAGTGTGAGTCTGCCGGAGGATACGGAATTTGATTTCTCGCAGATTACGGAGTTGGAAAGTGTCAGCCGGTACAGCATAATCCGGGATAATGCCGTATATATGATGAATCAGGATTTTACGGAAGAATATACCGGATATTTGAAGTATATTACGGGACAGGAGGAGCTTCCGGAGGAGTATGTGGAAATGATTTTTGCATTGGCTCTGGATGATCAATCCTTTGCCCGGTATGCAGAGGAATGTGGCGTAAGTAATACGGAAGGCAAGGCAATTCTGGTTAACAGCTGTGTCCTGGAATGGGAGGAAAACGGAGAACCAAAATCCGGAGAAATAGAAGCTTTTCGCTATAAACAGGGTGATTATGCGGAGTTTTACGACATGGATGATTCCAATGCGGAATGGGATGAGAACGACAATCTCATAGAAGAGAGTGTTCAGAAACTGGAATATCGGATGCAGCTTGCGGCGGTGACTGATGTGAGACCTATGGGATACAAGGCTTCCAAGGGAGTGAACTATCTGGTGATGAGTCAAAAAACTGCAGAGCAGGTCGGACTCAGACTGTATGGATACTATGATTGTTACTTTGTCTCGAACCATGCGGATCAGCTCCAGGATGAGATTGAAGCGATGATGCAAAACTACGGGGAGGAAGGATTAAATTACAGTCTTTATAATCGGGACAAAAACCAAAAGGAAGAAAGATCACTTTTTCTGTTGCTGGAAATCTTTGCCTACGGACTGATCGTTGTCATTGCACTTATCGGTATCACCAATATCATCAATACCCTCAGTACCAGTATGGAGCTGAGAAGCCGTGAGTTTGCAATGCTGAGAAGCGTGGGGATGACAGATGGGCAGTTCCATAAGATGGTGATTCTGGAAAGTATTTTTACAAGTGCCAAATCTCTCTTGACCGGTGTGACCATCGGAATTCTGCTTTCCTATGGAATCAACAGGCTTGAGTGCAGGTATGACACCATCATTCCGTTCCGCCCGCCGATACTTGCTGCGATAATTGCTGTTGCAGTTGTCATGATTTTGATATACGCTATTATCAGAGGGACTATGATGAAAATTAACCGACAAAACATCATAGAAACCATCAAGAATGAAAACCTATAGTGAGGGGCAAAATGGCAAAGATATTGCTGGTCGAGGATGATGTGGCAATCAGGGAGGGTCTGATGTTTTCTTACGAACAGTCAGGGCATGAACTGCTGACTGCCGGGAGTATAAAGGAGGCCAGGGCAATCGCATCAGGCGAGTGCCTTGGTCTTGTGCTGCTTGATGTATCGCTTCCGGACGGGAACGGTTTTACATTTTACAAAAACTTTCTTGTCGAGAAGAAGATTCCCACTATTTTTCTTACTGCCAGAGATGATGAAAATGATATCGTGAATGGTCTGGAGCTTGGTGCAGAGGATTACATCACGAAGCCGTTTTCCATAAAAGAATTGATGGCCAGAGTCAACCGTGTGATGCTCAGGCAGAAAAAACCGAATCTGTTACAGGTCGAAGACATCACCTTTGACCTGGACAAAATGGAGGTGAAAAAGGGGGATAAAATCCTTGCCTTTTCGAGTCTTGAGATAAAGATACTTCAGGTGCTGTTTGAAAACAGAAATAAGGTGGTAAACAGAAATGCAATCATAGACTGTATCTGGGATGCTACCGGAAACGATGTCTATGATCACACCGTGACTGTATATATCAAGCGAATCCGTCAAAAGCTTGGGACGGAAGTAATCAAGACCGTCAAAGGAATTGGTTACAGAGTGGATGTAGAGGAGTAGGGGATGGAAAGTTCTGTGGAGAAGAAACGTTTTTGGACGGTGGCTTCCGTCTTTTTGATGCTTTCACTGGGAATGGTCATGGCAGTTTCTTTTTGGGAGTATCAGACCTATAGCCAAAGATACAATGAAAAAATCAATGAGATCTGTCTGGAAATTCAGGAGTGGTATCCGGAAGTTCCCGAATACGAAATTATGAGAATACTTGATTCGGATGGGGCGGCAGATCATAATTTTTTCCTGAAATATGGTATTGACCTGAATAGAGATTCGGTCATACTGCAGAACGAAAGAGACTTCCGGAAGCACCTTGCAGTCAATGTATCCTTATTCCTTCTCGGTGCGATGGTTCTCCTGTCAGCGATACTGATCAAGAATAGAAAAAGACAGAAGCAACTGATTCAAATCTCCCGGTATCTGAAAAACATCAATCAGGGAGACTACAGTTTTCATATGGAGGGCTCGTCGGAGGGAGAGCTGTCAATACTGGAAAGTGAGATTTACAAGACAACCATCATGCTGAAGGAGGCGGCAGACCAGTCCCGGATGGATAAGGAGCGGCTCAAGGACTCCCTGTCGGATATATCTCATCAGCTCAAGACTCCGATTACCTCGCTTATGATTAATCTGGAAAATCTGGAGGATCATCCGGAGATAGAGCCGGAAGCCCGCAACCGGCTCATAGGGAATGCCAAAAGAGACACAAACAGAATCAGCCGGATGGTGCAGCAGCTGCTTACCTTATCAAAACTGGACGCAAATGTCATTGTGTTCAGGAAGGAAAAGGTGTCTCTTTCAAAAATAGCGGAAGAAGCCATGGAGAATGTGGCAGCCTTATCCGAGCTGCGGGACATTTCTGTTCTTGAGGAAGCCGGGGAGGAAGCCAATACTTATATCACCTGTGATTCTTATTGGGAAAAGCAGGCAATTACGAACATTCTGAAAAATGCAATTGAGCACGCCGTGTCTCAAGTGATTGTAAGATATAGGAATTGTGAACTATATAAGGAAATTGTGATAGAAAATGATGGCGCTCCGATCAGTGAAGCGGATAGGAAGAACCTGTTTAAGCGGTTTTACAGTGGAGAAAACTCCGCAAAGGACAGTATCGGAATCGGATTATCCATTGCAAATGCCATTGTAAAAAATGATGGCGGATATATTGTTGTGGAATCGGATGAAACAACAAGATTCATCATTCGGTATCTGTAGCAGGGACGGGGCTTCTGTCACGAGGAGCGCCCATTGGCTCCACGAAAAGACCATGTGGAGCATCGTGTATTGTCCGGAGGGTCGGTGTGCGGACTTTTACTTCGCTGAGAATTATGAACACAGTTATGGACTGATACTTCAGGAAAAGGGGAGCTTTGTGAAAAAATAATCAGAGGAAAGAACACTACTGTTTGCAAGAAACGAGCTATCATATGGGAGTTGGTGTGCTATGGGAAGATGGGATCCGTGGAGAGGCTGCCACAGATGCAGCGAAGGATGTAAGTTCTGCTACATTCATAAGGGGGATGCAAAGCGTGGAATAGATACTGATGCAATTGTAAGAAATGAAAATTTTCACAGATTAATTGCCAAAAAGAAAAACGGAGAGTACAAGACCAAAGCGGGACTGATTTATCTGTGCTTCGCAAGTGATTTCCTGCTTGAGGATGCAGATCAGTGGAGAAGTGAATGCTGGGATATCATACGTGAGAGAGCGGATTGTACCTTTTTGTTTCTGACCAAAAGAATTGAAAGATTTATGCAATGTATCCCGGAGGATTGGGGGGATGGATACGACAATGTAGTAGTTTGCTGCACTGTGGAAAATCAGGAAAACGCAGACAGAAGGCTGGCGGTTTTTCAGAATCTCCCCATCAGGCATAAGCAGATAACTGCGCAGCCGCTGATTGGAGCCATCGATATGGAAAAATATCTGGAGGGAATAGAGGCTGTGACGGTCGGTGGAGAATCGGACAGAGCTGCCAGAGTGCTGGATTATGACTGGGTGCTGGATATCCGGGAGCAATGCATCAGACAAAATGTTTCTTTTTATTTCAGGCAGTGCGGCACGCATTTTATAAAAGACGGAAAGCAATATACATTGCAGGTGAAGAACCTATGCAGTCAGGCAAGGCGGGCCGGAATCGACTATGAGAGTAAAACAGAGACGGAAGGGATGTTATAAAACGAAATCTCCGATGGGGCTGCGGACTACACGCAGCCTTTTATTATGCGGATGATATAATGACGTGGAATTATATGTTCCGGAATCATACCTCAGAAATAATTTATGATTAGGTGCAACCAATTTGTTTTTTTGGTGTGTATCTATGTGAAGCGTTCTATACTAAGGATCCGGGAGGAGCAGGAAGTATCATGGAAGACAAAGAAATCGTAAGGTTGTATTGGGAACGAAATGAGCTTGCAATAAAGGAAACCTCCGCAAAATATGGACGGTATTGTCACAAAATTGCCTACAATATTCTGCAAAACAGGGAAGATGCGGATGAAAGCGTGAACGATACCTGGCTGAGAACGTGGGAGTGTATCCCACCTCATTTGCCAGAGGTGTTGTCTGCTTTTGTGGGGAAGATCACAAGAAGGGTCAGTCTGAATGATACAGTGAAATTCCGGTTCACGGAGTATGACGGAGAAGAAGCCGATGATGTGAAGGAGAAACTGTCTGCCGAAGGACACCTGGAATCGGAAGAAAACCCTGACAGACTGTTATATATAGATGAAAATGGAATTGTGAAAAACGTGAGGGTGTATACTAAAAACGGCAGGACGGTTGCGTTGTTTTACCAGTATCCTGAAGAAGCGATAGAGGGTTTCGGCAGCAGATTAGAATATATTGCAGGATCTTTTCAGTGGAGAGACCGGGACTGATTTATTTTCAAAAAGTTAGGTTTATCATGCAACATTTTATCGGATTTTTCTACTATAGGTATGAAGGGCAGTTTGAATACGGATGTAGAAAGCCGGGACGAAAGAGGACATAGTATGGATGACAATGCAATCATGGATTTATTTTGGGAGAGGTCAGAGGACGCAATCGCGGAGACCACGGCCAGATACGGAGGTTACTGCTTCAGCATAGCCTACAACATTCTGAACAATAGCGAGGACTCTGAGGAGAGTGTAAATGATACCTATCTTGCGGCGTGGAATACCATGCCGCCCAAACGCCCCCATTCGCTTGCGGCATATTTGGGGAAAATGACCAGATATATCTCGCTGGACCGTTGGAAAAACCGAACGGCTCAAAAGCGGGGAGGCGGCGAGGTCCCTCTGGTACTGGATGAATTGGAGGAATGCGTTTCCGGTGAGGAGAGCGTGGAAAGGGAGTTTTTGAAGAAAGAATTTGCCCAAAAGATAAACCGTTTTCTGGGAGAACTGCCGGAGACCGAGCGAAGAGTTTTTCTGTGCAGATATTGGTATATGGATTCGGTAAAAGAGATTGCGGAAAGGTTTGGATATTCTGAGAGCAAGACGGCTTCCATGCTTCACAGAACAAGGGGAAAGCTTCAGAAAATGCTGAAGAAGGAGGGATTCGTATGACTTCGGTGGAATTGATGGAAAGTCTGGCAATGGTGAAGGACGAATATATTCTGGAAGCACATGAGGAGAATATTCTCCGGAACAAGGTGATTCCATATGAGAGCAGGAGGCATAAAAAATCTGCATCACGAAAGAGAATTCTGTTGATTGCTGCGATTGCGGTGATGATGGTTATGCTTGTGGGATGTGCCTATGCTTTGATCAGGTTATGGCAGATGAAGCTGGGCGAATATACTTATAAGGTACCTGATGAGGAGGATCCGTCGGTCGTGCAGGTGATGTCGGGTGACTTTATTTCTCTGCAGGGACTGAAGGAGTCGCCGGAATACCGGGCGACAAAGGAATGGCAGGATTTTCTGGCGGGTTATGATGCGGATGGCAAAATCATACATGCGATTGGGAATCAGCCCACAAATCTCCCTCCCGGATATGACCAATATACCGTTTATACCCGGGAAATGGCTGACAAACTGGATGAGATTGTTGGAAGGTATGGGCTCAGGCTTCATTCGGAAGTCAATGTTGTAAGTCAGGAAGAATTGGACTACCGGGTTGGCGGAGAGTTTATGGGAGCCGGAATGTCCCGCGGGTGGGCTTACATTTATGAGAACGGAACATTTCAGTTTGACGGTGATATCGTATTAAACGGAACAGAGAGAATGCTGCAGCTCAGACGTTCCGTGAAGGGCACCTTTGAGGAAGTGATGTTAAATATCGGACATGTGACGGATTATACAGAGCATCGATATACCACGGCAGGCGGCGATATGATTCTGCTGGAGCTTGGTAAGACAAAATCCCTGGTCGTTGCTGATTTTGAGAGCTGTTTTATTGTGGTGAATCTGCTTGCCGGAAGTGAGGATGGAATAACTAAGGACAATCTTAGAACCTTGGCGGATGAGATTGATTTTACCGGGCTGAAGAATGTGATAATTCCTGATATGAGAGGGGACTCTTTTGTCGGAGGCGGAGGAGAGTGGGATTCTGTTGTCGGAGGTGGAGGAAAGTGGGACAATGTGACTGCGGAGCCGACGCCCGGGCCGGCGCAGGAAAGGGGGAATGAGTCTTCGGAGAAGCCGGGAAATCAGGCACAGCAGAGCGAACAGGCAAGGCTGTCTGCCTATAGAACCGTTCTGGAGAATATCTATTGTTACCAGACTTTTCCGGGGAACAGAGAACTCGGTTATGACGGGTTTGATATCGAGAGGAACAGATTTGCAGTCTTCGATATTGACCATGACGGAAATGACGAACTGATTGTGGAATACACCACCACCTGCGTGGCAGGAAATGCTGAGATTATTTATGATTATGACAGTGCAAGCGATACGGTGAGGGAAGAATGGATAGAATTTCCCATGGTGACCTATTATGAAAATGGTGTGATAAGAGCAGAATGGTCTTATAATCAGGGAATGGCGGGCGATATGTTCTGGCCCTATACCTTATATCAGTATAATGCCGAGAAAGATACTTACCTGCAGGTGGCTATGGTGGACGCCTGGGATAAAGCTTTGTCTGATATAAATTATATGGGGCAGAAATTTCCTGAGGAGACAGACGTGAATGGCGACGGACTGGTATACTATATTATGACAGGGGAGGAATATGAACTTAATGACCCGGTGGATCTGGCGGAATATGAGGAGTGGATTAATTCCTACATCGGGAATGCAGATAGGATTGAAGTTCCGTATCAAAAGCTGACAGAAGATAATATAAAGAATTTCCTTCTGTCCCCGACTTCGTGACAAAGGGCTCTCTTTGTGACAAAGGGCGCTTCCCGTGACAAAAGCCCCGTCCCTAAAATACCACTTGACAACCATCTGCTTATGCTGTATATATAACATATAAACAGCAATATTACGTTTCGCGTATAAGGAGGACGAGTATGTCATTAGTGGTAAAAAATCTGAACAAGAAATATGGGGAGAAGACAGTAGTGGAGGATTTATCCTTTTCTCTGGAGAATCCCGGAGTGTATGCTTTGCTGGGAACCAACGGTGCCGGCAAGACCACATCCATCCGTATGATTCTGGGGATGCTGGCGAAAAACGGCGGTGAAGTGCTCTGGAAGGGAGAGCCCCTGGACGCCATGAAGGTAAATGTGGGTTATCTGGCAGAGGAGAGAGGTCTGTATCCCAAATACCCGCTCATGGACCAGCTGTTGTATTTTGCAAAGCTTAAAGGCGTGTCGAAGGAAGAAGCCAAGAAGAGGATCAAGTACTGGGCAGGTCGTCTGGAGGTGGAGGAGTATCTGTATCCCCCCCAGCCTACGGGAAAGGGCAGAAATATGAAGAAGGAGAAGCCCAAGACCGCAGACCAGCTTTCCAAGGGTAACCAGCAGAAGATTCAGCTGATGGCAGCTCTTTTGTCCGATCCCGAGCTGTTGATTCTGGATGAGCCTCTCAGCGGTCTGGATCCCGTGAACACCGATTTGTTCAAGAGTATTATCCGCGAGGAAGTGGCAAAGGGAAAGTATCTGATTATGTCCTCTCATCAGATGGAGGTCATAGAGGAGTTCTGCGAGGATATCACGATTCTCAATCGCGGTAAGGCAGTGCTCCAGGGCAACCTGAATGAGATTAAGAAGGGCTATGGCCGTGTCAATATGTTCGTAAAGTGTGATGAGGAGTTTGCAGATATTATTGCAAAGCATCAGCTGAAGGTGCTTACCGATACTCCTGACGGTAAGCAGATCAAGGTGACCGGAGAGGAACAGGCACGTGCATTTCTTGATGACCTTCTGAGTGCCGGTCGTTCTGTTGTAAAGTTCGAGCTCAGAGAGCCTTCCCTGCATGAAATCTTTGTTGAGATGGCAGGCAGCGTACAGGAGGATGCGGCCGCAACGGAAGGAGGAGACCATGAATAAACACGATTATACCGGTTGGAAGGATGTGTTTCGCTTCTCCTTTGAACAGGGTGTAAAAGCGAACGCCTATAAGATATCCCTGGTGATTTTTGCGTTGCTGGTTCTCCTGGGAGTTCCGTTTATGGGATGGCTGCAGAACAAAGGGGAGAAAGACCTGGGCGCAACCGCTGTGGAGAAAATATTTGTATATGACGAAACCGGTTTGGAGATTGATTATACCGGGTTTGCCACAGGAGAGAGGTATCAGAAGCTGGTGATTGAAAAGACACCGGATAAGACCTATGAGGAGAACTCCAAGGCGTTGGAGGAGGCGGAAAAGCCCGTGGATATTCTTCTGAAGGTAACCCTGGAAGAGAGCGGGTATTTTCAACTGACCTTTGTGAAAGCAGTACAAGCAGGCTTTTCTGATGACGACTATGAAGCCCTGACCGAGGATTTCGGCGTTTACTTTGATGATGCCAAGAGAGAAGCCATCGATGTGACTCCTGAGCAGGCTGTATTTATCAGCAAGCCTGTAAGCACCGGAGTGGAATTTGCCGTTGTGGATGAGAATGGCAACATTACCATTGAGGCAAAAGACAAGACAGAAGGCATTACACAGCAGGAATACGGAGTGCTGCTGGCAGGAATCATGGTGGTCATGATGATTATCAACCTGGCGGGCGGTCAGATTGCCAACGGCATCGTGACAGAAAAGTCCACCAGAGTGGTTGAGTATCTGATGATTAATATTCGTCCTATGGCCCTGATCGTGGGTAAGATTCTGGCTTCCCTCTTGCTGGTAGTCATCCAGATGGCGGCCATCGGAGTTGCCTTCCTGGGAGGAAAAATAATCAGCAGTAATCTGTTCCCTCCCGCCGCTGTGCAGACAGGGGAAGAGCCGGGAGCCCTTGACTTGTTTTTGGAGATGATGGGCAAGATTACTCCCGCAAGTCTGGTAATCTGTCTTGCAGTGATTCTGCTGGGTGTATTGTTCTTCAGCATCATTGCAGGTCTCGCAGGAGCATCGGTGAGCAAGCTGGATGAGCTGGCTGAGGGCATGAAAATCTATCAGCTGTTGTTGATTGTGGGCTGCTATATCGGTATCGGAGTCTGCATCGTAGAGATGATAGGCGGCGTAAATCCTCTGATTTTGGAAGTACTGTGCATGATTCCCATCAGTGCCCCCTTTATCCTGCCCGCCAATCTGTTGCTGGGAAAGGTGTCTCTCTGGGTAGGACTGGTAGCAATCGCCCTTTTATTCCTTATCACGGTATTCATGTTCTCCTTTACCGCAAAGGTATATGAATCCATGATTTTCTACAACGGTAAGGTGTTAAAGCTGAAGGATATCCTGCAGATTGCCAAGAACCGTCGTGCCGAGAAAAAGGAGGGGAAATAATCATGAATAAAGGATTGTTCACCGGCTGGAAGGATGTCTTCTCTTTTACCTTCAAGCAGGATACCAAAGGAAAATTCCGTAAATCCACCATGGGTGTGGCCGTTGTTATATTACTGGTGGGAATGGCGATCAGCGTGATCATGGCGCTGGTACAGAAGAGCGACAGTGAGAAGATTTCTCCTATTCAGGTCGTACATGTGGTCAATGAAAGTGACCTTGAGCTTCTTCCCTGGCAGCAGTTTTTGGCTATGAATGAAACAGAATATCCCGATGTGACATTTGCCGTAGAAGAGGAGAGTGCGGAAGCGGTAGCCGCAACCCTCAGTGAGAAGCCCGGTGATGTCATTCTCAAGATTTCCAACGCCGGGGAGGGCTATGAAGTCATCCTGATTCTCCCTGAGAACAGCGAGGTCACCGAGGGAGACGGAAAGAGCTTTCTGGACGACTTTGGCAATGTCATGGAGACGGCAAAGATGATTTACTCCGGCATTCCCATGGAGAAGCTGACCATCGCACTCAGCTCAGTCAGGATAGAAAGCCTGGATGCAGGGGAAAAAGAAAAGAGCATCGGAGAGGAATTAATCTCTGTTTTTCTACCTATGATTTTTGTTCTGGTAATGTATAGCATGACCCTTACCTACGGTATGACCATGGGAAATGCGGTAAGTGTGGAGAAGACCTCCAAGCTGATGGAAATGATGCTCACACTGACCAAGCCCTACGCCCTGATTACCGGCAAAATACTGGCACTGACTGTAGCAGCGGTGACCCAGATGCTTGTCTGGCTGGTGAGCTTCGGAGGAGGTTTCCTGTTGGGAGACTATGTGGCAAAGACTGTCGTATATCCTGAGTACAACAATGTGATCATGGAAGTCTTCCATCTGATTAGAGAACAGGGCGGCGGCAGCGCTTTCTCCGTCGGTGCATGTGTTATGGTTGCCATTGAGATCTGCGTGGGCTTCCTGTTCTTCTGCCTGCTGGCGGCTACCTTCGGGTCTTTGGCAGAGAAGACGGAGGAGGTTGCCCAGAATATGGGATATTATCAGATCGTCGTAGTGATTGGCTTTATGGCTGCTTATTTGATTCCCATGCAGGAGAAGCCCTGGATGACCAACCTTGCCAGACTTTTCCCCTTGAGCAGTGCTTTCATGCTGCCCGGTGACACCCTGATAGGAAATATCACGCTGACAGAGAGCATTTTGTATACCCTGCTTCTTTTGGCAGTAACTCTGGTACTGATTCTGGTATCCGGAAAGGTGTACAAGAATCAGCTGTTCCACAGAGGGGAATCCTTCTTCGCAAGAATGAAAATGAAGAGGAAGAAGTCAATCGGAGAAACGGTGTAAGTGTTTGACAGGAGGACGATTTGAATCTTTTACAAAATTCAGGAGTCCCCATATACCAGCAAATCGCAGAACAGTTAAAAGCAGATATTCTGGCGGGAAAAATGAGGGAAGGTGAATATCTTCCCTCAATCCGCAGTCTGGCGAAAGACTTGAAAATCAGTGTAATCACCACTATGAAGGCATATGAACAGCTGGAAGCCGAGGGGCTGGTCACAGCGGCTCAGGGCAAGGGCTTTTATGTGAATGCCCAGGATAGTGAGATGCTGAAGGAGCAGCATATGCGAAGGGTGGAGGAGGCCCTGCTTGAGGCAATCCGCGCAGCGGAAGTTGCGGGATTGTCAGGAACGGAGCTTCAGATGACTTTGGCCACGTTGTTGAATATCGAAGAATAACAGTTAGAGAAAGCTGCGTGTAGAGGGAGACTGTGATGGAAATCAGCAGTGTTGTAAAGATAAAGAATCTATATAAAAAATATAAGGATTTCGAGCTGTCTGTTCCGGAGCTTGTGCTACCGAAGGGATACGCCACCGCTCTCATTGGAGAAAACGGTGCCGGAAAGACTACGTTATTGAACCTTATGGCAGGAATCCGCCTGGACTATAAAGGGGAGATCAGTTATTTTGAGGGCATAAACGCAACGGAGGGCAGGGTTCGGGAACGGATTGGGTACGTCGGCTCCGGCAATTATTTTCTTCCCCGATGGAATGCAAAACAGATAGAGGAGATCAGCGAAATCCTTTTTGAACATTTTCACAGGGACCGGTTCAGAGAGCTCTGCGAGGAATTGAATCTTCCCACGGGCTTTTCCAAGGGCGTGGCAAAGCTGTCCGATGGAAACCGGATGAAGCTGATGCTGGCAGCAGTACTGGCCAGGGATACGGATTTTTTGATACTGGACGAGCCGGCATCTCCCCTGGATCCGCTGATGCGGGATAAGCTCTGCGACATCCTTCGGGATTATCTGGATGTCGGAAACGGAGAACGTTCCGTATTCTTTTCAACCCATAATATCTCGGACATGGAAAATGTCACGGACTATGCGGTGATCATGGAGCATGGAACGGTCATAGAACAGGGCTTCGTAGAGGAGTTGAAGGAAAAATATGTGATGGTCAAAGGCGAGGCCGCAGACATAGAAGCCGTAAAGAAGATTGTGGTTGCCATGAACAAGAGTGCCTACGGCTTCGAGGGAATCTGTCCGGCGGAGAGACTGGATGAAATGGCAGGAATGGATATCTCTGTGGAGGTTCCCACACTGTCCCAGATCTGCGTGGCGCTGATGAAGGCGAATACACGTCTGAAGCTTACATAAGGGAGAACGGTATGAAAGAAAAAGTGAAAAGCTATTTCGCGGTTACTTCCCCGGGCTACCGTTTCTTTGTCCTTGGGTTGATGCCGCTGGTGTTTGTGGGAGTGTATGCTGTTTTCTCGGAGAAAGTAAGGGTACTGATGTTATTCATACCCTTTGCGGAGATTGTGACGGACAGCTTTTTCCTGGGCGGAATCCAGGAAAAGGATGCAGAGGGCTTGGACTATCTGAGAAGCTCTTCCCGTGGCATGGGGGTGCTGAGGGGGACATTGATTGTGGATGTCATCAGGCGCTTCTTTACCATAGCGCTTGTGCTCGGACTTTGCTGCGTGATGAAATGGTTCAGGCTGGGAGAGGTAGGAGTGATGGATGATTTTATCTTCCCGTTGCTGCTTTGTTACAGTCTGTCGGTTTTCGGAATTTTGATCACCAGATTCCGGATGTATCACTGGGTCAATCTTGTTGTGGGATATGGGGCTTCCATGATTTCGATCATGTTCCTGTATCTGGTGACAAGAGACGGATTTGGAGTTCTCCGGGGGAGTGCGGTATTTGCCGTATTGTCCGTTCTTTTCAGTGTGGTCGCAGTAAAGCTTGCCATGAAGAGGGTTGAGGGAGGCTATTATGATAAGTGATTTGAGGCTTGGCTTTCGGCTGCTGAGATATGCGCATAATCTAAAATTCATTGCAGTCATGGGGACGATTACAACCTTGCTTGGGATAGGAATGTGCAGCCTTGATGCCTGGCAGTCAGAGTTCTATCTGGGAGGCTATTTTACCATGTTATTTGCTTTTGCCGTGATACAGACCTATGGAACCTTGAATACATCCGCATTTGTTCAGGTCTCACCCCACAGGAAGAAGCTTCAGACCTCTGTCCCCGCAGTACTTAATCTGTTTTGCATGAGCTTCGGATATCTGATTGTGGTTTTGACAGAGGCTGTGATTGTCTGCGTCAGACCTGCAGGTATGAAAAGCGCTTGTATTACACTGCTGGTTACTGCCGTTTTTATGGGATTTGTGATAGTTTACGGTGCTTATTGCGTGAAGTATTATTTTTTCGCCACGTTGCTTTTTATAGCATTTTTTACAATATGCTATTGTTTCCTTATGGGATACCTTGAAAAAATAGAAGCGCTGATACAGGGGGGCTGGAGCGTGTTTGCGCTGATTTCGGCTCTGGGGCTTGTCGGATTGTGGGTATGTGCAGGACTGCACTACCTTATTGCTCTTGCTGTTTACCGCAAACCCGCTTCCAAGTACGCACAGTGCCACGGACTGAGAAAGTATATGTAATTTTACGAATCTAAAGGAGAGAAGCTATGGTTAAGCATATGATTATTTGGACATTGAAGGATACCCTGACAGCAGAGGAAAAGGCAACTGTCAAACAGGGAATCAAAGAAGGACTGGAGGGACTGGCAGGGAAGATTCCGGGACTTCTGGATATCAGGGTGCAGACGGAGGGACTTCCCGGCTCCAATGCCGATCTGCTGCTGGATTCCACTTTTGCGGATGAAGCGTCCCTGAAGGGTTACGCGGTACATCCGGAGCATGTGGCGGTAGCGGATGGCAGGGTGCGACCCTATACTGCAGTGAGAAGCTGTATCGATTACGAGATTGAGGATTAGGATAAAAAATTTATTTTTTGTTGTAACTTTTCTGAACTCCCATTCATCTAATAGATAGAAGCAAATAACCGGGACATGAAGCCGTTTTTATCGGCGATAATTCGAGGAGATGAAGGCACATATGGCACAGGGAAGCAGAGGACGAAAAAGTTCATATCACAGAAAAGTTAAGAAGAGAATCAGGATGCTGTTGCTATATCTTGGGGAAACCATCGTTATTTCCTGCATGTTCTTTTTTATATTGTGTTTTGGAAGCAAGGCAGGAGAAGAAAATAATTGGAATGATGCCCGGGACAGGGAAGTGTATTTTGAAGGTTCGGAAGGTCAGGGGGCTGAAAATATCGGAGAGGGTATTTTTGACGAAAATGCAGAAGAAGATATTCTTGACGAAAGCACCGGGGATGTCATTCGTGGCGGAGTGAACGAAAGTGTCACGGAGAAGCGGGATGAGAAGGACAGCTATGATTATTCCGCCCCGGTTCCCGAGAGCGATATGGTTGACAGGAGTTACTTTGACGATGCTGTATTTATCGGCGATTCCAGAACCATGGGGCTTATTGATACCATGAAGCTGACAAATGCCGTTAGCTTTGCGGAAAAGGGAATGATGGTGGACAGCGTCCTCCTGGATCCTATCGTAAAAAGAGGAAATAAAAAGATAACGGTGATAGAAGCCCTGAAGGAAATGGAATTTTCGAAGGTTTATATCATGTTTGGAATCAATGAAACAGGCTGGGTATACAGTGAAGTATTTATCCAAAAATACGGTGAGATGATTGATGCAATCAGGGAAATCAATCCGGAAGCGGTGATTTATGTGCAGGAAATCATGCCCGTGACCCACAAGGTTTCTGATAACCACAGATATATCAAGAACCGGAAAATATATGAATATAACAGTCTGATCAGGGATATGGCAGAGGAAAAAGAGATTTATCTGATTGATACGGCGGGAGCCTTTGAGACAGAGGACGGAAGCCTGCCGGATGATGTGGCGCCGGACGGAATTCATCTGACCAAGGAATATTGTGAAAAATGGTTGGAATATCTGGAGACTCATACGGTTACCGGTGGAGAGAGTTGAAGAACAAAGGAGTGGAAACTGACAGACATTGAATTTATGATTGATTTTCGTAGACTGCCATGCTATAATTTCACTTGCTGAAGAGCCGACAGTTCGTTTGTACCATCCTGTCGTTAAACAAAACCAGGGCTGCCATACGATTGATCTGACTATGTGATTTGGTGCAGTACTGTGTTTGCAGTACTGCATTTTTCATGCCCTGAAAAAACGGATGTGTTTTGAAGGAGGAATTGCGATGAGCGAAAAGAAAAGTGTTTCAAATCTCTTTGTGGTGGTGGCGGTAATCTATGTGACCTGTCTGCTGCTGTCCAACCTGATTGCCGGAAAGATGTGGGCGGTAACCGCAGACATAACACTTCCGGCAGCGGTTATCCTGTTTCCGATTACTTATATTTTCGGCGATGTTTTTACCGAGGTATACGGCTTCAGGAACGCCAGAACCATTATCTGGCTGGGCTTTGCCTGCAGTTTTTTTGCGGTGTTGATTTATCTGATTACCATTGCCCTGCCCCATCCCGGCTATTGGGGCAATCAGGAGGCCTATGCCGTAGTCATGGGAACGACGCCCAGAGTTGCGATGGCTTCCTTTACAGGTTATCTCTTTGGGGAATTTTCCAATTCCATGATTCTTTCCAGGCTGAAGGTGAAGACCCGGGGAAAGAAGCTTTGGCTGAGAACCATCTTGTCCACGGTTGTCGGGGAAGGATTTGACTCCGTTATCTTTATTATGATATCCTTTTGGGGAACCATGGAGAATTCGGTGGTGCTGCAGATGATCCTGTTTCAGTACCTGTTCAAGGTGGGATATGAGGTGATATTTACACCTGTAACCTATGGGGTAGTGAACTGGCTGAAGAAAAAGGAAAATACAGATACTTACGACTATGATGTAAAATATAACGTGATCAGGGGGTAACTATGAGAGAAAAAGAACAATTGACAAAGCTTGGAAGTCAGGGAACCGAATACGCTTCCGAATATTCGGCGGAATTATTGGAGTCCTTCAGCAACAAGCATCCTGAGAATGACTATTTTGTGAAGTTCAACTGTCCTGAGTTTACCAGCCTCTGTCCCATTACCGGACAGCCGGATTTTGCTACCATTACCATCTCCTATGTGCCGGAGGAACGCCTGGTGGAAAGCAAATCCCTGAAGCTCTATCTCTTTTCCTTCAGGAATCACGGAGACTTTCATGAGGATGTGGTCAATGTGATCATGAAGGATCTGATAAAGCTGTTGGATCCAAAGTACATTGAGGTGTTGGGCAGATTCCTTCCCAGAGGAGGCATTTCCATCGATCCCTACTGCAATTACGGCAAAAAGGGTACGAAATGGGAGCAGGTAGCGCTGAACCGAATGACCTATCATGATATGTATCCGGAAAAAATAGATAACCGTTAGATGGTAAAGGAATTGCAGCCTGTTAGTGCCCGGTGTTTAGCTGAATTGGGCATTGTACAGGCTGTAATAAAATCCTTTTCTATGAATGAGTTCCTCGTGGGTTCCCTGAAATGCCCAGGTATCCTGCAATACCATGGTCTGTTCCGGCACAAGGGCATCCGGGGCGTCTGCAGGCTCTTCCTCCTGATTTAGCAATTCAAATACCCACTCTGCTGCTGATAAGGAAGAATAGAGCTCGTTCATGATGTTTGCAATTTCATTGATAGGTCCGGAAAATTTCCTGGAATATAACACGAAGGAGGAAATCTGTCCAAGAGTAATCATGGAATTCGTATGTAAAACGAACCCCGGGATGGCTATGAGGCAAAGCCCCAGATTGTTGATGACATTTATGCCGGAACCAATGGTACAACCGTAATATTCTGCATCGTAATAGGAATCCGCCGCGGCAAGATTGATTTTGTCAAAACGTTGATTGATTTTTTCTTCGTAAGTATATGCCTGAATGGTCTTCTGACCGGTAATCATTTCTTCCACAAAGCCGTTCATCTTGCCGTAAGCCTTGGAAAGCCGGGAGAACTTGGGCTGCGTAAGCTTTTTCGTACGTATGGTGTAAAAAAAGCTTACGGGTAACCTCAGAAGCTTGTCAAAAACATCCTGTCTCAGGTTGACCGCTATTTTCCGGCTGACGTTGGTCATCAGAATGTTAATGGAAATGGTTAATATGGCAAACCCTGCGTATTTGGGACCAAGCGGGGACAACAGATTGCCTGCAAAGCAGAGGGCGAGGATTGCCATGCAGGCATAGCGATACTTCCCTACATAGGTAAGAAGCCTGAGCAAAGTTCTCTTTGTGCCCTTTGGCTTTTTTTGGATGATATCATTTTCAGCCATTGTTTACCTCCCTAAGTCATTTGCCTTGGAAAACATCATGAAGATTCGGTTCCGACCACCTACACCCATCAGAATCATATTGAAATAGGTGAGGAAGGCCAGGATAACACCGGGTTTAGTGATGCCTGCTGTATGCCGGCGTACAGAGGGATCCCCTTTTTGGATATCATTAGAACAGCGGCAATGAGAATGGGCGAGCGAATTCCCATGGTCAGCGTGATCCGGATAAAGTTCTGCACGTTATAGGAATCAGAAATTCTGAGAAGGTTCCGATAAATTTAATCGAAAACGCCAGAAGAACAGTTTTTAGGTAGACCTAAATCCTGACACAACAAACCTGTTGTATAGCATTAGAAAAGAAAAATAAATCCGGAAATTGAGATTCTGACAAGATTTATATAGATTTTCTGAAAGTAATTTAAAATGTAAGGGTTTACACTTATGGAATCATCTGATAACATCAGTATAGACAGAAACTATAAAAGTGCAAAAGCACTGATAAAGGAGAATAAATATGAATCAGATTTTAGAAGAACTTTCCAGAATCGGTATTGTGCCTGTTGTTGTGATCAATGATGCAAAGGATGCCAAGCCTTTGGCGGAGGCTCTGGTTAGGGGGGGGCTTCCCTGCGCAGAAGTAACCTTCCGTACGGATGCAGCGGAAGAATCCATTCGGATAATCAGCGAGAACTATCCTGATATGCTGGTGGGAGCGGGTACTGTGTTAACTACCGAACAGGTTGATCGTGCAGTGGCTGCGGGTGCGAAGTTTATCGTGGCACCCGGGTTGAACCCGAAGGTTGTGGAATACTGTGTAAAGAAAGGGATTCCCGTAGCACCCGGAACAGCCACGCCCTCGGAGATGGAACAGGCTATGAGCTTCGGACTGGATGTTGTGAAGTTTTTCCCTGCAGAGAACAACGGAGGACTTTCCATGATTAAGGCGGTTGCCGCTCCCTATGTAGGGCTGAAGTTCATGCCTACAGGCGGAATTAATGCCACCAATGTCCGGGATTATCTGGCTTATGACCGTATTTTGTGCTGCGGCGGAAGCTGGATGGTAAAGGGTGACCTGATTAAAGCAGGGGATTTTGCTAAGATTGAAGAGCTGACAAGGGAAGCAGCGGCAATCGTAAAGGAAGTCCGCGGATAAAAAATACGTTTTTTAGAAATCAGTCGTATTTCTCTTGATTAATGTCCCGTAAAATACGGTTTCCTGGGGCATTTTCTGACCGGAGAGTACGCCAATCAGGGTTTTGACCAAAGTTCGGGTCTGGGTTTCCAGCTGATTGTCGATGGAGGTAAGCTCCGGGGTACAGCAACTCGTAAGAATCGAGTTGTTGTACCCGATAACAGACAAGTCGGCAGGAATCGCCAGACCTTTTTTTTGCCCATATTTTATAGCAGCGATAGCAAGCTGGTCGTCAGCGGCAATCACGCCGTGAAACGTATGACCTTCAGAAGCAAATTCCTCTAGGCAGCTGATGGTTTCTTCTATAGTGCTGGCTTTTTCGGGTATGCGTAAAATCAGATTCTCAAAGTCTGTTATTTTTTGGCTCTGCATAGCCATTCGAAAACCATCCAGCTTTCTGCGTCCGCTATAGGACAGGGCATTGTACAGATACAGAATATCGGTGATGCCGGAATTGAGCATTTCGGTGGTTGCCCGGTACAGGGAATTCATGTCATCGCAGAGGATGCTATATACATTCCTGTGTGTGTAGGAGGCATTCAGGATCATCACAGGTACCTTCTCGGAACACTTACTGATATAGCTGTTTTCTTCCTCGGTGGAACCGATGAAATTAGAACCTACAAGAATCAGTCCATCTACCTTTTTGGACAGAATCAGATTGATGTATTTTACACGTGAATCGGGATTGTAGCCGGTACAGCAAAGCAGAGATTCATAGCCTAAGGACTGCAGATTCTGTTCCAGATAGTATATGGCCTTGGCCAGGAATATGTCAGAGGAATCAGCACAAAGTATACCAATGGCCTTCATGGATTTCAGACCCATAGCCCGCGCTGACGAGTTGGGGGTGTATCCGAACTCATCGATGATATCCATGATTTTCTGCCGGGTAGATTCCTTAACTTTGGAACTGTTATTAAGTACACGGGACACGGTGGCGATGGAGACGCCGGCTAATTTTGATATATCGTATATGGTAAGTGACATAAAACCTCCGGGGAAATACTTTTGCGAGGATAACAAAACAGATAAGGTACATTATCGTATATTATATTTATTATACATATATGAGTTTGCTTTTTCAAACAGAAAAGCATATTTATCTGAGCAACATTATGAAACCTGAAGGAATCTTGTATTGACTTGAAAGGGAAAAGGAAGTAGAATGTAAACGCTTACATTTCCAAAATGAGTTTTGATGAAACAGAATTAGGGAGGAAGAAAAGAATGAAAGCTTTTATGGATGAGAATTTCCTGCTGCAATCGGAAACGGCAAAGAAATTGTACCATGAGTATGCGGCAAAGATGCCCATTCTGGATTACCACTGCCACATCAATCCCAGGGAGATTGCTGAGGACAGACAGTTTGAGAACATTACCCAGGTCTGGCTGGGAGGGGATCATTATAAGTGGCGTTTCATGCGCTCCTGCGGTGTGGACGAGTACTATATTACCGGAGCTGCACCGGACAAGGAGAAGTTTATGAAGTGGGCAGAGTGCCTGGGCAAAGCCATCGGCAATCCTCTGTATCACTGGTCTCATCTTGAACTGAAGGCTTACTTCGGCTTTCAGGGTGCCCTCTCTGCCAGGAATGCGGAGGAGGTTTGGGAGCTTTGCAATCGGAAGCTTGCAGATCCTTCCATGAGTGTCCGCAATATCATCAGAAAGTCCAATGTAAAGCTGATTTGTACTACAGATGATCCGATTGACAGCCTGGAGTGGCACAAGAAGATCGCAGAGGATAAGAGCTTTGACGTATATGTGCTTCCCGCCTGGAGACCTGATAAGGCCATGAACCTTGAGAAGCCGGATTACAGGGATTATATTCAGAAGCTTTCTGAAGTAAGTGGTGTGAAGATTTCCACTTTTGAAGATTTGAAGAAGGCACTTAAAATTCGTTTGGATTTCTTTGCATCCATGGGCTGCCTGGTGTCTGACCACGGATTGGAATATGTTATGTATGAGCCTGCTTCAGATACGGAAATCGAGGCAATCTTTACGAAGGTAATGAACAAGGAGTCCATTACACGCAGGGAGGAGATGCAGTTTAAGACGGCATTCCTGACCTTTCTTTGCGGAGAATACAAAAAGAGAAACTGGGTATTGCAGTTGCATTACGGCGTAAAAAGAGACAATAATCAGCCAATGTTTTCGAAGATTGGTCCCGATACCGGATATGATTGCATTAATAATTACGCTCCTTCCTCCCAGTTGGCGGATTTCCTAAATCATTTGGAGACACAGGGATCCCTCCCAAAGACCATTCTTTATAGTCTGAACCCCAACGATAATGAATCCATCGGTACCATTCTGGGATGCTTCCAGAATTCCGAGGCGGTTGCCAAGATTCAGCAGGGCAGTGCATGGTGGTTCAATGACAACAAGACCGGTATGGAAAATCAGATGATTTCCCTGGCAAACCTGGGAAATCTGTCCGGCTTCGTGGGAATGCTGACGGATTCCAGAAGCTTTTTATCCTATACCCGTCATGAGTACTTCAGAAGGATTCTCTGCAACCTGCTGGGCAACTGGGTGGAGAACGGGGAATTCCCGGAGGACTATGATATCCTTGGGGAGATTGTACAGAACATTTCCTACAACAACGCTGTGAATTATTTCGATTTCGATATGTTAAAGTAAAGGAGAAGAAAAAATGAATTTGAATCTCAGACCTGAAAACGAATGTAAATTTGATGCGGTATCCCTGGGCGAGGTAATGCTCCGTCTGGATCCCGGCGAGGGCAGAATCCGTACCGCCCGCAGCTTCCGGGCATGGGAAGGCGGCGGCGAGTACAATGTAGTCCGCGGTCTTCGCAGATGCTTTGGCATGAAGACGGCAGTGATCACAGCTTTTGCCGACAATGAGGTGGGTAAGCTGATGGAAGACTTCATCCTCCAGGGCGGGGTGGATACTTCCCTGATCAAATGGATGCCTACAGACGGTATCGGCCGTGTCTGCAGAAACGGTCTTAACTTTACCGAGCGCGGTTTTGGTATCCGGGGTGCGGTAGGCTGCTCTGACAGAGCAAACACCGCTATTTCCAAGGCAACCCCTGCAGACTTCAATTTTGATTACATCTTCGGTGAGCTGGGTGTGAGATGGCTTCATACCGGCGGTATCTATGCTGCTCTTTCCGAACAGTCCTGCGAAACCGTACTGGAAGCAATCAAGACTGCAAAGAAATACGGAACCATCGTATCCTATGACCTGAACTACAGACCCTCCATGTGGAGCGCCATCGGCGGTCAGGCAAAGGCTCAGGAAGTAAATAAAGAGATTGCAAAGTATGTGGATGTCATGATCGGTAACGAGGAAGACTTCACTGCATGTCTTGGTTTTGAAATAGAGGGCAACGATGCCAACCTGAAGACCCTGAACCTGGACGGCTATAAGAAGATGATCAACGAGGCAGCAAAGACCTACCCGAACTTCAAGGCTGTCGCTACCACCCTTCGTCAGGTAAAGACCGCTACCGTAAATGACTGGAGTGCAATCTGCTGGGCTGAGGGCGAGATTTACAAGGCAAAGCAGTATGACGGTCTGGAGATTATGGACCGTGTAGGCGGCGGTGATTCCTTCGCTTCCGGTCTGATTTATGGTCTGATGACCACAGGTGATGCCGAGACTGCCGTTAACTACGGCGCAGCACACGGTGCACTTGCAATGACTACTCCCGGCGATACTACCATGGCTTCCAGAAAGGAAGTTGAGGCTCTTATGGGCGGAGCCGGTGCCAGAGTACAGAGATAAGCTTTTCACAGGTTTCTTCCTTTTTATGGACCCTCGCAGCAATGCGGGGGTCTTAAAATGTGTACAATATGCACAATTATTAGCTTGTGACAATGTTAAAAACAACCAATATATACAAACAAAAGTAAAATCTATGCTTCATAAGGTAAAATATTTGTATTTTATCACGTAGGAAAGAAAGTATAATAAGATTTAGAAGTAGGTGACGAATTGAAGACGAATACAAAAAGGAAATCATCTGAAGAAATATGGATTGCGCTCGCAGGTATCATCCTTGTGGTAACGGTTGTTGCGATGGTATTTCTTCTGGGCAGAAGAAAGCCCATAGAGCAGAACGAATATGAACAGGCTCTTCTTGGAAAATGGGCATATACACACGAAAAGGACAAGCCGACACTTATCCTTCGGAATGACGGAACTGCGGAATTCGAAGGGGAAAAATACGAATACACCTGCGATGGCGAACGTATTCATTTAGTGGGAAGGACAAATGAGAAGCATCTGAGGTATGTCCAAAAAGATCATCAGATGTATCTGTACATACAAAGTACCTATACAAAGCAGGCTGATTACAATTATCAGGGCACGGCCACACCTTCGGAAGTCATCGGTTACTGGCTTTGCGAGGCGACTAACTGGACTTATGAGTTTACCCCCAACGGAACTTTCATGGAGGACGGAGCCCTCACCGGTTATTATGAGGTGAACGAGGAAGCCAAAACCGTGAAGCTGATGTATGGCGAGGCCCTGGAGGACGCAGTGTTCTATTATCAGATCACGGAAGAAGGCTTGTTTATCGAGTATCCCTGGCTGATGGAAAAGATTGGTTCACGTTAATTCCGGCAGACAGAAAGGATAAGGTGAAAACGGACATAGTGTCCGTTCACATAAATTTTACTTTTCATAAGGAGGGAAACATGAAAAGAGTTATTGCATTAATGCTGTCCGCGTTGATGGTTGTTTCCATGGCTGCCTGTGGTAAGGGCGGCTCAACCGACGGCAAAACAGATTTGACCATGTGGTGTATCGCTACAGAGAGCGATTCCAACCGCAAGTCCTACGAGCGTTCCATCGCTGACTTTGAGAAGGCTCATCCCGAGATTAATTTTACTTGGGAAGCAGTGGAGAACCAGGCTTACAAGACCAAGATTAAGGCGGCTGTTTCTGCAAATGAAATGCCTGACATCTTCTTTACCTGATCCTGCGCATTCCTTGGAGATTTCGTTGAGGCAGGCCGCGTATACTGCGTAGACGAGGTTTATGCTCAGTATAAGAATGAGCTCCCCGAGGTTATGATGGGTAACGTTAAGTATGACGGAAAGTACTATGGTGTTCCTATGACCATGAACATCGTTGGTATGTTCTGCAACATGGAGCTCCTTGCAAAGGCAGGTTATAATGAGGTTCCTGCTACTTATGATGAACTGATCGACTGCTGTGACAAGTTGGTTGCACAGGGAATCATTCCTTTCGGATGCTCCGGTAAGGAGACCTGGTGTGTAACCGAGTACCTTGAGTCTATTATTGAGAAGACTGCAGGTGCTACCGCACTGAACCAGATTTTCGCAGGTACTGCTTCCTGGAACAATCCCGATGTGGCTAAGGCTGTAGGCATCTTCCAGGAGATGATTGAGAAGAAGTATTTCGATCCTGAAGGAATTGCTCTGACCAACGATGAAGTTAAGGCTAACTTCATGGCCGGCAAGTATGCGTTCTACATGAACGGTACCTGGAACTGCGCAGACTTTGATAAGGCAGGTCTCACCTCCAAGGTTAAGGTTGCTGAGTTCCCCGTTATCGACAGCTCCAAGTCTCAGCTTGGTGAGCTGATTGGCGGACCTTCCGATACTCTTGCGGTAGCAGCAGGCTCCAAGAATGCCAAGGTCGCAGCTGAATCTGCATTTGAACTTGCAAAGGGAATCTGCCACTACGGCTACCTGGATGGTTGCGGACTTCCTGCATGGACTCCCGATTACGATACTTCTTCTGTAAATGCGCTTACACAGTCTGTAGCAGATATTTGTGCAAACGCAAGCCAGTATGTATTGTTCGGTGATACCGCAATGGCAGCAGATACTGCTCAGATTTACCTTGATTATGTAAGCAAGATTTATTCTTCTACCATCAGCGGACAGGAATTTGTTGACGGTCTGACCAAGGATATTAAGTAATCTAAAAGGAACTTTATTTTGGCGGTTCTCATATGGGTTTCCCGGAGAGAACCGCCTTTTTTAAAGGAAACGGGTATATGAAAAAATTATATAGTAATAAACTGACAACATTTTTATTTTTGCTTCCGGCGCTGATTCTGTTTATCGGTATTTTGGTGGCGCCGATTTTTATGTCCGGATATTACAGCCTTTTCGACTGGAAGGGTTACGGTCCCAAGACATTTATTGGACTAGACAATTATAAGGAGCTCTTTACCAGTGAAAACATTGGTTTTATGAAGGCCTTCGGAAATGCCTGCCTGCTGGCGGTGCTGTCCGTGCTGCTTCAGCTTCCTCTCGCACTTTTCCTTGCCCTGCTTCTGGGCTCGGGAAGAAAGGGAGAGAGAGGGTTCCTTTCCATATATTTTATGCCTGTATTGATTTCGACGGTTGTTATCGGCCAATTGTGGCTGAAAATCTACAATCCCTCTTACGGTGTACTGAATGTTGCACTTCGTGCATTGGGACTGGATAATCTGACGAGGCTGTGGCTGGGGGATGAGAAGACGGCACTTTGGGCAGCCTTTGTACCTACCCTCTGGCAGTATGTGGGGTATCACATGCTTCTCCTGTATGCAGGAATCAAGAGTGTTCCCCCAGAGTACAGAGAGGCAGCAATGATTGACGGCGCCAATGAATCTCAGGTCAACAGATTTATTGTGCTGCCCTATATCAAGCCGATTCTCAGAATCAGTACCATTTTTGCGGTGACCGGTTCCTTCAAGTCCTTTGACCTGATTTATGTCTTGACCAACGGCGGACCGAATCATTCCACAGAGGTACCCAGTACCCTGATGATCAGCATGCTGTTTTTGAGAAACAGATATGGCATGGGAAGTGCCATTGCATTCGTGTTGATTCTGCTGTGCTTTGCTGCGGCACTGATTATCAACTTTATCTTTAAGGAAAGAGAGGGGAAGCCTAAATGCAAGACGGAAACAGAGTAAAATCGCCTTTTAACGGGAAAAAATTTACAAAGGAAACGCTTGTTTATCTTCTCCTGGCCTTCTGGGCTCTGATTAATCTGTTTCCGGTGTATTGGATGTTTACCTTTTCCCTGAAGAGCAACAATGAAATATTCGGTGAGAACGTGATCGGACTGCCGAAGGAGTGGCTGTGGTCCAATTACTCCAAGGCTTTACAGGTGGGAAATATCGGAAGATATTTTCTGAACAGTGTCATCATTGCGGTTGTGACCATTGCTCTAGTTATGGCAGTGGCACTGATGGCTACCTTTGCGTTGACAAGATTCATGTGGAAGGGCAGAAAGATGATGAACGATTTTTTCATGCTGGGACTGACCATTCCCATTCATGCTTCCATCGTTCCCATCTATGTCACTCTTTCCAAGCTGCATATGCTCAGCACCTACAGCTCACTGATTATCCCCTATGCGGCGTTCTCGCTGGCAATGGCAATCCTGATCTGTACCGGATTCATGCAGGAGATTCCCATAGAGCTGGACGAGGCGGCCTGTATCGACGGCTGCGGTACCTGGAGGATTTTCTTCAAGATTATCGTTCCGCTGATGAAGCCTGCAGTGGCGACGGTATCTATCTACACCTTCCTTCAGTGCTGGAATGAGCTGATGTTTGCCAATATTTTCGTCAGCGACAAGGCACACAAAACCCTGCCGGTAGGCGTGCAGGCTCTCTCCGGACAGTATCTGACGGAATGGGGTCCGGTAGGTGCTGCCATGGTGCTTGCTACCTTCCCTATGCTGGTTTTCTATATCTTCTTCAGCAAAAAGATTCAGGACAGCTTCATAGCGGGTGCGGTCAAGGGATAATAAAAAGTATTCAAAGCTCCGTTTCTCTCAAAGGGACGGAGCTTTTTGTATTTCCCTGTCCTTGTGTAATGGGGTAAATCATGGTACACTGGAAACATGGGATTCGGTTAAGAGAGTGTGTTTGGGTAGAGGATTATGTTGGAAAAACTGAAGTCGGCGGTGCGGTTGAACAAAACGGAAATAAATAAATCTCTCAGAAAGAAGACAATGCTATTGTTGATCTGTATGTTTGCATTGTTTGCTTTGGTATTCATTTTATCTTTTCGGGTAATGCTGCGGAGAACAAACAATGATTTCAGGACCAAGGCCTCTGAGACTGCGGTTAACAACGTTGTATCAAATATTGAATCTGCGGTAGATACCTATAATTATATTTCCAGACTGATCATGGTAAATGAGCGTGTGGTCAGCTATCTGCATGCGGACAATGCGAACAAAAGCATGTCCTATGAAGCCCGTATGGGTATGTATGAGATATTGAATATGTATACGGACATTTCCTATATTGAATCGGTCTATATCTTCCGCCTGGATGGAAATTATGCCAACACCGGTAAAGGGGAATATGTCATTGACACGAATGTTGAGGAGTGGGAGCGTATCCTGGAGGCCGAGGGGGGAAAGGTGATATCCGTTAACGGAAACGGTATGATGAAGAAGACGGATGGCAAACCTGCCCTGACGTTTGCCCGGGCTATATACGATATCTACACACAGAAACGTATCGGCGTGTTTGTGATGAATATATCCAGCAGCAGCTTCAACGAGATTATGGAGCTGCAGAAAAACAGTGAGATTTGTATCCTGGATGAGAAGGGAACTTATCTGTGCGGTAACCGGGAAGTGGGAGCCTTATATCAGGACGAGTTTCACAGTGAGGAGCTGATTTCGAAAAGCATCCGGTATCAAGGGATGAGAAGCAGCATTGCCGGAAAAAAGACATTGAATTCTCTGGTGGTACTGTGCTGTAATGCTTCAAAATCTTCTGTGCTTCCGCTGGAAATCATATTTGCAATGCTGTTGATACTAACCGCTTTCTTATGCGCAACAGTGTTGTATGCGGTCTACATCCGCTCGGAGATCACCAAACCGATATTTTTGCTGGACAAAGCCATGGAGAGAACAAAATCTTCCGGCTGGCTGAAACGGATTGAGGAGGAAATGCCGGAAAATGAAATCGGGCGTCTGGCTGAGAGCTACAACAGCATGATTGACTATCTGAATGAGCTGTTTGAACGGCTGCTGAAGGAGGAGGAGAACATGCGAAACGCGGAGATGCGGGTCCTTCAGGAGCAGATTAAGCCTCACTTTTTATACAATACCTTAGAGACCATAAGCTATATCGCCATGCAGGAAAATGCCACAGAAGCCTGTGATGCGCTGGAAACCATGGGGAGTTTTTATCGCAACTTTTTAAGCAAGGGAAACAGAGAGATTCCCTTTGAGAAGGAGCTCAGGATTACCAGGGATTATCTGTCGTTGCAGAAGCTTCGTTATGGAGAAAGCTTTACGGATGAATATGAGATTGAGGATGATGCTCTGGATTGTATGGTTCCCAAGCTGATCTTACAGCCACTGGTAGAGAATTGCATCTATCACGGGGTGAGGCTGAAGGGGGAGCTTTGTCTCATCCGTATCACAGCCAGGATGATACAGGATGAACTTCATGTGTGGATATATGATACCGGTGTGGGTATGAGTGAGGAACAGATTGCAAAGGTGATGTCCACGGAAAAATGTGAGGAGCAGGATCCCATTTCTGTGCAAGGCGGGTTCGGCCTGGCGGGTACCATCGACAGAATCCGATATTACTGTAACAATGAAGAAGTCGTGAGGATTCGGAGTGAAGTGGGAGAGTATACGGAGATTGAGCTTCGTATTCCTAATAGAACGCAGACCCTGGGGAAGGGAGGTATAACAGGTAATGTACAAGGTAATGATTATTGATGATGAAAAAGCCGTCAGACAGCTGCTGCGCGCCTCCATCGACTGGGAGAGCCTTGGGCTGGAAGTGGCAGGCGAGGCGGCAAGCGGTATTGAGGCAATCAACACAATTGATGATATCAATCCGGACATTGTGTTTGTTGACGTGTGTATGCCTTTTATGAACGGGATTGAGTTCACCAGGGCGGCCACAGCCAGATATCCGGAGCTGATGGTCATCGTGCTCACGGGTTATGACGATTTTGAATATGCAAGACAATGCGTGAGCCTGCCGGTGGTGGAGTACATGCTCAAGCCCATCGTGCGCAAGGACGTTCACGAGGTTCTGGTGAAGGTTGTGGAAAAACTGAAACAGAGGAAGTCTGAGAGCGGCTGCGAAGAGCAGAGAGGCAAAGAAGCTGCACCTGCCGGAATGGAGCAGATCGCGGGATTCCTTCGGGAGAATTATACAGATGCGACCATCAATCTCACCTCAGTGGCCCAGCAGTTTGGTTTCAATTCCAGCTATCTGAGCCGCAGGTTCAAGCAGGAAACGGGTGCGAGCTTTGTGGAATATCTGATGAAGTGTCGCATGGACCGGGCACTGGAATTGATCAAATCCGGCAGAAAAATGTTTGAAACCGCCAATGAGGTGGGGATACCGGATCCCAATTATTTCGGAAGATGTTTCAAAAAGTATATCGGTATGAGTTATTCCGAATACGCGGAAAGTCTGAAATGATACGCGGAAGTCTGGAGCTGTTTGAAAAGCTAAGAAGCAATTGTTTTGAAAGGAAAGAGTACTATGTTGTCAAAAGAACGTTTTGTATTTCGAGATATTAAGGTAGGAGAATATGAGGAGGCGGCCGCTATTGAGAGCGTTTGTTTTCCTCCCAATGAGGCCTGCACCCCGGAACATATTCGGGATCGCGTGAAGGTTGCGGCAGATTTGTTCCTGGTGGTGGAGGACAAGGAGACAGGAAAGCTTGCGGGCTTTCTCAATGGAATTGCAACAGACGAGGAGAGGTTTCGGGATGCGTTTTTTATCGATGAATCGCTTCATAAGGCAGGGGGCAGTAATGTGATGCTTTTAGGTCTGGATGTACTTCCGGAGTATCGTGGTATGGGGATGGCCAGAGAGATTGTTGCTACCTATGTGATGCGGGAGCGGGAAAAAGGGAGGAAAAATCTGGTGCTGACCTGTCTGCCGGACAAGGTGGAGATGTACGAGAAATTCGGTTTCGAGAATCTGGGAATGGCAGATTCCACCTGGGGCGGCGAAGAGTGGTATGAGATGAGATATGCCATTTAAGAGCTGCATAAGGGGCAAATGAGGAGCATAAGAGGAAATTTCAGAAAGATAAGTTTAGGGTCTAAAGTTTTTCCCACCACTGCCGATAATGAATATAGAATCAAGTAAGACTTATATGTATCGACAGAAGGAGGGATTCACGATGCGTATTGAGGCATATAACCAGGTACAGCAGATTTATCAGGCAAAGAAGATAAATCAGACACAGAAAACCGGTAATGTATCCCGTACTGACCAGCTTCAGATCAGCAGCTTTGGCAAGGATATACAGGTGGCTAAGGCAGCACTTGCCGGCGCTCCCGATGTGAGAGAACAGCTGACGGCACCTATCAAAGCGCAGGTACAGAACGGAACCTACAGTGTAGACAATGCTACATTTGCCGAGAAACTGTTGAAGAAGTATGAGGAAATGAGGTAAGAAGTCCCGTGGCAAGTTTGATGGAGAACCTGATAGAGGTACTTGAACAGGAATGCATTGAATATGAGGGACTTCTGAGCCTGTCTCAGAAAAAAACACCTGTAATCATCAAGGGAGACCTTGATGAATTGCAGAAAATCACGGATGATGAACAGCAGTCGGTAAGCCGGATCGCTATCCTTGAAAAGAAGAGGACGGAGGTCACAGCCGATATTGCCAATGTGTTAAACAGGGATGTTTCAAACCTAAAATTGACGAATTTGATTGAGATGCTTGCTGCCCGACCTGCGGAACAGCAGAAGTTGGCTGCCGTGCATGACAGACTTCAGGGTTCTGTACGGGGATTGCAGCGAGTAAATGAGCAGAACAGAGAATTACTGTCAAACGCACTGGAGATGGTGGAGTTTGAGATGAATCTCCTACAGTCCGCCAAGGCGGCGCCGGAGACGGCAAACTATTCCAAAAGCGCGTATAACACAGGCGATACAATGGGCGTTATCAGCAGAGGATTTGACGCCAAGCAGTGAGACAGATCTTTGCTTCGACTGCGGAAAGGCACGGTAAATCGATATGCCATTGATGGGAAGCTTATATATTGGTTCTTCAGGATTACAGAACAGTCAGAATGCGCTGAATACCACAGCGCATAATCTTTCTAATATTGACACCAAGGGCTATACAAGGCAGCAGGTGCAGTTGTCTGATAAGCGTTATACTACGCTTTCTATTGATATTAATTCTGTAAATAACAAACAGACAGGTCTGGGCGTTACTTATTCCAGGGCAAAACAAGTGAGAGACTTTTTTTTGGATAAGACATATCGCAGGGAATCGGGACGCAGTATGTTTTATGAGGTGTCTACGGAAGTTTTGGAACAGGTGGAAAGTCAATTGGGAGAAATGAACGGGGAATCCTTTCAGGCATCCATTGAGGACTTTTATACTTCTGTCCAGGAATTGTCCAAGAATCCGGCAAGCTCCGTCAACCAGGGGCTTCTGGTGCAGAAGGCCGTGGAATTCGTGGAGCGTTCCACTGCCGTGTATGCGGGACTCTCTTCCTATCAGGACAACCTGAATGTACAGATTAAGAATAATATTGACAAAATTAATGATTACGGCAAGAAAATACTAAGTTTGAATGACAGTATCCGGGCAATCGAAGCCGGCAAGATTGAACATGCCAACGACCTCAGGGATACGCGCAACAAGATTTTGGATGAGCTTGCCGAGCTGGCGGATATTTCTTTTGCGGAAGATATTTATGGCAGCGTATCGGTTCAGATTGAAGGAGTTGATTTCGTAAAGGGTGGTTCCTGTTACGAAATCATGATTGATATCGATCCCAACACCGATTTTTATACACCCTTCTGGCCGCAGAATGCAAAGTTCTGGGTGGCGGATGACGGTTCCAGAAAATACAGTATTGAGGGCGCAGAGGTCTTCAATCTCAAGAGAGAGATTTCTTCGGATCTGAGTACCGATATCGGCGGACTGAAGGCCATGCTCCTGGCCAGGGGAGATCACAGAGCGGATTATACCGATATCCAAGGCGACTATGACAGCATCTCCCAATCCGTTCTGATGAATATCCAGGCAGAATTTGACCAGCTGGTTCACGGTGTGGCTACGAAGATTAACAGTATTCTTGCAGAAGCTTCCGGAGTGAAGCAGGGAAGCTTTATCCCGGACGGAGAGACAGAGAGCAGCGAAGTGCAGTTTTGCAACGTTGATCCGGACGGCTATCTTCGCAGAGCCGACGGAAGTCCCATGCAGCTGTTCACCAAGATTGTGACCGACGGATACAGAAAGGTCACCGGAACGGTTACCTATCAGGATGCAGAGGGAAATGACAGGACGGAGACCGGAGAATTCTGGATATACAATGAAGAGGATCCCAAGGAACCGGAATCTCTTTACAGTGTGAAAAATCTTCAGATCTCCCAGGAGATTCTGCAGGAGCCGGGAAGTCTTGGCTTTCGTCTTCCGGACGGCTCTGAGGATATCGTGACGGCGGAGAAACTGAAAAACGCCTTTTCGGAAGAGGCATATACCCTGAATCCCAATGTCAAAAAGAAGGCAAGCTTTGTGGATTACTATACGGATATGGTTTCCCAGGTGGCTAATTCCGGTTCCGTATACAGAAGTATCTATCTGAATCAGGAGTCTACCGTGGAATCCACCGAAAGTGCAAGGGAACAGGTGATTGGAGTGTCTTCCGATGAAGAACTCTCCAACATGATTAAATTCCAGAATGCCTACAATGCATCCAGCCGATATATCAATGTCATCAGCGAGATGCTGGAGCATATCATTTCCACCCTGGGAAGATGATGAATATGCAGGGATTACGGCGAAGCAACACAATTCCGAAATGGGAGAACGATAATTAAGGAGGAAAAAAGATGCCCTCACAATTTTTTGGATTAAATATTGCATATACCGGATTGCTGGCGAACAATGCGGCATTGAACACCACCTCCAACAACATAGCAAACGTTCAGACTGAGGGCTTCAGCAGACAGCAGGTTAAGCAGCAGGCAGCAAGTGCCCTTCGCGTATTTCAGACCTACGGATGTGCCGGTGCCGGCGTAGAGACACTGGCTATTGAAAGAGTCAGGGATGAATTCTATGACGGAAGATACTGGGATACCAATTCCAAGGTAGGCGAGTACGGGCAGAAGCAGTACTACATGGAACAGATAGAGACCTATTTTGATGACAACGGAGTGAATGCGGGATTTAAGACAATCTTTGACCAATTGATGACCACCGGTCTGCAGGAGCTTTTGAAGGATCCCGGAAGTGTTTCCACAAAGTCTCAGTTTATCGGATATGCAGGCGCACTGGCAGAGTATTTCAACGGACTTGCAGGGAATCTTGAGAAATTACAGAAGGACGCCAACCAGGAGATCAAGCTCAGAGTCGATGAGATCAATTCCCTTGCAGGAGAGATTGCAACTCTGAACAAGCAGATTAATACCATCGAACTCACCGGCGTGAATGCGAACGAGCTGCGTGACAGAAGAGCACTTCTTGTTGACCAGCTCTCCGAAATCGTGGATGTGGATGTGACGGAGGTCCCTATCATCGATGCCAACAATCCCGAGAGAACTACGGGAAGTAACCGTTTCATGATCAAGATCGCGGGAGGACAGTTCCTGGTAGATGGTACGGAATACAACGGGTTGGAGTGCGTGGCGAGAGAGTCCTATGAGCGTGTGAACCAGACGGATGTTGACGGACTCTACGATGTGTACTGGGCAAATGGACAGAAGTTCAATCTATATAATCAGTCTCTGGGAGGGGCTCTACGCGGACTGATGGAAATCAGGGACGGCAACAACAGCGAGAACTTCAGAGGCGTTGTGACAGATACCGGTGTGACTCCTGACGGAGCACATGATACAGTGACTGTTAAGATTGGGAAAGCATATCTTCAGGATTTGAATAAATGTAACCTTTCTCATACCGGCGGCAAGATTACACTGGGGAACCAGGAATTCTACTATGATTCCTGGAGCTACGAGAGAAGCTATGACAGTGAAGGGAACGAGCAGTTTTTATATACCTTTACCATGTCGGGCAGAGACAAGAATCCTGCCCGTATCACCAATGACAGGGTTGGCAAGAGCGCTGTCTCCGGGGCGGATATCTCTTATCAGGGTGTACCTTATTACATGAACCAGATGAATGAGTGGGTGAGAACCTTCTCTGAGAAATTCAACGATATCCTGACAGCCGGGGTGGATTCTTCGGGAGAACCCGGAATTCACATGTTTACAGGTGATATGGCGACTTCCGAGGAACAATTTGATTTCCCTGACGGCACCAGATACGACCTGTTTCTTGACAAGGTACAGGAGAAAAAAGAAGAATACATGGCTGCGGATCCTGCCCTGACGGAGGAAGCAGCACTTGCCCTTGCTAAACAGAATACCAAGGTGACCGTGGATGTGACGGATGACAGCTATTATCGTCTGACAGCAAGCAACTTCAATGTCCTCGGCGCACTGGTGCTTGATCCCACCAGACTCGCCAACAGGTATGACGAGGGAGACGGTGTGGAACAGACGGATCTGCTGCAGGATCTGAAGGATCTCGCAACAAATAAAGACAGGATGAGCTACAGAGGCTGCAATGCTTCGGAGTTTTTACAGTGTATCCTCTCGGATGTGGCTTTGAATGCACACAGGGCAAATACCTTCCAGCAGAGCTATAAGGATGTGGCCGGAGTGATTGATACCCAGAGAGCCTCTATTTCAGGCGTAGATGAAGATGAGGAGGCTGTCAATCTGGTAAAATATCAGAACGGATATAATCTTGCCTCTAAAATGATTCAGACTTTAACCGAAATATATGATAGACTGATACTTCAGACCGGAGTATAAAAGGACGTCAGGAGGTTTGCAATGAGAATAACCAACAAGATTATGCAGCGCAACAATCTGTCCAATATTAATACCAATAAAATCTACCAGGATAAGCTGAGCAATCAGATGTCCACCCAGAAGAAAATCAACCGTCCCTCCGATGACCCGGTGGTGGCCATCAGAGCACTTCGGCTGCGTAGCAGCGTGACGGAGATTTCCCAGTACTACACCAAGAACATTCCGGATGCGGAGAGCTGGCTTTCCGTGACCGAGGATGCCCTGAATAATCTCACAAGCGTTATGACGGAGATGATCAAGCAGAGCACCAAGGGCTTTAACGGTCCGCTGAAGACAGAAGACCGTCAGATTATCCTGGAACAGATGAAGGCTCTGGGCGAGGAAATCTATTCCACCGGCGACGCGGACTATGCGGGCAGATACGTTTTTACCGGCTATCGCACGGATACACCGTTGAGCTTCTCGGAGGAGAACAATACCAATTATTCCATCACGGAACAGATAGATAACAGCAGAATTGATTCCGTCATAAATGTCAAGATCGAGAATGCGGACGGCAAGAGCCTTCTGGATCTGAATACCTCCAACTACAAGGACACAGGGTTTGCGGCTCTCAACGAAGAGGATATCAGCTCTGTGGAAGTGCACAGGATCAGACTGGGTTATAAGAGCTGCTCTGATTATGCCGGAATCACAGGAGCCGGACCCAAAATAGAGTTCCTCGCCCAGAATGGTACGGAGACCACATGGTCGGGATTGGCAGCTGAGGGAGGAGACTTTGAGCTGATTCATTCCTATGATAATCCCTATCAGGCGGCAGCACTGGATGCAGATGCTCTGATTTATGTGCCGGAAACCGGTGAGATCCTGTTGGGTGAGAACAGATACAAGGAACTCATGGCGGTGAGGGACGATGATACCACTGTCAGAAATGAAGCAGAGATACGTGTAACCTATGAAAAGAGCAGCTGGCAGAAGGGTGACCTGAGACCGGAGCATTACTTCTACTGTGAATCCGATCCTCGGACGACAGACAGCATAGTTTACAACAAATCCTATATCAGTGGTGACCGGGAAAGACAGGATATCGAGTATGATGTTGGCTTCAACCAGACCATCCGTGTGAACTCCACCGCAGACCAGTGCTTCCAACACGGCATCGGCAGGGAGGTAGATGACCTGCTGACCGCCATGCAGAATGTTCTGGACCTGGAAGGGGTAAAAGCGACCCTGGAGAAGGCGATGAAGCAGGTAACTGAAGGGAGCGCAGATTATGACACCCTGAAGAAACAGATTGATGCGGTGGACAAAGCACTGACCTATGCGAAGGACAAGGAACAGAAGCTGTTCGGAAACGGTATCTCCGCATTCCAGAAATATCTCGACGATGCCAGCAAGTGTATCACGGAGTGCGGTTCCAGAAGCAGTAAGCTGTCATTGATCAAGAGCAGAATGCAGAATCAGAAGACCACCTTCGAGACCCTGAAGAGTGATAACGAGGACATTGACATTACCGAGGTGGCAATCAATCTGTCCAGCGCGGAGCTGACCTATCAGGCAGCACTTATGGCTACGGGGAAGGTGGCGCAGACCACACTGCTGAATTACATATAATAGTGCAGACCACAGAAATAACGGTAACTTAACAGAAAGGTAAGGGTGACACAATGAAAATTACTACAAGAATTTTCGGGGAAGTCGAGATTGCGGACGATAAGATCATATGTTTTGAGAACGGCATTATCGGATTCCCTGAGCTGAAGAAATTTGCCCTGATTCACGATGAGGAGAAGGGCACCAACGCAGGAATTCGCTTTTTACAGTCTCTGGATGAGCCGACATTTGCCATGCCTGTCATGGATCCGCTGCTAGTAAAGCCGGACTACGACCCTCAGGTAGATGACGAGCTGCTGGCTGCAGCGGGAGATATCAATCCGGAGAATATCCTGGTACTGGTAACCGTGACGATTCCCGGAGATTTGACCAAGATGAGCGTCAACCTCCAGGGTCCTTTTATCATCAATGTTGACGAACACAAGGCATGTCAGATTATCGTTGAGAATGGGGATTATCCCGTGAAATACCCTATCTACGAGATCCTGAAGTCCGGAAAGGCAGGTGAGTAGGATGCTGGCATTATCCAGAAAAAAGAATGAAGCAATCATCATTAACAATAATATTGAAGTGACCATACTCGAAGTCAAGGGCGATCAGGTCAAGATTGGCATCACTGCTCCCAAGGAAGTGCCTGTATACCGCAAGGAGGTATATGCACAGATTCAGAATGCAAACAGAGAAGCTGTAGATGCAGAGGGCATTGAGGCATTGAAAAATCTCCTGGGATGATGCCTGGATAATAAAATATCAAAATGTCATAATAAACGAAAATGCGTATATGAAAACACTTGACATTCAACAAAGAGGCTTGTACAATAACTGTACAAGTCTTTTTCTTATATTTATTTCTATATTTCTGGCGGTTCTGCCGGGAGCACACAATCACAAACGGGCAGAAGCGCATGCAGCATATGCCCGGGTAATCACAAAGGGAGGAAAAACATATGACAGATTCACAGAAGCTTGATTACCTCATCGAACAAATGACAGGGGTGAAGGCGGAGATCACCGAGATGAAGGAAGATATCGCCGGATTGAAGGAGGACGTCGCCGGATTGAAGGAGGACGTTGCGGTACTGAAGGAAGACGTTGCCGGATTGAAGGAGGACGTCGCAGTACTGAAGGAAGACGTTGCCGTACTGAAGGAGGACGTCGCCGGATTGAAGGAAGACGTCGCCGGATTGAAGGAGGATGTTGCGGTACTGAAGGAAGATGTCGCGGTACTGAAGGAAGACGTCGCCGGATTGCAGGAGCGTATGGATAAGCAGGAAAATGAACTCAGGTATATCCGAACATTTCAGGAGAATAATCTTGAAAAGGGTATTAAAATCATTGCGGAAGGTCATGTGATGCTGCTTCGGAGGCTGAATGAAGCCTTGAAGATCACAGAGGACGACGAGATGCTTCGGCTACGTGTGAATGTTTTGGAATGCGATATGTCCAGGGTGAAAGAAAAATTGGCTGTCGGTTAGATATTTGGGAAATAGTGAGGCTGAGAACAGGGAAGTGAAAAAAGTTACACTTCCCTGTTAATTTTTTGCAGAGATAACCGATAAATGAAATAGAGGTATTGTCTGTGGAAAAGGAATCATGACAGACATATGCCGGTATTGAGAACAATAACATGAAGTTAGTAAAGAGCAGAAGATGTGAAACGGAGTTCACACGGAGGTAGAAAAATGATGATTGAACCGATTTCAAGCATGATGACGATTCAGGCACAGGGAAGTGCAGAACAGAGAGTACAGGCGGCACCGCAGACAGAGAAGGCGGAGACATACGAAGGCAACGGTGTGCCGGAGACCATGATGGTAGACCGTACCACAAATGTGGTAAAGAATGCACAGGAGAAGGGTCAGGCTGACAACAGTGAGCAGGGCAAGGATCAGCAGGCGTCTAACGAACAGATCCGCAAGGCGGTAGAACAGTTCAATAAAAATGTGGGCAATTCCGAGGCAATCTTCGGAATCCATGAGGGAACCAACCGAGTGACCATCAAGATAGTAGACAAGAATACCAAGAAAGTAATCAAGGAGCTTCCGCCCGAAAAGACCCTGGACATGATCGCGAGAGTGTGGGATATGGCAGGTATCCTTGTGGATGAGAAACGATAGGAGGACATCAATATGGCAATGAGACTTTCCGGACTGATGTCCGGTATGGATACGGAATCTATTGTACAGCAGCTGGTGGAAGTTAAGAGTAAAAAAGTGGAAACCGCAAAAAAAGACCAGACCAAAATGCAATGGAAACAGGATGCATGGAAAGATTTGAACTCTAAGCTGAAAAACCTGCAGGCAAAGTTTATTAATAATATGCGTTTTTCTGATGCGTACAGCAAAAAAACGACGAAGGTTTCCAATGCCAGCGCAGTGAGTGTTATCACAGGTGAGAAAGCGGTAAACGGCGTTCAGGAACTGGAAGTAAACCAGTTGGCTAAGACTGCATACCTGACCGGAGCGAAGATAACTAAACGTGAGGGCGCAGGCGAGGAAGAACTGAGTGCTTTGACCAAGATGAGAGATCTCATGGAATTTGAAACCGATGCAGATGGAAAAGAGATTGCCAAGACTTTGACCCTGACCAAAAATGACGGGAAAACGATAGATATAAACCTTACTTCGGAAACGACGATTTCAGATGTACTATCCAAATTGAAGGACGAAGGATTGAATGCGAACTTTGATGCGAATCAAAAGAGATTTTTTATCAGCTCCAAGGATTCCGGTGCTAATGGTAATTTTACTATCAGTGCGGATGAAGAGGATACCTTGAAGGCGCTGGGACTAAATATTCCGGCAGAAGGCTCGGACGAGGTTGGTGCAAATTATATAAAGGGACAGAGCGCAAAGATTACTCTGAATGGCGCCTTGTTTGAAAGTGAGAGCAATGTTTTTGAGATTAATGGACTGACCTTTACGGCACTGAATGAGACAAAGGGAGAAAAGATTGCTGTTACCACGCAACAGGATACCGATGGTATCTATGACATGATTAAGAATTTCTTCAAAGAATACAATTCTGTCATCAATGAATTGGATAAACTTTATAATGCAGATAGTGCAAAAGGTTTTGAGCCGCTTACTGACGAGGAAAAGAATGCAATGTCTGAGGGAGAAGTAGAGAAATATGAAAAGAAAATCAAGGACTCCCTGCTTCGCCGTGATAGCTCCGTTAACAGTATTGCATCTGCTCTGAAGGAAGTCCTGGTAAAAGGCATTGAGTTGGATGGCAATACAGTTTACCTCAGTGAGTTTGGCATAGAGACAATGAGTTATTTTTCGGCGCCTGATAATGAGAAAAATGCATATCACATTGATGGTGATGCTGATGATGCTGAGACTTCCGGGAAGGCAGACAAATTAAAGGGGCTGATTGCATCGGATCCTGACAAAGTGATAAACTTCTTTACCAAACTGTCCCAGAATCTTTATTCTGCAATGAATGAACAGTCCAAAGCCGTCGAAGGCTATCGCAGCTTTGGTAGCTTTTACGATGACAAAAAGATGAAAGAAGATTATAACGACTATAATTCCAGGATAAAGGAACTGGAAACAAAGCTGGCGGATTACGAGGATAAGTGGTACAAAAAATTTGCGGAAATGGAAACCGCAATGGCTAAAATGCAAAGCAATGCAAGTGCGGTGACTAGTTTGATAGGAGGTTCATGATATGGCGTTCCCAAATGCATATGCACAATATAACAATAGCAGAATCTTGACTGCTACTCCGGCAGAACTAACGTTGATGCTATATGACGGTGCGATTAAATTCTGCAATATTGCAATTCTGGCATGTGAGCAGAAAAATATAGAGAAAGCACATAACAATATTGTGAAGGTGGAAAGGATTGTCGATTATTTTCGGCAGACCCTTGATATGAAATATCCGGTGGCAGAAGACTTTGAAAGAGTTTATTCTTATTTGGGCAGGAGATTGACTGAGGCAAACATCAAGAAGGATAAAGACATTTTGGAAGAAGTAAATCAGCATCTGCATGCTATGAGAGACACTTGGAATGAGGTCATGAAACAGAATAAGCAATAGAAACGGAGCAGAAAACATGATGGAAAACTATCTGACATTGTTGGAGGAAAGCCTGCAGAAAAAAATACAGGTATTGGAAAAGATACAGGCCTATAATCTCAGACAGCAGGAGCTTTTCCAGAAGGGGAATGCACAGCTGGACCGCTTTGATGAATATGTAGCTGAAAAGGGAGCACTGATTGAGGAGCTGACAGCACTGGATAATGGTTTTGAAATTCTTTATGCCAGGGTGGCCGAAGAGTTGAAGGATAACAGGGAGAAGTACGCTCGGCAGATAAAAAACCTTCAGGAGCTTGTGGCAAAGGTGACGGAAAGCGGTGTTACCATAGAGGCTCAGGAAGCCAGAAATAAGCAATTGATCGAGAATTATTTTTCGAAGCGGCAAAGGGAGTTGAAAAATATTCGAACTTCATCAAAAGCAGCTTATGATTATTATAAGAACATGAACAACACAGGACAGGTTACATCACAGTATCTGGACCGCAAAAAGTAGTTTGCTAAAGAGGCTTGTTTCGTACAAGCCTCTTTTCGATTTGATGAGACAGAAGAGAGACCTGGAGGTAACATGGCAAATGAGATGAAGAAAAGAAAAAGAAAAATAGAAAAAATGTAAAAA
Source organism: uncultured Lachnospiraceae bacterium (assembly GCA_945621435.1). Taxonomy (GTDB): domain Bacteria; phylum Bacillota; class Clostridia; order Lachnospirales; family Lachnospiraceae; genus Acetatifactor. The sequence goes on from CALZBR010000005.1 coordinate 67,903, forward strand.
GACTATAAAGTCTCGAAAGAATAGTCCGATATAATAGTCAAGTAAGCAAATAGTTTACAAAGTAGGATTCAAAGGAATGAACCATAAAAGGAGACAATAGCCGCAGGGAGGCGGGCCTAATTCAAGGAGGAAATAAGATGGTAGTACAGCACAATTTGACAGCAATGAATTCAAACAGAATGTTAGGACTGACAACAAAATCCCAGGCGAAGTCAACTGAGAAATTGTCATCCGGTTACAAAATTAATCGCGCAGCTGATGATGCGGCTGGCTTGTCAATCAGTGAAAAGATGCGCAAACAGATTAGAGGACTGGCTCAGGCATCCGCCAATGCAGAAGACGGTATCTCAGCAGTACAGACTGCAGAAGGTGCACTGAATGAAGTGCAGGACATGCTTCAGAGAATGAACGAGCTGGCAGTCAAGGCGGCAAACGGAACCAATTCCGAAAACGACAGAAGCTACATCCAGAACGAAATTGACCAGCTGACCACGGAAATCGACCGTGTATCTGAGACAACCAAGTTCAACGAGACCTATCTGCTGAAGGGCGACAGAGATGCAGTGAAGGGATTTACTTACAGCTACAAGACCTATGGCGCTACCAATGCAACCAACGCGATTAAGGCTAAAGTTGCTACTGCAACCATGAATACGGATGCTGCTTCCGGCTTCGGTGCAGCCATTAGCTTCTCCAACACTGCAACAGGCGCTGAGCAGAATGAGATTGCATTAGCTCTGAAGAATCAGGGAATCACCATCAACAATAAGTTCAGCGAAGTAACTGCAGGCGCAGCAGCTAGCGCAAATTCCCTTACCAGTGCTACATCCGTTTCCTTGAACGGTGCAGCAGCTGATAAGTACACAGTTAGTGCAACAACAACAGCTGACCAGTTTAAGATTACCAATGCTGCAGGTAAGGAAGTTGCTACAATTACCGTACGCGGCGGTTCTATCGGATCTACTGACGGAACGCAATACAAGGTTGGTACAGAAAGTGCTACGATTTCTGCTAAGGACGTAACCGCAGCAAACGGAAAGGGCGAACTGGTTCAGTATTATGACAAGGACGGAAATGCGATTTCTGCCAATGCGTTGAGTACTTATTTCCAGGCGGTTCCTGTTGATGGCAGTGATCCTGATGTGAGTGCAAGAGGTGATGCTCCTCAGGTGTTTGATGCTGTGGGAAATGCAATTACATTGGATGAACTTGGAGTAAGCGCGACTCAGGATCTTCAAGGCAGTTTGCAACTGACATTGCATGTAGGCGCAGATGCAACAGCGAACAATCAGATTGTCCTTAATCTGGATGCTATGAATGCTAAGGGACTTGGCATTAACGGATTGAAAGTTGATGGTCCTGATGACAGTAATGCCCGCGAAGCTATGAAGAGTATTTCCGAGGCGATTCAGAAAGTGTCGACCCAGCGCTCTGCTCTTGGTGCTATTCAAAACCGACTTGAGCATACCATTAGCAACCTTGATAATGTTGTAGAAAATACTACCAGTGCTGAGTCTGCAATTCGAGATACAGATATGGCAACGGAGATGGTGAGGTTTTCCAACAATAATATTCTTGCTCAGGCAGGGCAGTCAATGCTTGCGCAGGCGAATCAATCCAATCAAGGCGTCCTTTCTCTTCTTCAATAATTTCAATTTGGAATTAATCTGCGGCATCTTAGGATGCCGCATTTTTATGTTGATGAAAAAGACAGGAAGAAAAGACAAAGAAAAGACAAAAAATTGCAATTAGCCCTAAAGAAATGAAAAAATACTCCGATATATTTAACAAGTAAAGCAAATAGCAGTTCAACTGCAAAAGCTTTTCTAAAGGCAGTCCCAAGAGGATACGCACAATCTTCAAGGGTTGCTTAACCGTCTGATGAATGACCGGCTGGTGCGAACCGGAAAGGAAGCAGACAAAACAGGTCGCAAGGATGCGACAAAATATTATTCAAGGAGGAATAAAATATGGTAGTACAACACAATTTAAAAGCGATGAACTCTAACAGAATGCTTGGTTTAACTCAGGCGTCACAGGCAAAGTCAACCGAGAAGCTGTCCTCCGGTTACAAGATTAACCGTGCAGCTGATGATGCAGCAGGCTTGTCCATCAGTGAAAAGATGCGTAAGCAGATTAGAGGTCTGACACAGGCTTCCGCCAATGCACAGGATGGTATCTCTACCGTACAGACTGCAGAAGGTGCACTGAATGAAGTGCAGGACATGCTTCAGAGAATGAACGAGCTGGCAGTCAAGGCGGCAAACGGAACCAATTCCGAAAACGACAGAAGCTACATCCAGAACGAAATTGACCAGCTGACCACGGAAATCGACCGTGTATCTGAGACAACCAAGTTCAACGAGACCTATCTGCTGAAGGGCGACAGAGATGCAGTGAAGGGATTTACTTACAGCTACAAGACCTATGGCGCTACCAATGCAACCAACGCGATTAAGGCTAAAGTTGCTACTGCAACCATGAATACGGATGCTGCTTCCGGCTTCGGTGCAGCCATTAGCTTCTCCAACACTGCAACAGGCGCTGAGCAGAATGAGATTGCATTAGCTCTGAAGAATCAGGGAATCACCATCAACAATAAGTTCAGCGAAGTAACTGCAGGCGCAGCAGCTAGCGCAAATTCCCTTACCAGTGCTACATCCGTTTCCTTGAACGGTGCAGCAGCTGATAAGTACACAGTTAGTGCAACAGGTACAGCTAACCAGTTCAAGATTACCAATGCTGCAGGTAAGGAAGTTGCTACAATTACCGTATCCGGCGGTTCTATCGGATCTACTGACGGAACGAAATACAAGGTTGGCACAGAAAGTGCTACAATCTCTGCTAAGGACGTAACCGCAGCAAACGGAAAGGGTGAGCTGGTTCAGTACTATGACAGAGACGGCAATGCTATTTCTGCTAATGCATTAGGGAGCTATTTCCAGGCTATTCCCGGAGCAAGTGCATCTGCAGCTCCTACCGTTACTGCAAGAGGCGATGCGTCTGAGGTATATGATGCAGTAGGTAACAAGACTACTCTGGACAAGTTGGGCGTAAGTGCTACACAACAGTTACAGGGTGCTTTGACCCTCAGTCTTCATGTTGGTGCCGATGCTACATCCAACAACCAGATCAGTATTCAGCTGGATGCTATGAGTGCTAAGGGCTTGGGCGTAAGCGGACTCAGAGTAGACGGAACAGATGACAGCAATGCACTTAAGGCTGTTGATACCATTAAGGAGGCCATCCAGAAGGTATCTACTCAGCGTTCTGCACTCGGTGCAGTACAGAACAGACTTGAGCATACCATCAACAACCTGGACAATGTTGTAGAGAATACCACCAGCGCAGAGAGCCAGATCCGTGATACCGATATGGCTACTGAGATGGTTAAGTACTCCAATAGCAATATCCTGTCTCAGGCAGGTCAGGCTATGTTGGCTCAGGCTAACCAGTCTAACCAGGGTGTGCTTTCACTGTTAGGTTAATGCTAAATCGTTAGAGAACAAAGCAAAACTCCATGTGAGTTGAAATTGGGGCGGCGCAGAAATGTGCCGCCTTAATTTTTAAGTAAAATAAATGAAGGAGAAGAGAATATGTCTGAAAAATTATTGTTAACAATTTCCATATTGATTTCCAACCGTCCCGACACGGTGGAGAAATGTCTGAAATCCCTTAATTCTCTTCGCAAAAAGGTGCCGTCGGAACTGATTTTGGTAGATACAGGCTGTGGGGAGCAGGTCAGAGAGATGATCGAACCCTATGCTGATGAAATAATAGATTTTGAGTGGTGTAATGACTTTGCCAAGGCTAGAAATGCAGGGTTAAAAAGAGCCAAGGGCGAATGGTTCATGTATCTGGACGATGATGAGTGGTTTGAAAATACGGATGAGATCGAAGATTTCTTTGTCAGCGGATTGTACAAAGAATATAATTATGCTTATTATATCGTGAGAAATTATATGAATCTGCAGGGAACATCATATTCAGATGGTACGGTAGGAAGAATGATTCATTTGCTTCCCGGAGTGGAATTTGTTCACACCATTCACGAAGCCTTTAGTTTTGTACAGGGACCGGTGATTCGATTTCGTTCGTATGCGCATCATTATGGATATGCTTTTGCAACACAGGAGGATAAGATTCGACATTTTAAGAGAAATATTGATTTGTTAGAATCAGAGCATGCGAAGAACCCTATGGTTCTTCGTCATAATAACCAATTGGCACAAGAATACAATGGTTTGTGCGAATGGGAAAAATCGATTGCAATATGCGACGAAGGTATTAAGACTGGAGCAAATAGCGAAAGCAATCTGCATTTCCTAAATGGGCTGTTTGTAAATATAGTGCGTTGTAATCTCTATCTTAAGAATTATGAAAAAGCAGTAGAACAGGGTGAGAGATATCTTGGAGAAGCGGGATTGAATGATCTAGCACGTGCCGGTATTTATGCATATCTGACACGTGCTTATTTTGAAATGGAGCGATACGAAGATAGCATTGCCGCAGCAGAGAAATACAAAGTTTATTATGAGAAACAAAAAAAAGATCCGGACATTTATGTAATTCATGAGAATGTGCTATTGAGCTTTTGTTTTCAAGAAGAGGGAGTATGCGGTACTTTTGGAACAGCGGTACGAGCTGCTATTGCAATGAAGGATCCTATATGCGCAAAAAAATATTTTGATATTTTGGAGTGGAATATTCAGAATCCTGGATTAGAATATCCGATAATTGACGTCATCAGAGAATGTACAAAAGCTTGGGTAAAATCTGATAAAGAACATAATGTTGATTATGAGTATTTTGTTACGGTATTTGTCAAAAACACAATTTGTTTGAGAATTGTTTTGACGTGTTTTGAAAAATGGCGCGAAATTGAACCGATGTTACTTCGCAATCAGAATATTAATTGGGGTAACTTTGCTGATAAACACTGGGTGTTTTTATACTTAAAATTATGGAACCACATGGAAAAAGAACATGATAATTTGATACGAGAGTATCAAAAGCTCTGGAAGGAAACAGAAAATGCTCTGTTAAAATCAGAGGAGCTTGAATTGTGGGAGATGGCAGAACAAGATGAAATATCCATGGAGCAAGTGATTCTGTCTCAGCCTCTTTTTAGATGGAAATCCGCAGTCGAGGTGGCGAGCAAACAATTGCCATTTGAAGTGCTTATGAGGCTTAATGAGAGACTTCTCTCGTTTCGTGAACAGGAACATTGCAACCTGTGTTTTTGGAGAATGTATTATGGTAAAGCCCTTGTACAATGGCTCACTAATCAGAAAGAAGGTATTCCTGATGAAAAAATAATTGAGGAAGTGCTTCGATTTGCTGAGGAAACAGTTGGAATGTATCAGAGATTGTACAAAGAAGAGATCTTTGATATGACTCCGGATTTGTTGCCACAGGAATGCCAGGCTGCATTGAAGATTATTACAATGAAGCAGGCTGTAGAAAATGGAAAATATGCAGAAGCATTGCAGGCGGTGAAAGAGTCGCTGGAGATTATGCCGGAATTGTCTTCTGTATTTAAGGAATGTACCAGGTGGATTAACAAGCGGTATGCAGAACAGAGTGTGGAGCTGGAGTATGCAAATCATGAATTAAAGAGATTGGCTACCTCAGTGAAAACTCAAGTGATTAATCTAATTAGGTTCGGCAAATATAATGAAGCTCAAAACGTTTTGCAGCAGATAAAAGCATTAATCCCAGATGATGAAGAGATAGAGCAGCTGGAGTCGGAAATAGCATTAAAAAGGAGAACCTTTGAACGGTGAAGATAGTAAAGTGCAATGGTGGATTAGGCAATCAAACGTTTCAATATATTTTTTCACGTTTTGTTGAATTAGAGTGAAAAGAACCCTGTTATCTTGATAATGAAGTATTGGTATATAATACAACAAACAGACAGACAGACAGGTATAGATTATTTATGTCTTTTGGGGGAGAATAATAATGAATCTAGATTTAGCTTATGGCATAATGGGTATGCTTAATACAATGGTAGATGCTGTCAAGACGATGTGCAAACAGTACCAAAGCAATGATATTCAAAATTTTACAGGCTAAGCATGGACCTGTTTGAGAGTCTGTATTCAATACAACAAATAGTAAAGGATGAAGCAAAGCGAGATGGTAGAATTCGTCTGGCAGACGCGTGCACTTGTGCTATGGACTCATTAAAGGAGATAAAAATTTTCTATCACTGTGTTCTTGACATTAAGAACATTCTTGCATAATGTATTAGCAGAAACCATTTGTGTTATCCTTTTTTCTATTTGCTTGGTCGCTAATACATTAAAGGAAACCAAATGGTTTTTTCAATATGGAATTGTAAATTTATGTTGCTAAGCTTCCACCATTATACCAGAAGCCTCAAAAAATAAGTTACTTTCGTTGAGGATTATGTTGGGTGAGAATAATTATAGGGATATGCAACTGATGACCTATTGCTAGAATGTTGTTTTAGCGCATAGTTCAAGTTTTTCTTATTTGGCTACGATACTGAACGTAAATAATCAGGTGCTGTTTTTTAATGGAACAAATAGACAGGTATGATACAAACAAGTAAAGGAAATGCAGTAAAAAACCGATATATCTATTGATATAGAAGTGTTTATATAATTGGAGTACAGACATGTGTAGAACTGAATTGAACGACCAAACAATTTATGTGTATATTCAAACATACGAACTGGGGAAGGACTATCTGATTCGCGCGTTGGACAGTATACGAAACCAGACGTATACTAATTTTAGGTGTCTTGTTTTTGACAGAGGTTCAGGAAATGAGGTTCGAAAAAAGCTTCAAGATTATGTTGAACGAGATAAGCGCTTTTCACTTACTTTTTTTGAGGATACAGAAAAAAAGAATATGGCACTAGACTATGGTATTCCAGAAATTCTTCATTTAGCTGGAAATCAAGACGGTTTTTTTTGTAGAGTGGATGCAGATGACGAGTTAGAACTTGATTGTTTTGAAGAAATGTTGCGATATGCTCAAAACATTGATGCAGATATGGTTGTTAGTGCTTCTTGTTTTATAGATGCAAATACAAACCAAATTGTTGGTGTGAGAAAACCTTATGCGGATGTTGTTATTGAAGGAGACGAATTTGAATCATGTTTTCCACAATACTATCAGATTATGAGAACTCATTGGGCAAAGTTATACAAGCTTGATGTAATCAAAAGAATGAACTTGTCTGATTTAAATGCAACTAGGTATGGAGAAGATACCTTGTTTGTCAGGGAAGCTTTACTAAGAAGCAAGAGAATAGGGTTACTTTCAAAACCACTGTATAGATACTATATGTATTCTACCGCAAAAAGTTACAATCTTGATAAAAAGAGATTAGATGCGCCTAAGATACTATTTGAAAGGGATTTAGCTTTCCTTATGAAAAAATGTGGGCATATATCAGTTAATACTATTGCATGGTTAATTAATGTATATATACAGGAGAATAAAGACGTACTTAAACTAATAATTAATAGTAATACAGTATTTCCTCAAAAAATCAATGAAGTATATTCGGTGTTATCAGCGGTTCCTATGCGTTTGGCGATGAACCTCGGTATGCGGGAAAATTTTGATTTTTTATGCGAGTGGTTACTGCATCAGAATATTATGGAGAATGCTCAAACAATTAGCCAGATTGCTGAAATGTTTGGTATATTGGGTGTGGTTCCGGATTGTGTTCCTGGTAGGGGAAATGCAGATGATTTTGTTTTTTTAATGAAGTTATATGAATTTTGGGATGATTTTAATAGCAAATCAATTTTGGAAAAAAAGATAATGAGATGTGCATATAATAGTATCTTGTTGCAAAAGGTGGATTTCTATTATTGCAGGTTTAATTCAGATTTAGTTGAAACAGTTTTACGTGAGAATTATGATGATGCATATAAATTATTAAAAGAATCGGTACAGAAAAAAAATGTGTTTGGTGAACAGTTTACAAAACAAAATATTGAATTGGGATTAAACTTAACTGCAATATTGGGAATGGAAGACGAATATGTATTTATAAATAAGATAAAGATTGAATTCATGATACAAGAGAATCTCTCTGAGGCTATGTCAGAGGTGGAAGAATGGCTAGAGTTATTACCAAATGATGAGGATTTCTTACAATTAAAGGCTCGTATGATGGATTGATATTGGATATGGTTTATGGATTAAATTAATATAGAAATCTTTGTAGTATTTAATAGGGAGAGGGGAATGAGCAATGTTTTAGTTTTGCCGGGCACAAAATGGCAGAAAACGTTGGTGAAAAAGATTAAGGAATTTGGGCATAGGGTATATTTAGTCGATCCTAACCCTGAATGCGTTTGTCGTGAAAGTGCTGATTACTTTTTGTGTGCAGATATTTTTGATTATCAGAAAATAGAAAAATTAATTGTAGAAAATAAAGTTGAAGCTGCTATGTCGGATGAGTGTGATATTGCTACACCGATAATTGCCAAATTATCTGAGAAGTTTGGACTGGAAACAATTGGAAATGATATGGCGAAATTATTTACGGATAAAGGGAAAATGCGTCAATTTTGTGAGGATAAAGGGTTTGATTCTCCTGAGTATTGTGTTTGTGAAAGTTTAGTGGAAGCTTATCAGTTCTATAATCAAAATCCATTCAAATTGATAATGAAGCCGTTGGATTGCAATTCGAGTAAAGGTGTTCACACAATTAATTCGTTGCAAGATATTGACCTTTTTTTTGATGATTGTATGAGATTTTCAAGATATCAGAAGAAGATTATTCTTGAGCGATATATTTCTGGAACTGAATTTACTGTAGACGGCATCAAAACTCCAAACAGCCATTATACGCTTGCAATCAGTAAAAAAAAGCATTATCAACATAATGAGAATATTGCCTGTGAATTATTATTTACTCACTACGATGAAAAATTTGATTATTCTTTACTTAGAACAAAACATGATAAACTTATTATGAGTACAGGATTACCATACGGTTTTACACATGCAGAGTATAGATATGAGAATGGTAAGTTTTTCTTAATTGAAATGGCAGCAAGAGGCGGAGGAAATCAAATTTCTGCTATTATTGCGCAACATATGTCAGGTTATGATACATATCATTATTTGATTAATGGTTCTCTGGGAATTCGGGAAGATTTTGATTTTTCTATTAAGCCTGAGAATATGGAAAAATGTGCTGTCCTTCGGTTTTTCGATACACCGGGAAGAGGTGGTGTTGTACAAGGAGTCGAGGGTATTGATGTTTTGAAAGGTGATGAAAGAATAAAGGATTTTGCCTTTCAATTTGGGGTGGGTGATACCATTTTGGAATGTACATCTGACTCAGCACGAATTGGATACTATATTGCATGTTGTGAAGACAGAACTGAGCTAATTGAACTTATGAAAGATATAGATGAGAAAATTCAAATACGTATAAGCTGATATTTACGCGGAGGTAGATCTATGGATGAAAGTAAAAAGAAGATAATTGAATACATTAAAAGAAATCGTGTTTCAACCACAGAGGTAGCTGATTGTCTTGGAAAGCAAGGTGCACTTCAGGATGTTCTTCCAATTAACAGAGGACATTTTAGAGTAGGTGAGGTTAAATGGGTATACGCATATCAGAGCACCAATTGGGATGTTCATGAGCAGATAATCGATACTAAAGAGAATCAAATTGTCTTTATTGATTCTATTGAGTGCGATGACAGAGCAATAATTGGAGAACTTGTCAGTAAATATATTTTATTGTATCTTCAAGCCGCTGGTATAGTGACCAATGGAAAAATGAGGGATGCTGCTGCTCTTATTAGAGAAAATTATCCTATTTGGAGCAAAGGCGTGAACCCGGTAGGATGTTTTAATAAAAAACCTGAATTGTTACCTAAGAATATACATGCAAGACATAAAGAGTTATATGATGGTGTTATCATGGTATGTGATGATTGTGGTGTAGTTCTGATACCGAAAGAATATCATACAGAAGAGTTTTATAATAAATTGATTGCAATAGAAGAACAAGAAGATATTTGGTTTGACAGATTGGATCGAAAAAAAGAAAACACGTTTGAGATTGTGTGTCTTAAAAAATATCTTAAAGAAAGAGAATAAAGATATGGTTGTTTCAATTGTTTTAGATACCGAATATATGGGAGTTGCGGAACGAAAGAAATGGTTTTTAAAAAATGTATCTGAGGCATTAGATACCAATATGCTTATTATTACTCATGAGTATATGAGAAATCATATCTGTGAGATTATTGAGAGTTGTGATGGACGATTTTATGATGAATTTGAAATGAAAAAAGTTTCTGTTGAAAGTCTCTCTTGTTTAGATATATGTTATTTACCAGATAGCATTTTTGATAGAATATATGAAAAACAAGATACACGCTCTCGTATGCTGTTGGAGATGTATAATAAAGGGAATCAGTGCATTGAGAGATTAATCATCCAAGCAATTGATAATAAACTGAGAAAAGAGGGGGAACAGGCACCTACTTGTATTTTTAATTGTTTGCATGTCTTTGAGTTTGTTAGAAATGTTGCAAGACATTATGAATGTCCTATAGTGCCCTATGTATTTTCAGCAATAAGGAAGGTACATGGTTATACACAAACATTGTATATGGCACATTTAGATGATAATCTATTTCACAGTAATGAAGCTAGAAAGATGTATGCGTTGTGGAATAAGAATGAGATTGGTTTTAAACCATTTAGTAAAAGAGAGCTGTTAGCATTATTGGGAAAGAAACATAATTTTGTTTTATTTCCATTGATGGAAGCGCCTCCGAAGTATGAAGTGGGTGTAGTCGGGGAAGGATATCATGTTACTCCTGAGTTGTATCAACACTACCCAGTTACTGATGACGATATATTTTATGAATGTAAGAGATATTATAATGGTAGCATAGTATGCCGAATACATCCAATGCAATTGGATCAAATAGGTATTGGCAGGCAGCATATGAAAAACGATCCAGCTGAGTTTATATTAAGTGGAAAAAGAATAATGACCGTCCAGTCACAGATGATTGTAAAAGCCATGCTTTGGAATCGAAAGGTTAGTATTAAGGGAGATGCACTACCATATTCTTTTTTGGCAAACTCAAACATTGTAAATGCATCTGTTGTAGAAGATATTGATTTAAATTTTTTGCTTTTCGGTTATTTTGTTCCGGGAAAATGTATGTTTAATGAGAAGTATTGGTTATGGAGAAAGCAGAAACCAGATGTAAATAGTATAATTATGAAACATATTAATGTTATTCTGAATGAAAATAGTATGCAGGACGAAGTGTTGTTTTATGACAACGAGAAGAGACTGAGATACATTCTTAATAAACGTGGTGTTTGTGATTTTGATATAAATAGAATATTACATAAGAGTGTAGATGAAATTGAATACAGGTTTTTATCTTCTAAATTGAGAATAAAATATAAATCTGGAGATTTTAATGAAGTTTATTGTTTGAATCGTAAGGATGCAGAAGGAAATTATGTTAGTGAATTTATAGTAAATGAAGGCATTATTTCATGTGAGTTTTGTCCGCAAAATGATATTGATGGTTTACTAAAAATCAAGAAAGTTATTATAAACGGCAATATTAGAGATGTGGATGAGTTTGAAAAGTATTATCCTAAAAATGTATATGTTTATGCGTGCTCGTTATGTGATATAACGAATTTGAGTGGTACTAATAGTATTGTATTTAAGTGGAATGGAAAGTATTTTGGAGATTAGTTTGAGGAAGGTGATATATGTGTCTGTAGCATGTTTTATACCGATTAAGGCAAATTCTGAGCGAGTTCCAGGAAAGAATTTTAGAGTATTAAATGGGAAAAAACTTTACCAATATATATGTGAAAGTATAAAGGCAGCGGATAGTTTTGATAAAGTATATGTAGATACAAATAGTGATGAAATAGCTGTATATGCAAAAAGTATGGGATTTGAAGTAATAATTAGAAAACCAGAATTAGCATTAAATACAGCAAATGGAAATGATTTGTTAGTGTATCATTATTTGACACATTCGGAGTATGATTTTTATTTTCAAGTGTTTGCTACAGCACCTTATCTAAAAGCAGAAACAATTAAAAAATGTGTTAATAAATTGATATACAGTGAAAAGTATGATTCGTGTTTTACTGCACTTGAAAAGCATGGATTTTATTGGTTTGAGGGGCATCCTATTAATTACAGACCAGATATTTTACCTAGAAGTCAAGACTTACCTCCAGTAATTGAAGAAACGACGGGGTTGTATGGAATATCAAAGGATAGTCTGGAAAAATATCGTTGTAGAATTGGTAAGAATCCATATATCTACTGCGTAAGTCAATATGAAGCTGTAGATATTAATACAGAGGAAGATTTTAGTTACGCAGAACATGTGGGGCGGTTATTGGGGGATGATTTTTTATAGGGGTAGCATATATTTACTGTAATTGCGGATGTTAAGTATAAAAATACGAAAGGATATTATGATTAACTAAACATTGATAATGAGAATGTTAAAGGATGAAATTCGGAAAGCTATGTATGAGGCAAAAGAACATTCTGTAAACTTGCTGGAAATACTTAAAAAATCTAAATATGACTGTCTTATTTGGGGTATAGGTAGTTTATCCGTAAGTGTAAGAAAGTTACTTGAGAGTAATGATATAATAATAGCAGGTTACATAGTTGATAATGGCGGATGTAAAGAGATAAATGGCTGTCCGATATATACCCGCGAAGACATCAGAAAACAGAAAAAAAAGTTTGATGTTGTATTGGGACATTCAAGATATGAATTGGCGGATGCGTTCCAAAATGACCTTGGAGAATGTGTTGATGGTGTTTTTTGCTTGTCGGATGTATGCTACGGTCAATGGGATAAACCGAATTTTGATAAGTGCATCAGTATGATTGATGACTTTGTTGAGATAGCAACTGTGTTTGAAGATCAAGCTTCTCGAGAAAGGTTAAAAGCATTTATTCAATGCAAAATATCGGGAGATTATAGGTTCCTTTTGCCTTTTTCTGATTCTGTTAGTTACTATAACAATCCTTTCTTTAAGGTTTCTCACGAGTCATATGTTGATATGGGAGCTTATAACGGCGATTCAATAAAGGATTTTATTAACTCAGATCCTGCTTATCGTAACATATTAGCATTTGAACCTGACCGCATTAGTTTTGGTGCATTATCCCAATATGCAAAATCGATTAAGAACAATATATATTTATTTATGCTAGGTGGATGGAACCGGAAAACAACTCTCAGCTTTTCTGAAACTGATGAAAGTTCAAGTATTGTAGATGGTCAAGGATCTGACTCTATTATGGTTGACCGTTTGGATAGCGTATTAGATGGAGAAAAGGTCACCCTCATAAAAATAAACTATTTTTATGGTGTTAAAGAAACTCTTGAAGGTGCGGAAAAGATATTAATGGAACAGAAACCTAATATTGTGATAACTGTAGGATTTGATATGTTTAGTATAATAGATATTACTAAGATTATTAAGAAGATTAATCCCCAATATCGGTTATCGCTTAGATTTGGTTCGGCTATGCCAGCACGTCTTTTCCTATATGCATACTAGATATTAGGGGGTACGTCAATGATAAAGGTCACAAAAACGGTAATGCCGCCATTTGAAGAATATTGTAATGAAATTAAAGATTTGTGGGAGAGTCATTGGCTGACTAACATGGGACAGAAGCATCAAAGGTTTCAACAACTGTTGGGAGATTTTATTGGAGCCGATAAAGTGGAACTTTTTGTCAACGGTCATATGGCAATTGAAATGGTATTGCAGGCATTTGGACTTAAGGGCGAAATAATAACGACACCCTATACATTTGCGTCAACTACACATGCCATTGTAAGGAATGGATGTGTACCTGTTTTCTGCGATATTAACGAACATGATTGTACCATTGATGTTGAAAAGATTGAAAACTTAATTACACCAAACACGGTGGCTATATTACCAGTGCATGTATATGGAAATATTTGTGATGTGAACGCAATAAAGAATATAGCTGATAAGTATAATTTAAAGGTGATATATGATGCAGCACATGCTTTTGGAGAGTACATAGATGGAATTCCCGTTGGCAATTATGGGGATGCTTCCTGTTTCAGCTTTCACGCAACAAAAGTATTTAATTCGATTGAGGGTGGAGCAGTAGTATATCATGATGAGGTGATAGGTGAAAGGCTATATGAATTAAAAAACTTTGGTATACATGGAGTGGAAGAAGTGTGTGGAATAGGTGCAAATGCAAAAATGAACGAATTTAGTTCAGCTATGGGTATTTGTAATTTGCGTTATTTTGAGGAGAACTTAAAAAAAAGAAAGGAAGTTTATAAAATATATGTTAATCATTTAATGGGGATAAAAGGTATTAATATTTGTGAACTAAAAAAGTCAGTGACATACAATTATTCATATTTTCCTATATTTGTCAATGAGAATGAATTCGGAGCTTCTCGTGATGAAATTCAGTTAAAATTGTTTGAAAATGATATTGGTTCTCGGAAGTATTTTTATCCGATTACTAGTGAGTTTGATTGCTATAAGGAAAATTATGACAGCAGTCTTACTCCGATTGCATTAAGAAAGTCAAAGGAAGTGCTGTCATTGCCATTTTATGCAGACTTAGATTTTTCTGACATTAACAAAATATGTAAGATTATCAAGAAAATGAGCAGAAGAAATTATTTCTAATCAATATAGGAGGGGGTTGAGTCATTTTGCCAAAACCAGAAGAAGCTGTTGTAGGCAAAGCCGGACCCAATGGGAAGACGGGAACAATGTCCGGGAGAGCAGAGGCAGCATACTCTTCTTTCAAGATGTGTTTCCAGTAATTGTAGGTATGGATAGAATAGTTGTTCTCTTCACACCATTGTCTGACGGTAAGACCACTGTCAGCCTGTTCCTTGAAGAGACGGATCCACTGACTGAGTTTTGCATGATGGAATTTCTGTTTTGCGTTCATGAGAATGCTCCTTAATGATATCACTCGAAATGCGCGAAAAAATTTGGAGTCATTTTCTCATGAATGTGTTAACATTATAAGGTACTCATGATAGAGTACTTACGTAATTTTGCACTTGCAATTATAATAATGTTCTGTTATAATCAATAAAAAGCATATATTCTTTGTCTCAGACAGCTTGAGAGCTGTGTCTACATTCTATGAATCATTCAACGAATTCTATGCTTTTATTCCAAATTTTTACAGCATAGTGTCTTGAATGAAAGAGGAATGTTTTACCTCTTGTTTTTGCACACTATGAGAACAGGAGGTACAATGAAGAAACTGGAAGATATGAACCTGGTGGATGATTTTCTGGTGAACAGCCTGACAAGTCATAAGGTTTACGGGGAGAGGGCATCCAGATATATCCTGGAGTGTATTCTTGGCAGAAAGATCGGTAAGCTTACAGTTATTCCGCAACGTTTTTTTGCAGGAGAGAATCCGGAGGCACATGGGGTGCGAATGGATGTGTATCTGGATGAAGAAGACGGAGAGATTTTTGATATCGAACCGGATCGAAATGGTGGGACTGATAGTGTTCTGTCTCTGCCACGCAGGGTTCGTTTTTATCATTCCAAAATGGATGCAGGTAATCTTATCGCAGGAGAAGAGTACAACACACTCCGCAATGTAATCGTTATTTTTATTACAACCTATGATCCCTTTGGAAGTAATCGGATGATTTATACAATTAAGAATAGGTGTGTGGAATTGCCTGCGCTGCCTTACGAGGATGGAGCAACGACTATCTTCTTATACACAAAAGGAACAGAAGGCGATCCACCGGAAGAATTGAAGAACCTGCTGCGTTACATGGAGTGTTCCTCTAAAGAAAATGCTCCAACAGAGGGCTTAAGAGCCTTGCATAAAATGGTAACGGAAGTTAAGCAGGACGGAGAGGTAGGTTTTGCGTATATGAAAAGCTTTGAGATAGAACAAATGGTCAGGGCAGAAGGAAGGGCAGAAGGAAGGGCAGAAGGAAGGGCAGAAGGAAGGGCAGAAGGCCTAACCATGGCGATACTTAGTGTACTTAAGACGCGTGGAGAAGTTTCTGCGGAATTAAACAGTAGTATAATGGCTATTAAGGATTTTGATACGCTTGAGGAGCTTTTGAAATGTGCCGTTCGGGCGCAATCGGTCTCAGAATTTATAGATATGGCAAATCTATAATCATCTGTGTTCAATTTGATTATTGTTGATAAGCGCGATAAAAGATTATTTTATAATAAATAGATTCAAAGCAGATTTTCTACGATTAAATCATCTTTATCAGCATCCTGCTGATGTCTTTCAATCAATTCTTGAAAATTCCTGCTTGAAATAACTGAATGAGCAGGAGTAGAAACGGATTGAGTGGAATCATAGAGTGTAGTTCCGAACTATTATCTCCTGCGGAATATAGGAGAATGTATGGAACTTGTATCTTTGAAAAGTGACTTCGCCTTCAAAGCTCTTTTTGAGGACGAGCAAGTCAGAATCTGGTTTATCAGTGATGTAACCGGGATTCCGCTGGCAAGTATCAGGAGCGCGAGACTTGCACCTGTCTCACTGGTTAAGTGGTGGAGAAACCAGAAGGGCGGTCTGCTGGATGTATTGGTTTTACTGAATCCTTAATCCGTGAAACTCATTATCTCAATTTATGGTGTATACCCGATAAATACTGGGTGTAACACGGTTTCATTTCCTGTTTCTTTTTTCACCCAATGGGTGAAGATAAAAACATATGACTTTCTCTTTTTTTCCTATGTTTTTTGCACGTCATATAGTAAAATATAAGTATCAGGTAAATAACTCGCATCTTGAGTAAACCCCTCTCGGTTGAGATAATTGA
>CALZBR010000006.1 GCA_945621435.1 uncultured Lachnospiraceae bacterium
ACAAACTCCTGCACCTTTTGTATTTACTGAATTTGGCTAATCACTGAACAGTAACGTTCTATTCGTTATAATTCCACGCCGTTTTCTCTTAGTTCTTTTCTCAATCGTGCCACATCATCCACAAATAGAATACCCTGAATTCCTAAGCAAAGCGCAGCCTCAACATTCACCGTTGAATCATCCACAAAAATACATTCCTCCGGTCTTAAATCGAATGTATCCATCAGCTTTTGATATATGCCATACTGTGGTTTCAACATACCGCATTCGGCAGACACCAGTCTTCCGTCCAGGTTTTCAACTCCGGGAATTCTGTCATGATATCGCTTTTGTTGCAGACTGGCATTGGAAAGCAGATACAGCTTATATCCGGCCTCCTTCAGCTCTTTCATAAGCTCCGCCATACCGGGCACAGGCCAAATCGGTCCCTGCCACCACTGGCAAATCAATTCTCTGACCGCTCCATGCAGGCGCTCCGGAACCCGTCGGCATATGGACTGTACCGCATCCTCCTCAAAAATAGTTCCATGATCCAACTGTACCCATTCCAAACCATCAAAGACTTCCTGAAGCAGCAGCTCTCTGTCCATTCCGGAAATGCCAAGTCTTTCTATATACAAGGTAGGTCGAAAATACATCAGTACCTGCCCCATGTCAAAAATAATGTTCTTTATCATATATTTCCTCCTTTTTGCGTTTCGTTGTTCTCCGATTCATGATCTTCCGGGCTCCCTTTCTTATCCGGCAAAAGGATCTTCATATCCTCCAACAGTTCTTCTGTTTTCCCCAACAAAACCTCCGCATCTTTTTCCGCCAGACCGGTCTTTTTGTATTTATAGGTAAAAAACGGTGTACCATATGCGGTAAAAGCAAGACTCTGTCCGTATTTTCTCAGCAATTCAGGTATCTTTAAAGGATCCACATCCGCATCCGGGCAAAAGGTTAAGAGAATCCTTTCGTTTTTTCCTTTGATTTCCGCCAAATACAGCTTATGAGCCGCCACACGAATCAGTGCGATCCGCAAAAGATTATCAACTGACTTCGGAATCTCACCGAAGCGGTCCAGCAGTTCGTCCCGCATATCATCCCGTTCTTTACTATTCTCAATCCCTGCAATCCGCTTATAAATATCCAGCTTCTGTGTCTCATTTACGATATAACTGGCAGGAATATAAGCATCCACATCCAAATCAATCAGGGTAGAGAAGTCAACGGCTCCCCGTTCTCCTTTCAGCCGCTGTATCGCTTCATTCAACATCTTGCAATACATGTCATAGCCAACTGCATCCATGTGTCCGTGCTGTCTGACCCCCAGAAGATTACCCGCACCGCGAATCTCCAGATCTCGCATGGCAATCTTGAAACCACTGCCCAAGTCCGTGAATTCCCGGATTGCTTCCAATCTTTTTTCTGCCACCTCTGTAAGCATCTTATCCCTTCTGTACATTAAGAAAGCATAAGCAGTGCGATTGGATCTTCCCACACGTCCGCGAAGCTGATACAACTGGGAAAGCCCCATATTTTCAGAGTCATGAATAATCATGGTATTGACATTCGAGATATCAAGTCCGGTCTCGATTATGGTGGTTGTTACCAGAACATCGATCTCACCGTTAATGAAATCGTACATAATCTGCTCCAGTTCCTGTTCCTTCATCTGACCATGTGCATAGGCGACAGTGGCTTCCGGAATCAGTGCGGCAATCTGCGAAGCCACATCCGCAATATTATTCACCCTGTTATAAACATAATAAACCTGACCGTTTCTTGCAAGTTCTCTGGAAATTGCCTCGCGAACCATTTCTTCATTGTATTCACAGACAAAGGTCTGAATCGGCAGTCGATCCTCCGGTGCTTCCTCCAACACGCTCATGTCGCGGATTCCAACGAGACTCATGTGCAGGGTACGTGGAATCGGAGTGGCAGTCAATGTCAACACATCGACATTTTCCTTTAACTTCTTGATTTTTTCCTTATGTGCCACGCCGAATCTCTGCTCTTCATCGATGATCAGCAATCCCAGATCTTTGAACTTTACATCCTCGGAGAGTACCCTGTGAGTACCAATCACAATATCCACAAAGCCCTTTTGCAGCTCTGCCACTGCTTTTTTTATCCCCGATGTCGTTCGAAAGCGGCTCAACAGTTCTATCTTAACGGGAAAATCCTTCATTCTCTGGACAAAAGTATTGTAATGCTGCTGGGCCAGAATGGTGGTGGGCACCAGATACACCACCTGCTTGCCCTCCTGCACCGCCTTAAAGGCTGCACGAATGGCAATTTCAGTTTTACCATACCCCACATCTCCGCAGATAAGCCGATCCATGATGCGGCCGCTCTCCATGTCAGCTTTTGTGTCCGCAATGGCATTCAGCTGGTCCTCAGTCTCTTCAAAGGGAAACATTTCTTCAAACTCCCGTTGCCAGACGGTATCCTTGCCATATTGATATCCTTTTCCTGACTGTCTTGCTGCATACAGCTCTACAAGGTCTTTCGCCACCTCATTGACAGCCCCCTTGACCTTAGTCTTGGTCTTCTCCCATTCTTTGCTTCCCAGCTTGTTTAATTTGGGGCTTTTAGCCTCCGCGGAGGCGTATTTCTGTATGACGTCCAGTCCGGTGGCGAGTACATACAGATTGCCTCCGTCCCGATACTCTATTTTCATGTAGTCCTTGACCACATGATCCATCTCCACCTTCTCGATACCTTTATAGATACCGAGACCATGGCTTTCGTGGACAACATAGTCTCCAACCTTCAATTCATTGAAGTCTTTTATTTTCTGTCCCTGATAAAGTTTCTTTGGTCTCCTTTTCTTCTTTTCTGCGCCAAAAATATCGGTCTCCGATAGAACCACAAACTTCAACATAGGATATTCAAAGCCTTTGTTGACATGTCCATAGTAGGTCAGAATCTCCCCTTGCTGCACTTCCCTGAAGGGATCTTCCGTATATACCGCAGACAGCTCCTGGTCGCGCAAATCCTCCGCCAGTCTCTTTGCCCTGGTTCTGGAGCCGGACAGCAAAAGCACCCGGTAACCTTTTTTCTTAAACTGTTTTAAATCTTTTACAAGAGCTTCAAAACTATTATTGTAAGGGGCAACACTTCTGGCCGCCACATCCAATCTGCGTTCCGGCCTGATATATCCCCCTTTTGTATCCATGGTAGCAATGGTTACCACGTTACCGTTCAGGAGTTTTGCGGCAACCTCCTCACCACGATATAGCAAATCCATCTGTCCGGGCAGGATGTATCCTTTTTGTGCTCTCTGATACATACTCTCCCGAAACTCCAGTTCCACTGCCTCTGCCTGCTCTTTTAACCGAAGCGGTTCCTCCAAAAAGAATAAGGGACCGGGAGTTGCAGAAGAAGCGGCAAGATGATTCACCAGTTCCGGCAGAGATACCGTATTCTCATAAAAGTATCGCACATATCCTTCCAAATTCACCTTACTGTGAAACTCCACCAGCTGCTCCCTCAGCTCTTTGACCGTAACAGCCACCCGGTGGGCTTCTTCCGTCTGAAACGCTTCCCTTAATTTCTTCTCATGTTTTGAAGCTTCCGCCTCTATTTTTTGCAATCCCGCCTCAATGCGCCCGTTATCCAGGACAAATTCCGTAGCAGGGAATACGGAAATACTCTCCAATACCTCGATAGAACGCTGGCTCAGTACATCAAAACTACGGATGGATTCCACCTCATCTCCCCACAGCTCCACACGATAAGGATTCTCCTCCGTAAGATCATAAATATCCACGATACCGCCTCTGACAGAGAACTGACCGGGGCTGTCTACCTGATAACTCTTTTCATACCCAAAGGAAACCAGCTTCTGTGCAAGTTTGCCCTCCTCAAGGGTTCCTCCTTTTTCAATATGGATTACATCCTTCTCTCTGTCCCAGAGTGCCTGGGGTGTCATCAGCGCAGCATAGGTTGTGACAATCGTCACAGGCTTGCCCTCCAGCAGACGACGCAATGTTCTGACTCTCTCCTTTACCAGTTGGTTTCCATGAATATCCGCCTGAAAAAAAATCAGGTCCTTAGCAGGATACAACATGACATTTCTGTCATAAAACTTATATTCCTCATAGATTTCTTTTGCTTTTATGTCACTATAAGTAACGATGACTTTTGTCTTAAAGCCATCGCCCAAACCGTAAATCATGTGCAATTTCTGGGAATCCACACAACCCGTCAATGCCACCGGAGCCTTTTTCTTTTCCAAAGTTTCCTTCAGGCTGTCAAATTCCGCCAACTCTCGAAGGGGAGCAAGTAATGCCTCCATCAGTTTTCCTCCGTCTTCTTCCTGCCATTAAACTGATTCATCGCCGCATCAGGTCCGTCGGAGATAATCGTCCTGATTGCTTCCGCTGCCATACTGTAGGTCTCCTCCATCAGCTTCCTCTCATTGCCCGAAAAGTGCCCGAGGACATAGTCTGCCAGGTCCCACCCCTTTGGTTTTTCACCTACACCGACTCTGATTCGTATAAACTTCTCGTGTCCCAGATGGGCTATGATATTCTTTAATCCGTTGTGCCCGCCGGCACTGCCGCTCTTGCGAATACGTATCTGCCCTGCCTCAAGGCTGATGTCGTCAGAGATTACTATCAGCTCTGTGGTTTCATCCACTTTGTAATAATTCACCATTTCACCTATACTTTCTCCGCTGAGGTTCATATAGGTCAGGGGTTTGGCCAGAATACACTTTTCTCCGGCAACGATACCCTTTCCGACGATTGCCTTATGCTTCTTCTCCAACACTCCGATATTTTCTTCCTCCGACAGTTTATCTATGACATCAAATCCCACATTATGTCTGGTATTTTCATATTCTTTTCCAAAATTTCCAAGTCCGGCAATCACAAACATATTTCTGTCTCCCGTCTCCCTGCCAAATCAACGATTTTGTCTCATTATAAGCCAAATCACATGGTTGCGCAAGTCTCTCCTCACATGCTAAAATGTTTATTATACCTGTCTTTGGCAATGTTATGATGTTTGGGCAAAGGGTATTCTGTCCCGCAATAGTAAGGAGATCATTCGATGAATTCATACACTAATTACCATCTCAACAATTATAAACGTGCTCTCGATTTTGAAATCAAAAAATTGGAACTGCAACTCAACAATTCCGAAAACAAATTGCAGCATGCACGCTCCGACTTTAAAGTATATCTGGGGTTTATCGGCATGTATTTTGTGGTCGAATTATTCCTGTACCTTCTCATACTCTATTACCAGCATCAGCAGGCATATCTCTTTATCAGTATATTGCATGCAATCTATTTTATTATTGAATTCATTTTTATCATATCTCTGCCTTTTAATATTTACTGTTTGGTTAAAAGCATCAGTGTTTTAATTATGAATTCAGAAAAATACAATCAGGACTACCTGCTGCCTTCCATCAGGCACAATCATCACGGAGCACACCTGGCAGAAGACAACACCTATCTGAGCGAGCAAAAGAAAATTCTCTGGGTTCTGGGCCAATATACCTTGTATCACGAAAAACTGAAGACTCTGACGGCACAGGTAAAAGAAGAGGAGGTTACACTGGAAGACTTAAACGCAGAACTGTCAACCATGCCCTTTTACGAGGATATCAAACCGGCAAGCCCTCACAATGGACGAGTCCAAAAATACAGCCGATATGTTGCAAAATATGTTCTGATCGGTCTACTTCTTTTGTTCCTGATTACGATCCTTTTCCCGATCCTCCGGCGCTTTGGCAAAGGATAAACCTTCATGCATATATTACAAATTGCACCACGAAAAACCGCGGTTGCTTTACAACCGCGGTCTTGTGATTTCAGTAGTTCAATCTTCTTCCGTTCCTGCTTTTTCATAGCAATCCAAAATCAAATTCTGAATCTGCTCTCTGGTGGAAGACTTGATAGGGTGTGCAATATCGCGATATTCGCCGTCTGCTGCCCTCTTGCTCGGCATTGCGATAAACAAACCTTTATCGCCTTCGATAACCTTGATATCATGTATCACAAATTCATCATCCAGCGTAATCGAAACAACCGCCTTCATTTTTCCTTCTTTATTGATTTTGCGAACGCGGACATCCGTAATCTGCATTCTAACACCTCCCTCTAATCACACTACATGGTATATCTTTCATTCTTTTCGACAACTATTTTAATCTCTCCATTCTCGCCCACATAACGACTGTTTGCACGAATGGTATCTCTGCTCTCAACAATGCAATTCTCAATATACGTATTATCTCCAATATACACATCATTGAGAATAATGGAGTTCTTGATCACGCAATTGTTACCGATATAACTCTTCTTAAAGATGACAGAATTCTCTACCACACCATTTACGATACATCCACTGGAAATAAGACTGTTCTTCACCTGGGAACCCACGTTATACTTGGCAGGAGGCAGATCATCCACCTTAGAATAAATATCAGGATACTGCTTGAAGAAATAGTTTCTTACTTCAGGCTTCAAGAAATCCATATTGGTTCTGAAGTAATCATCAGCAGAAGCAATATTGCTCCAATACTCGTTAATCCGATATCCGTAGATTCTCTTCATATCTTTATAGCGAATCAGAATATCACGGACAAAATCATACCTGTCTTCTTCGGCACACTTCTCAATCATTTCAATCAACTGACGGCGGCGCATTACATAAATACCGCAGGAGATGGTCTGACTCTTCGCCTGAATAGGTTTCTCTTCAAATTCTTCGATGCGACAGTCATCATTCATCTTAACCGTTCCGAAGCGCTCAAGATTGGCATCTGCCGGCATGTCCTTACATACAACGGTAATATCCGCTTTCTTCTCAATGTGATATTCCAGGAGCTTATTAAAGTCCATCTTGTAGATACCGTCACCGGAAGCGATTACCACATAAGGTTCATGACTGTTCTTAAGGAATGTCAAATTCTGATAAATAGCGTCTGCAGTACCTCTGTACCAGTTACTGTTATCTGCTGTGACGGTAGGCGTCAATACAAACAGTCCGCCCTGCTTACGTCCAAAATCCCACCATTTGGAAGAGCTCAGATGCTCATTCAGGCTTCTGGAGTTATACTGTGTCAACACCGCAACCTTCTGGATGTGCGAGTTGGACATATTACTGAGTGTAAAATCAATGCTGCGATAGCTGCCCGCTACAGGCATCGCACAGATTGCACGTTTCTGTGACAGCTCTCTCATTCTGTGGTTATTGCCACCAGCTAAAACTATTCCGATCGCTCTCAATGTTGTTCACCTGCCTTAATCAATGTTTTGCCGCTTGCAAGCTGGGAATCTGTGTAATCCGCCGTTGTTGTTTCTCCGAATATAACAGCATTCTTTCCTACCGTAATTCCGTCCGGGATCACACTCTTCTCGCCGATTGTTACTATGCCACTGTTATAAATATGAGGAGCTGTCTCATTCTGAGCCTCTTGTCCTACCCCAAGTCTGACATTGCTGCCGACGCAGACCTCCTCAGCCATGATAACCTTGTTCAATTCGCAATTATCGCCTATCTGCGAATGGTTCATGATGATGGAATCACGAACTATCGTATCCTTACCAATGGTGACGCCACAGCCTATTACGGAATTGTATACTTTACCGTATATATCAGAGCCTTCTCCGATGATGCTTCGCTCCACCACACTGTCTTCTGCCAGATACTGAGGCGGCTGAATCTCACTTCTGGTGTAAATTTTCCAGTATTCCTCATAAAGGTTAAATTCCGGTACGATATCAATGAGCTCCATATTTGCCTGCCAGTAAGAACTTAAGGTACCAACATCCTTCCAATAGCCAGTAAACTCATAAGCGTAAAGAGGCATATTCTTTTCATGGCAATAAGGAATAACATGCTTACCGAAATCAAGTGCCGGCTGATCAGCCATAGCAATCAGGCTTTCCTTCAGGGTCTTCCAGTTAAATATGTAAATACCCATGCTTGCAAGATTGCTGCGAGGATGCTCCGGCTTCTCTTCAAAATCGGTTATCCTCTTATTCTCATCAGTAATCATAATACCGAAACGGCTCGCTTCTTCGATAGGTACCGGCATAACCGCAATGGTCACTTCCGCACCGTTAGCCTTGTGGAAATCAAGCATCACCTCATAATCCATCTTGTAAATATGATCACCGGACAGAATCAGCACATAGTCCGGATTAAAGCTCTCCATATACTCCAGATTCTGATAGATTGCATTTGCAGTACCTGTGTACCATTCACTGTTGGAACTCTTCTCATAAGGAGGAAGTACCGCTACACCACCAATATTCCTGTCCAAATCCCACGGAATACCGATTCCGATATGTGTATTTAACCGCAGTGGCTGATACTGGGTAAGCACACCCACGGTATCTACTCCTGAATTAATGCAGTTTGAAAGCGGGAAATCTATAATTCTGTATTTCCCTCCGAATGCAACTGCAGGCTTTGCCACCTTGGACGTCAGCACGCCCAGACGACTGCCCTGTCCTCCTGCCAACAACATGGCAATCATTTCTTTTTTTACCATACCATCACCTCTGTCTAGCCTTTTTCGATGTCATCGGGTTTCACCCGTCGTTCAGATGACTTTATTATAACATATCAATTTCCGAAAGTGAATAATTATTGACAAAATAATTGAGATTTTTACAATTTTTGTGTTAAAATTTTACAGTTTTTACATTTTATCCAAAAAATTATTGTAAGTTCATTCTATTTTTTCTGTCATTTGAAATAGATTTTTATGTTCTTTTCACATTCCTATTTTCTATTTGTTTTTTTCCTGCCTTGTGCTTATAATATAATAAGGAAAAACATTAAAGGAAGTGTATCTCATGTATAAAATTGATTTTAATTCTCCTTCCCATATTTATTTTTTGGGCATCGGCGGCATCAGCATGAGCGGTCTTGCCGAAGTACTGCACCACGCCGGCTTTACCGTTTCCGGATCTGACTGGAAGGAATCCGCCGTGACGAAAGCCTTGGAAGCGAAAGGTATCTCCGTGAAATATGGCGAAAATGCCGCTCATATCACCCCCGACATAGATTGTGTCGTTATTACCAGCGCTGTCAGGGACACCAATCTGGAGTTTAGGGCCGTATGCGAAATGAAGATTCCCTGGATGACCCGTGCAGAGCTTCTCGGACAACTGATGAATAATTATGAATGTTCTATCGCAGTAAGCGGCACACACGGCAAGACCACCACCACATCCATGATCAGTGAAATCCTGCTTGCAGCAGATACGGATCCCACCATATCCGTCGGCGGAATGTTGAAATCCATCGGCGGCAACATCCGTATCGGTTCCGGTTCCTGCTTTGTGACAGAAGCCTGCGAATATACCAACAGTTTTCTAAGTCTTTTCCCCACAGTGGGAATTATCCTTAATATAGAAGCTGACCATCTGGATTTTTTCAAAGATCTGGATGATATCCGTAAGTCCTTCCGAAGATTTGCAGAACTGATTCCGGATTCCGGAATTCTGATTATCAATGCAGACATTCCGGATTATACCGAGATTACCCGGGGGTTATCCTGCCGCATCGTAACCTATTCCATGACGGATACCTCTGCCGATTACTACCCTTCACAGGTAACCTATGACCATTTTGGCCATCCCGCATATGTACTTTGTGGAAAATCCTGTAATTCCGAATCAGTATCGCTGGCAGTTCCCGGGTTGCACAATGTCAGCAATTCACTGGCTGCCATCGCGCTTGCGGATTGCCTCGACATCGATCGCGAGCTTACCCTAAAAGCACTGAGCTCCTTTGCAGGAACCGACAGACGTTTTGAATACAAGGGCACTGTAGGAGGCGTTACCATAGTAGATGATTATGCACATCATCCCACAGAAATAACCGCAACCTTGTCTGCCGCTCAGAATTATCCGCACAATACTCTCTGGTGTGTTTTTCAGCCCCACACCTATTCCAGAACCAAAGCATTGATGGAGGATTTTGCAAAAGCACTTTCTCTCGCGGACAAAGTTGTCCTTGCAGACATATATCCCGCCAGAGAAACAGATAATCTGGGAATCAGCTCAGAAACATTGTGTAAAGAGATACAAAACCTGGGACATGAATGTTTCTATTTCCCCACTTTCGATGAGATTGAAAATTTCCTTTTAGAAAATTGCATAAATGGTGATTTGTTGATAACTATGGGGGCAGGGGATGTCCTAAGAATCGGCGAAAACCTTCTTGGAATTTAATTATCCACATTATCCACAGATACATGCAGCATTTATCGCTGTTTGATCTGTGGATATTTTTGGGGATTATGTGGATAATTTAGGAAGATAAAATCCGTAATTATAAGCCAATTTATTTTTTTCCACATTATCCACATTATCCACATTTTTATATTCATAAGCTCCCCTCCATGGTTTCGGAAATTTGCCTATTCCTTTTTAAAAACTGTTATGCTATACTTTCACTACTGCACGGGACTTACCGTACAATTACAAAGAGGGAAGTGTAACTGATGGCACGTTTGACGATTTACAATGACAATGATACCGATTGCACTGCTGTGTCAAATCTTTTTATTGATGAATATATGAAAGATGCCAATGATGCGCAGCTCAAGGTATATCTGTACCTGTTGCGCATGATGAATGCACAGCTGCCCACCAGCATATCAGATATCGCAGACAAGTTTAATCATACAGAAAAGGACGTACTGCGTGCATTTAAGTACTGGGAAAAGCATCAATTGCTTGACCTGGATTACGATGACGACAAGAATCTCGTGGGGATCCATATGCACGATATCAAAAGCGAAGCAAAACACGGACAGCGCAAGAGCGGTACTGCGTCCGCTTTTGTTCCCGTACCTGTTGCCACAATAGCCTCGCCCTCCGAACCGGTTAGTGTTTCTTCCGGGCATCCCGCTTCCTCTTTTAATTACGGGATGAATGAGATTAACGAGACCGTATCTTTTGAGAAGCCCGCATATTCTGCCGACAGATTACGCGCCTTCAAAGAACAGCAGAATACAGCCCAGCTTCTCTTTATTGCCGAATCCTACATCGGGAAGCCATTGACACCTTCCGAGATGAAGTCCATTCTGTATTTTACTGATGTTCTTCACTTCTCGGATGACATGATTGACTATCTTCTGCAATATTGTGTGGATAAAGGCAAAAAAGACTTCAAGTATATCGAAAAAGTTGCCGTCAGCTGGGCGGAAGAAGGTATTACCACCCCCAAGCAGGCCCAGCAAAAAGCCTGCCTGTATGACAAGAATGTATATACCATTATGAAAGAATTGGGCAAAAACAGCACCCCCACTACCAAAGAAGTGGGATACATATCCCGTTGGATCAGGGAATATGGATTTGAAAACGACATCATTATCGAAGCCTGCGAACGGACTGTTATGGCTACGGACAAAAACAGATTCGAATACGCAGACCGTATACTGAAAAGCTGGCATGAGCAGCATGTACATCACAAATCCGACATTGCAAAGATTGATGAGATGTACAAACAGCGTCGCAAGGGCAATACAGCCACAACCTCCAGACAGGCTCAAAACCGTTTTAACCAGTTCTCACAGAACAGCTACGATTTTGAAGCACTGGAGAAAGAATTGATCAGTAATTAACTATAAGGAGAAACGCCGTGGCCTTATCCAATTCTCAGTATGAATCCATTATGCGGGATTACGAATTAATCAGAGACAGGAATCGTCATATTTCCGAGATCAGACGGAAGGAAATCCATTCCGCCATTCCGGAATATGCTGAGCTGGAGTCTTCCATAGCCTCTCTTTCTGTGACAGCCGCGAAGGAACTTTTGTCCGGTGACGAAGATGCCACCCGGAGACTTCACGATTCTCTGGAGAGAATCCGAAGCCGTCAGCAGGCGCTTCTCTCCTCCTCGGGGTACCCTTCTGATTACTTACAGCCAATCTACGATTGTGAAAAGTGTCAGGATACCGGATATCTGGCATCGGACACAGGCGCCAGACAAAAATGCAGTTGTTTTCGACGCAGGGAGATTTCAATATTATATGCTCAGTCGAATATTCAGGATATGATTTCACGCGAGAATTTTTCCACACTTTCTTACGAATACTATCAGGGAGAGGATTTGCAGCATTTTCAGTCTGCTGTCAGACTCAGCAAAAATTTTGTCGAAAATTTCAAAAAGGACTATCATAATATACTTTTTTATGGTACAGTAGGTACCGGTAAAAGTTTCTTATCCGGATGTATTGCAAAAGAGCTTTTAAATCAGGGTTTTTCAGTTATTTACTTCAGTGCTTCCGGTCTTTTTGAAAGTCTCGCACGCTACTCCTTTGATTATACAGAAAAGGAGAGTCTGCAAGATTTGTGTGAAGATTTGTATAATTGTGACCTGTTGATCATTGACGATCTCGGAACCGAGATTACAAACAGTTTTGTTACCTCGCAATTATTTACCTGCCTGAATGAACGACAGCTGCGAAGAAAATCTTCCATTATCTCAACCAATCTCAATCTGGAAGAACTTCGAGACCGCTATTCCGATCGTATCTTTTCCAGAATTACAAGCAACTTTTTCTTATGTAAGCTTACAGGACCGGATATCAGAATTTATCGTAAGAGACTGTCAACCATCAAATAAAACCAAATTAGGAGGACTTAATAAAATGGGTAACCGTGAAGAAAAAAGGAATTTGGAAACTATTCCTGTAGGTTCTTTAGGTATGATTGCTCTGGAAGGTTGTAAATCCTTAGGTGAAAAGGTAAATCAATACCTTGTAAAATGGAGAGCAGAAAGAGAAAGCGAACATAAGGATTCTTTAGCTTTTTCAGGATATCAGAGAGATTCCTATCTTCTTAACGCAAAAGTTCCCCGATTTGGCTCAGGCGAAGCAAAGGGTATGATTCTGGAATCCGTGCGCGGAACTGATCTTTACCTGCTCGTTGATGTTTGTAACTACTCTCTGACCTATTCTCTCTGTGGTCACGAGAACCACATGTCTCCCGATGACCACTATCAGGATCTGAAAAGAATCATCGCTGCTGTAGGCGGTAAGGCAAGACGCATCACAGTCATCATGCCCTATCTCTATGAGAGTCGTCAACACAAGAGAACCACCAGAGAGTCTTTGGACTGCGCACTTGCCCTTCAGGAGCTTGTTCAAATGGGTGTTGATAACATCATTACCTTTGACGCACACGATCCCAGAGTACAGAATGCGATTCCGCTCAACGGCTTCGAAACGGTACAGCCCGCATATCAGTTTATCAAGGGCTTACTTCGCAATGTTAATGATTTGCAGCTTGATTCCAACCACATGATGGTAATCAGCCCTGACGAAGGCGGAATGAGCCGCGCGATCTATATCGCAAACGTTCTTGGTCTGGACATGGGTATGTTCTATAAGAGACGTGATTATACCAGAGTTGTCAACGGTCGTAACCCTATTGTTGCACATGAATTTCTTGGCACCAGCGTAGAAGGGAAGGATATGATTATCATTGATGATATGATTTCCTCCGGCGAAAGTGTTCTTGAGGTTGCTGCTGCTCTGAAAGAACGTAAAGCCAACAAAATATTTGTCTTCTCAACATTTGGATTATTTACAAGCGGACTGGACAAGTTTGATAAGGCATTTGCTGATGGTATCATTGACAAGGTACTCACTACCAATCTGATTTACCAGACCCCTGAATTGTTACAGAGGGAGTGGTATATCAACTGCGATATGAGCAAATACATTGCTTATATCATAGATACCCTGAATCACGATTCTTCTATCAGTGACCTTCTGAACCCCAACGAGAGAATTCAGAATATTGTTTCAAGATACAAAATGGGTGATCTGTAAATCAATCACAATAACAAATTGGGACATGGCAAAAGCCCTGAATCTGTTTCATTATTTTTAGAGATATACTCTAAATAGCACCGAAACGATTCAGGGCTTTCTATATTTATCATCATTTATCCGTGCAAACATCCTGCAATCCCCACTGACCATAATCGACTTCTCTCGCCAACTTGTCAAGTGCCCTGATTTTCTCCTGATAATTTTCTTTTGTTATCTCCTCTTTTCCCTCTGCCATACATCGTGTCATATAGAAAGCAACATCCCTGCTGTAATGTGAATAGTCTATGTAATTATTCAGATTACAGATTATCTCTCCGCACCCTGCAAAGAAGAATACCCTGACATTCTCGTATTCCAACAGCATTTCCGTAATCAAGATATATCTATCCAAATATTCTTCCATGCGGTCTTCCAACAGAGCACTGTGCCAGAAAAGGATACTATAGGGTGGAAAAAAAACGTAATATTCAGTATCAGGATGACTCTCTATATAGGGAATAATGTGTTGTTCCATATTGGATTTAACATTTTCCGGATTTCCGGCAATCCCCAGTGGGGGGGCATAATCACGCAAGACATTCTCCTGATTATACCACTGCGGATCATATGCCGTATTGTACAGATTATGAAAATCATCTGCCTCGCCCCCCTTTAGCAGGGGAATCACAATATACTTCAACAGCACATCCTTATTCCACCAATACTTTACATCATTCAGCAAATTATCATCATATAAATATTCCTGCAGGGGATAAGCTCTCTCATCAACCGCTCTTGCATAGGTTGGTATGTCTATTGCAAGAAATACTTTATTCAGTTCACCATGGTGTTCTTCTATGATTTTCAGAATCGTATCCTGGTCAAGCGGTCTTGCCGCATTATATGTCAGCTTTACCGTATCGGTTCCAAAATAATCGTCTATAACGGCTGTATCAAAATTGGTAATCATCGACGAGCCAAGTAACACACTGTCATATTCAAAATTCATTGCAATTCCCGGATTTTGAGTCAGCTGATTATCTATCCGATACGGGAATCCCTCGAGCGGTTTATGATATTGAAAAAAAGGATCTACAATGATTACAACCGCCGCCATGCATCCCAGGCTCAGCAACAGAACCACGCAAAATATAACCAGCCACCTTTTCTTTGCATTCATGATGCACGCCTCCTAAAAATTGAAATACAGAAATGTGCTAACCCCGGATAAGCCTATAAAACAAAACAATAATAATGCCGCTGTTGCAATGGCATCAATTACTCCATACCTGGCTTTTTCCACATACTCCTCACTGTTCTTACTGATAAACGCCAGATAAAAAGCAAAAACAAGGTAAAACGCAAGGGGATAATAATCAGCCCCCGGCAGAACATTCACCTTAAAAATCCGAAATGCTGCAACTATCACATCAGAACTTAAGAAAGGTTGTAAGGGCTGCCAATCACCGCTAAAGATTACCCTGTACATTCCGCACATCATCTCCCGGGATTCAGCCCGAAACGCCACAAATGCCAGGCTTACATACAGGAATGTTGTCAATACGCGCAACACTCTTGGAATATGCTTGAACAGCGGTTTCCCGATGTAATCGATAATGTAACCTATGCCATGCATCACTCCCCACAAAACAAACGTCCAACCGGCTCCATGCCACAATCCGCTGAGACAAAAAACAATCATGCTGTTGATACAGGTTCTGATTTTTCCTTTTCTATTTCCTCCCAAAGGTATGTATACATATTTTGTAAAAAATCTTCCCAGCGTGATATGCCATCTCTTCCAGAACTCTATGATACCTGCAGACTTAAATGGCGAATTAAAGTTTGTCGGCAATACAATATGAAACATATAACCGATTCCCTTTGCCATATCACAATATCCGGAAAAATCAAAATACAGCTGGAAAGTAAACATTAATGCTGCTAATATGGCATGACCTGAATCAATGGTATAATAATATTTAAATCCCCAATCAGCCACTTCCCCGAATCTGTCAGCCAACAACAGCTTTTTTGACATTCCGATCACAAACAGTTTTATACCCTTCGCAAACCATTCTACACTCGGTTGTTTATTCTCGGGATTACGCAGTTGACCGATAATCTCTGAATGTGTCACAATGGGTCCCGCAACCAGCTGGGGAAAAAAGGAAATAAACAGAGCATACTCGCTGAATTCATATCTTTCCGTCTCTCCACGATAGGTATCCACCAAGAACGAAATCTGCTGAAAGGTAAAGAAACTGATTCCCAGAGGAAGCAAAATCTTCCACACCGAAAATGATGTTCCAAGCAATGTATTAAGATTGTCCACCAAAAAATTAAAATACTTAAAATATCCCAGAATGCCTAGATTAATCAACAGCCCTGCAATCAAAACCCATTTTTGATGCATTGCGTATAATCTGCAATGCAGGAAATAGTTGACCAGGATACTTCCACCCAATAACAGAATATATATCGGGTGAAAATATCCGTAAAACCAAAATGACATTCCTACCAGAAAAATCCTTGCCGGTCTTTCATAGCCAAAATGGTTCAGCAAATAATAACCACTCAATGCTATGGGCAAAAAACAAAGTATAAAAACATGAGAATTAAATACCATTTCTACAGTTCCCTTTACAAATCCCTGTTATCGCATATAAGTAATAAAACAATTCCCATTCTCTTCAAACCATTTCGCAGAATCCGTTATTGTTTTTTTATACAGCTTTCCGCTGACCGGTTCCATGATTACAATCTGCCTGTCATTGAACCCGGTTACCAAAACAGCCTCACCATCTTCCAGCAACACCAATACAGGTATGTCCTTATTCACATAATAAAGCATGGATTCCAGACTGCAACCCGTCATATCCAAGACTCTGTATCCTTCCATGTTTTCAGAAAGGATTTCGAGCACTGTTTTCCTTTGGCTCAACAGTTGAGCTGAATTTCTCACATATCCTTCAAAAGCAAACATTGTATCAAGACATACTGCAATACTACCGCCGGCTTCGCATTTCTCAGGCTCCTTAATCGCCATAATCTGATTTTTTGCAGCCCGCTTTTCCTGTTTCCAGATGATTTTACCATTTTCCTCCGTTACCGTACCGCTAATCTCAGCGGCAAGTTTTACCGCTCCGGAACAAGAATAATAGATAGCCTCTGTTCCGCCACTGCCATACACATAATATTTCTCACTTTTCTCCCCGGTTAAGGCAAGTTCTCTTTCTCCCTCGTGTACAACCTCTTTGGGATTTAGGATTTTGATACTTTTCGTATCAATTGCTTTGTAAACCTTGATCTGAACATAGCGCTCATAGACATCAATATCTGCGGGAACAATCACATTCTTGTATGCAACCGCAACAGTGTTATTTGTAATATGATCAGAAAGGGTCTCTATATAACTTCCATCTTCTCTCTTCTCTACTCGTTCCAACACAATCTGGTTGTCTTCTACAAAGCAGCCGGTAACATAAATATCCTGTTGCGCATACTCCTTCAAAAGACCTCCGTCAGAATCGCAGATGCATATTTTATACATCGGGAAAAAGGTTCGTCCCGAATTCTCTGTAAGAACGTCAGCCTTCTTTGCCACTCCATAGATGACATCTTCCTTCATAAATCCCAGTGGTAATACTGACTCGTCTTCAGCCACCACCACCGAATTGGTCACATTATTTCCCAAATTACTGATATTGAGTTTAGAGCTGTCATAAATATTGTCATTTTCAGTCCAAAGGACTATCCTATGATTCTCGGAGACGCGAATTCCCTCATCCATTTGAACTTCAACCATTTGAGAACAACTCTGTTCTTCCAGATTGATACTGTATACGGCGTTATTCATTCTGAGATACAGGAAGCCTTCCCGATTTAGGTACAACAACTGATCCAGTTCCGCCTTTAGCACAGAAGGACTTTTATCAGTATCAATATAGAGAATTTCTTCCGTTGTATTCAGACTGCTGTTGTACCCGCAAATCTGAATCCCGACCTCGCCCTCGTGACGCCCCCGGTTCATATATCCATATACTGCATAATAGACATTGCCGCCCTCATCTACATCTAATATTTTTATAGAATGATCCTTATGAATTGTTCTTGCATCTGCATTTTCAATGTTATAGAAGCTAAAAATCTCAACCAGACTATTTGTATTTACATTATAACTAAACAACCTGTTACCGGATTCAAATACGACGATGCTCCCGCCTTCACTTTCCATCATCGGAACATTCACATCAACAATTCCAAGCAGGATCTTGTCATTGGCATACATATCCTTTGTTTCCGGCATTTGCGTCATGGTACGATTGTAGTCCAGCAGATACATACGCTCAGCAGAATAT
This sequence comes from uncultured Lachnospiraceae bacterium, assembly GCA_945621435.1. Classification (GTDB taxonomy): domain Bacteria; phylum Bacillota; class Clostridia; order Lachnospirales; family Lachnospiraceae; genus Acetatifactor. Next base: position 18,148 of record CALZBR010000006.1, read on the forward strand.
CTGATTCGATAAACTTCGTCGACCAGATAATAAGTAATCTCCTTGCCCTCGTATGTCGAAACAACATAATCAACCACTAAATCCGCCGTATTCTCAGTGATATCAGTCAACTGCACCACCGGTTCCGACACTTCTGTCACATTCAATTCTCCCCAGGTAATCTGCCAAAAACTACTGTGAATATTTACCTTGTGAAAGCTACTGTTATCCTCCAGTTTTCCATCCGGTTCCAGGTATTTTGTCAATTCCTTCGCGGCTTCCCTATTATATAACCTGTGATGAAAATCCCTTACATAAGCAAGCTTTTCCTGTATGTGATAGTCATCACACCAGACCACCCTGGTGTAATAATATATCTTTTCACTTTCATCTATTTCCAAAATAATTGAAAGAGAATATTCTGTATCTTTTTCAATCAAGTCCTTCAATGACAAGGAGCCATGCAGAATGTCTTTCTCCACAGTATATTCTGACAGTTCTGTATTCTCGATAAGTCTTGACCCATCTATGCTTCTGACCTCAAACGAAACCCCGGTAATATTCCTGCCATAGAGTTGTACCGAAAAGTCGGTGGACCTTCCCTCTCCCAATACTGTAACGGTATCTCTCTGGAATGCGGTATCCATGGTGTGAGAATACCCGTACAGCCGGTTGTATTTCTCACCATTCAGCTCCATCGTCACAAGCGGAAAGGAAGCCGGGGCCATTTCCATGGTCATATTATCATGTCCTTTATTCATAATCTTGCCGATTACTATGAGCGATATTATAAATGTCGCCAAAAAAACAGCAAGCTTTATCATACTCTTTTTCATATACCAAGCCTCAGAATCTAATCCCCCGCCGACCACCATGCCGACGTTTATATACCTCGTTAAGTAACAGAACCTGAACTAGTTCCTCTGTCGGAGGAGTCTTCTCCTCCTTCTGAAGTATCTTATAAACCGAACCCGCCAGTGCCCTCAGGCTATATCTGTCGGGATATTCGTCATAAATCATGCTGCCCTCGTAATCAGCCCGGTCAAGGATCTCTGAAATTCGTTTACGGTAGCGATTCACAGCTTCTGGATATAATTGCTGGAGATACTCCATATCTCTCAGCACCATCTCTTCTTGTCCGGGACCATAATATCCCGGATACGTCATATAAAAAGGAAGGGGCCCATTCCAGCCCCTTACCCTTTGTTCTGTCAGTGGCTGCAACAACTTAGAATGAAATTCCATATGCATTCCTTAGATTCTTTTCTACAGCATATGCGCTATTCGCGCTTATCGTTACACACTGCCCAATCATTGTATTTCATTATATTTTATACTGAATGGTACTTCTCCACTATCTCAGTACTTCAATACGTGCAACCGCTCTTTGAAGTGCTGTCTCCGCCCGAAGCAGATCTGTTTCAGACGACTTAGTGCGAATCCTGTCCTCTGCGCGCTCCTTCGCAGCTTCTGCACGCTTTTCATCTATTTCCTCAGGCCATTCTATGATTTCTGCAAGAATCGTTACTCTTTCAGGAAGTATCTCCGCAAATCCGGAATGAAGTGCCGCCATTTTCTCACCATCTGCTTCCGTTATGTTTAATACTCCCGGCTTCACAATCACCGTCAGCGGAATATGCCCGGGAAGAATCCCGATTTCGCCTTCCGTAGTGTTGAACTCTACCATTTTAACACGATTCTCGTAAAATACCCTATCAGGTGTAATGACCCGCAGGAGCAGGCTGTCTTTCTCTGCCATGATCTGTCCCTCCTAGGAGAATCACTTTTGACATCTTGCCAAAACATCATCAATGCTTCCTGCATTTAGGAAATAGCTCTCCGGAATATCATCATGCTTGCCATCCAGAATCTCCCTAAAGCCACGTATCGTTTCATTTATTGGAACATACTTACCTTCGAGTCCCGTAAACTGACCTGCCACAAAGAAAGGCTGTGAAAGAAATCTCTGCACCTTACGTGCACGGGAAACCACCAGCTTATCTTCCTCCGAAAGCTCATCCATACCGAGAATAGCGATAATATCCTGCAATTCCTTATAGCGTTGCAGAATCTCCTGCACTCCTCTGGCAGTTCTGTAATGCTCCTCACCCAGGATTCTGGGATCCAGAATACGGGAAGAAGACTCCAGGGGATCGACTGCCGGATAGATACCAAGTTCTACAATGGAACGTGACAAAACCGTAGTTGCATCCAAGTGAGCAAAAGTGGTCGCAGGAGCAGGGTCTGTCAGGTCATCCGCAGGCACATAAACGGCCTGAACGGAAGTAATGGAACCGTTCTTTGTAGAAGTAATACGTTCCTGAAGTGCACCCATCTCCGTCTGCAGGGTAGGCTGATAACCAACGGCGGAAGGCATACGTCCCAGCAGCGCAGACACCTCACTACCAGCCTGAGTGAATCGGAAAATATTGTCGATGAAGAGCAACACATCCTTACCACCCTTATCGCGGAAATATTCTGCCATTGTCAGACCGGTGAGACCGACTCTCATTCTCGCTCCGGGGGGCTCGTTCATCTGCCCGAACACCATGGTGGTCTTGTCGATAACCCCGGATTCCGTCATTTCATGATAAAGGTCATTACCCTCACGGGTTCTCTCGCCAACACCGGTAAATACAGAATATCCGCCATGCTCAGTAGCAATATTTCGAATCAATTCCTGAATCAATACTGTTTTTCCTACGCCGGCTCCACCGAACAAACCGATCTTACCACCCTTCTGGTAAGGGCACAAAAGGTCAACGACCTTGATACCCGTCTCCAGAAGCTCTGTCTCAGTAGACTGCTCCTCAAACTTTGGAGCCGCCCTGTGAATCGGCTCATACTCCACACCTTCCGGAGCAGGCTTATTGTCAATAGGTTGTCCCAGTACATTAAAGATACGCCCCAGCGTATTCTCACCTACAGGAACCGAGATGGGAGCGCCTGTTGCGATTGCTTCCATTCCTCTTCTCAGTCCGTCGGTACTACCCATGGCAATACATCTGACCGTATCATCTCCCAGATGTTGGGAAACCTCAACTGTCAGTTCAGCGCCATCTGTGGTAGGAATCCGAATTGCTTCATTGATCTCAGGCAGTTTGCCCTCATCAAAACGGATATCCAGAACAGCACCCACAATCTGGGTAACCTTGCCTCTGTTTTCTCCTGCCATTTCAACCTCTTTCCGTCCGGTTTTCACCGGCCCAATTTTCTTAACTATTCATCCACACCGTATCGCAGATACATCAACCTATTGCTTCCGCACCGGCAATAATCTCTGTCAATTCCTGTGTAATGGAGCCCTGACGTGCTCTGTTATACTTCAGGGACAAGTCACTGATCATCTCTTCCGCATTGCTGGTAGCATTGTCCATTGCCTGCATACGCGCCCCGTTTTCACTTGCTACAGCTTCCATCAGCGCGCCATAAATCAGGCTGGTCATGTACTTGGGAATAATCAGATTCAGTGCCTCAACATCCTCCGGCTCGAAATTCATAACCGCGGAAGGACCTTCTTCTTTCTCTTCATCCCCTTGCACCGTAGTTACATCCACAGGAAGAAGCTTCAGCAAAGTAGGAATATGACTCACTGTATTCTTAAATGCTGTATAGGCCAGAAAAATCTGATTCACTTCTCCATCCTCATACGCCTGAAGCACACGGGCTGACAGTGTCATTGCATCGGCATAAGCCGGATTCTCCACAATCTCACCGCCACAATCCCTCACCTCATAGCCCTGACGAAGGAAGATATCACGACCCTTATTTCCCAGAGTATACACCAGTGTGTCCTCTGTGGAAAATTCAGGATTTCTGGTGATAAGCTTGGCTACATTAGAGTTATATCCCCCTGCCAGACCTCTGTTGGAGGTAATCACTATGACTGCCTTTTTCCCTTCACTGCGAGGGTTCAGGTACCGGTGTTCCACATGCCCGACACGTTGTAAAATACTGTTGACGGTATCGTACATGCACATGAAATAATCCTTGGAGCGCTCAGCCCCGGCTCTGGCACGTTGCAATTTGACAGTGGAAACCAGCTTCATAGCCTTGGTAATCTGCTGTGTTCCCTGTATACTGCTCTTTCGGCGCTTAATATCACGCATTGATGCCATAATCTATTTCTCCTTTATGCAAAAGCAGGGTTACACTGTCTCTTTTCCCCACGCAGCCAGGAATTCATCCAATGCCTTCTTTAAGATCTCTTCGGTCTCATCGGAAATCACCTTTTCAGATGCGATATTTCCGGGAACTTCGGGATACTTCGTATCAAGGAACTCGAAGAATTCTGACTCAAATCGCGTGATGTCTTCTACCGGTACATGGAGCAGATACTTGTGCGTTACTGCATAAATGATAATTACCTGATACTGAACAGGCATAGGCTTGTACTGGGGCTGCTTCAATACTTCTTTGATTCTTTCACCCTGGGCCAGCTTCTCCTTGGTGTCCGCATCCAGTTCGGAACCAAACTGTGCAAAAGAGGCAAGCTCTCTGTACTGTGCCAGCTCTGTACGAATGGGTGCCGCAATCTTCTTCATCGCCTTGATCTGCGCCGCACCTCCTACACGGGATACGGAAAGTCCCGCATTGACTGCCGGACGGAAACCGGAATTGAACATCTCGGTCTCCAGATAAATCTGACCGTCCGTGATGGAAATAACATTTGTAGGAATGTAGGCTGATACATCGCCTGCCTGTGTCTCGATGATAGGAAGCGCCGTAAGGGAACCTCCGCCGTACTCATCACTCATCCTGACAGCTCTCTCCAGAAGTCTGGAATGCAGATAAAATACGTCACCGGGATAAGCCTCACGTCCGGGGGGACGACGAAGCAGCAAAGAGAGGGTACGATAAGCGGTTGCATGTTTGCTCAGGTCATCGTAAACCACCAGAACATCCTCTCCGTTCTCCATCCACTCCTCACCGATGGCACAGCCTGCATAAGGAGCAATATACTGCAAAGGAGCCAGGTCACTTGCCGTAGACACAACCACAGTGGTGTATGCCATAGCACCGTACTCCTCTAAGGTCTTTACGATATTTGCAATGGTAGAAGCTTTCTGACCGATTGCAACATAGATACATTTTACATTCTGACCCTTCTGATTGATTATGGTATCAATGGCAATCGCAGTCTTACCTGTCTGACGGTCACCGATGATCAGCTCACGCTGACCTCTTCCGATGGGTACCATGGCATCGATAGCCTTAATTCCGGTCTGCAGAGGAGTATCCACGCTCTTTCTGGTGATAACACCGCTGGCAACACGCTCAATCTTACGGAACTTTGTGGTCTGTACAGGACCCTTGCCGTCAATAGGCTGTCCAAGTGAGTTGACAACACGTCCCAGCATGGCATCGCCTACAGGCACCTCAACCACGCGGCCGGTAGTCTTTACCAGGTCACCTTCGTTGATGTTGCGCGCACTGCCCAGCAGAACAACACCCACATTGTCTTCCTCCAGGTTCAATACCATTCCGTACACCTCGCCGGGGAATTCCAACAATTCACCCTGCATGGCATTTTCAAGTCCATGGACACGTGCGATACCGTCAGCAACCTGAATGACCGTGCCCACATCGGACACTTCCAGGGCAGATGAATACTTCTGAATCTGCTCTTTGATAACTGAACTTATTTCTTCCGGTCTTAAATTCATAGGTCTGTCGCACCTTTCTTCCGGCAGGTCAACCCAGCCGAATCTGTAATAATTGTTTCTTTAAATTATCTATTCTTGTGCGGATACTGCTATCCACAACTCTGTCTTCTATACGGATAATCATTCCGCCAATGATGGACTCATCCACCTTGTACTGAATCTCAATGTCATGAAAACCGGCGGTTTCCAGAAGCTTCGCCCTGACAGCGTTCTTCTGGACCGCAGTAAGCTCCACGGCAGTGGTAACACTTGCCGAACCGATTTTTTTGAACGCCTTCACTTTTTTAATAAAGTAATCAAAAATAGCAGGCAATTCGTTATATCTTTCCTTGGAAATGACAAGCTTCATGAAATTGGTCAGTTCATTACTGACCCGTCCGGCAAAACAGGTTTCTGCCACCTGCAGTTTTTCCTGCTTGGGGATACCGGGATGTTCCATAAGGACGTCAAAGCCCGGATTGTCGGCAAGAATCACTCTAAGTGCCTCAATCTCATCCATCAATTCAGATGCCTTTTCCGCTCCGGTATCCATTGCGGCCTCAAACAGAGCTTCACCGTATATCTGAGATACTAATTTAGCCATGTTTTATCACCCAATTCCTTCAGTGTCTCATCAATCAGTCTGTCCTGCATGGCGGTATCCATAGAAGCCGACACTACCTTGCCTGCCATGATTGATGCAATGGAAATGATTTCCTGCTTCACCTCGTCGGACAGCTTCTGTTTCTCCAACTCCGCCTCTACACGGGCTCTATCCATAATACGAGCAGCTTCTTCCTTTGCCTGGGCAACAATCTGATTCTCATTGTTCAAAGCTTTTTTACGGGTCTCGCTCAGGATGTTCTCCGCTTCTTTGTCAATGTCTTTCAGTTTTGACTCGTATTCTTCCTTCAGTCTGTTTGCCTCTTCCATATCCTGCTTTGCAGACTCCAATTCACCGCGGATTTTCTCCTTACGGTTATTCATCATCTTTCTGGCAGGTTCAAAAAGCAGGTAACTCAGTGCAAATACAAGTACAAAAACTGCAATAATCGTCAGACAGGAATCAGCCAGCAGCTGCCAGTCCAGGTCGAACAGTCTCGACATGGTCTGTGCCTCTGTTAAAAATATCATTTTCTGCCTCCTTTCTGCCTTCTCTCAAGCATTGCATCTGTTCTTTGCTTAAGGCAGAAGAGGTTTTACGAACAATAACAGGAACGCGATCAGCAGACCGTACAGACCTGTTGTCTCTGCAACTGCCTGACCCAACAGCATCATGGTTCTGATGTCAGACTTTGCACCAGGGTTACGTCCTACCGCAGAAGCAGCATGTCCTGCAGCGATACCCTGACCGATACCGGGGCCGATACCTGCGATAACCGCCAAACCTGCACCGATTGCTGAGCAACCCAAAATAAAAGCATTGTTAAATTCACCCATTCTTTTTTCCTCCTGATATATTGTTTTTAGATTGGAATGACTATTATTTTATGCTAACGCCTGATTCCGTCACCGATCTCATTGTCGATGTAGGTCATCGTCAGCATACAGAACACGTAGGTCTGAATTGCTCCGGAGAACAAATCAAAATACACATGAAGCGCTGCCGGCCAGATTACCGCAAAATATTTCAGCAGACCGTAAACCAGTGCCATCATTACCGTCCCGGACAAGACATTTGCGAACAAACGCAGGGACAGCGAAATCGGTACCGCTATGGTACTGATCAGATTGATAGGTACCCATAATGGTATAAATTTGGGAAGCGGAGAACACATATCTTCCCAGATTGTCATAGGTTTCTGATACTTCCACTTGTTGATGTGTATCAGAGCAAAAGTAATCAACGCCAAGGGTAAAGTCACACCGTAATCTGCGGTAGGCGGTCGAAGTCCCAAGAGACCTGCGATATTGCTGAACAATATAAAAATAAATACCGAGCCAATGTAGTTATAATACCTGGGCGCCGATTTCCCCATGGAAGAATCGACCATACCATCCAGCTTCTCCACAATCAGTTCCACTACGTTCTGAAAACCTCCGGGTACTTCCGTTCCCTTCTTCATAGCACGGTTGGCAGCAAATGCGAAGCCTATCAGAATCAATAGCACGAACAAAACACAGACATGTGAGGTTGTAATCCATACCTCATGTCCGAAAAAGGAGTACTTGAAAATTCCGTGAATCATAAAATCCACATCCGAACCGCCGGACAGTAGAATTCCGTATCTCATATCTTCACCTCCTTCTCTCATGAATCATCTATACTGCATAACTTATAAATCTTCCCGTGAATCATCCTCCCTATCCTGAAGCTGATCCTCCGGCAACGGCTCCGGAATCGGATCCGTCTCATGAAAAAGATAATTATATATCTTATGGATAAGGGGATTCAGGTAGGCTGTTGCCTTCATACTCATATAGCCCAGGAACACGACAATGGTATTCATGATATCGGTATATGCAATAATGCCGAACACAACCAGAATGACCAGATAGCGGACCGCATATCCGGCTACCAGCACCTTGGCGGCTCCTTCTCCGTAGTCTAATGCGCGGTTCAGAGTATGTGACATATGAATACACCCGATAGCGGCAAACAGAATACCGCACCAAAGACTGGCTGCATATCTGCCCTGATTCTCCACCCAAAAACAACCCACGATCTGGCATACAATGCCGTACAGTACCATTCCCGTATGCATTTCCAAAAGAGTTCTATCTGCCTTTTTCAGAACCTCGACCATTGTTCTCATCTTCTTCCCTAAAAATCTGTTGCACCATCCGATACGCTCCCTGTCCGCCCGCCAATGCGCCGACAAAAAACAGAATCACCGTGATAAAGGAAGTTCCAAGCTTTCGGTCAAGCCAGATTCCAAGTGCAGTCATCATTCCTATGGACACAATCATAACCAGACCAAGCTGTGTAATCAGCGTCAATGTCTGAAGTGTCTTTTTCCTGTCATCCCTTCTTTTCCTCATAAAAAAGATTATATCCAATTCTTGCAAAAAAGTCCATACTTTGAATTTCTTTTTCCAAAGGACATTGACTTATTCTTTCACCGGTTGTAGTATTTGTACAAAGTTTGCTGTCGGCTGCCCTGTTGTCAATACCGGAAAGGAGTCTCCCATGAATGTATCAAAGCTTTACCGTCGCCGTCTGATTCCCTCAGAATGTCTGTTGTTAAAGGACGATATCATCGTAATACAAAACGATGAAGTGATTATCACCAAATGGAATACCCTCAATCCCAAGCCTGATTTTTCTCATGGCTGCTCCTGTTATTTTTTGAAAGAGGGCATAAAGGTCAGCAAAATTTATCGCAGTGACAATTCTCTTGTTTACTGGTACTGCGATATTGTCGACTTTGACTATGATGCTGCAGAACAGTCCCTTACCGTCACTGACCTATTGGCAGACGTCATCCTCTATCCGGACAATCATGTGGAGGTAGTTGACCTGGATGAGCTCGCGGAAGCCCTGGAACGGGGGCTGATCACAAAAGAGCAGATGACCGTCTGCCTTCGCAATCTGAATCATCTGCTCTCCATGATATATCGTGACAAATTTGACAGGATTCAGGCACGCCTGAATTCGCTGAACCTATAAACGGTCAAGCCGGCACGAGCTAATAAAAGACGTGCCCTCCGATGTTGATTCCGGTCAGCCCCGGTATGGGAGTTCGGAAAAACAGACAGTTTCCCACATTTGTGACACCGGACATAGCTTCATCCGCAGCCTTGTAACAGTCTGCGTTGGCTTTATTTGCTGCAAGGGCAATATCAAGGCGGCCGCTGGCCACAGGCGAAAACTGTCCGTGGGCATAGATAACCCCAACAATTGTACCGGGAAATTTGGAGCTCAGCACCCGGTTCATAACCACACTGCCTACCGCCAGCTTGCCGGCATAAGGTTCTCCTCCCGCCTCACAGTAAATCAGGTTTGCCAGAAGGTATCTGTCCCCCTCCGCAAACGTAACCTGGGAAATATCCCGCCACGCCGCATTGGCTGCCGCCTGGGAAAGTGCAATCTCCTCGGCAAGTTTCTTTTTCAAATACTCAAGATCTTCTTCTTTCTTTTTCAGCTCCGCCTCATACTCTGCGGCCCTTCTCTCGGCTTCCTCAATCTCATCAGAATACTTTGCAATGGCATTGGAGGTCTGACTGATAAGCCCCGCCACCTTGCTTCGTTCCGTTTCCGCCTGTATCTTCAGATCATCCAGTTCGACCAATTCTCTTTGAAGTCTTGCCTCTTCCTGTTCGATATACTCGCGATTAGCGATGAACTCGTCCATCAGCTTTCTGTCATATGCAGCAATTCTTTCTATATAATCTGCCGCATTCAACATATCGGAAAAACTCTGCTGTTTTAACAGGGAGTTGATCAAACTGTCATCTCCGTTTTCGTACATGTAGCGGACATTCGCCACCATACATTCATACTGCCGGGCTTCTGTGGTGCGGGCCTCCTCCAGAGCCGCCCGGGTTTCCGCGATCTCCCGCTCCTTATCACTAATTTGCTGTTCCAGCTCGCCAAGCCTTTGCACAACCCGGTTCATCTGCTGATTCAGATTATCCAGCTCGCCCTCCAGATTTTTCTGATCATTTTTCAAGCCGTTCAGTTCCTGTTCATTCTGATCAAGCTTATCCTCCAAATCTTTCTTGTCCTGCTCTGCCTGATCTATCTGTTGTTGTGTATTGGAGGTTGCCGAAACCACATAACAATCAGAGGCAGCAGAAACTGCCCCTGCGAAAATCACGATTGACAAAACAAAAGCTAACTTCTTCAGGTTTCTCAAAATCTTCGATTACCTTTCCAAAAAAATCAAACTGAAATATGAATCTGACGTCCGGTATGCGAATAAGGGATACAGGTTACCCCTGCTGCCGCAAACATCCGCTTGGACGCTGTGTTTCCGGGTGTTCCGCAATACTTATCGCTATCGTACACCACGGTTTTGATTCCGGCCTGAATGATGGCTTTCGCGCACTCATTGCACGGGAAAAGCGACACATACAGTTTCGTGCCCTCCAGAGAGCCGCCTCTGTAATTGAGAATTGCATTCAATTCACTGTGTGTCACATAGGGATACTTTGTTTCCAGCTCTTCTCCCTCCCTTTCCCAGGGAAAACTTTCATCGGAGCAACCATTTGGGAATCCGTTATACCCCATAGACAGAATCTTGTTGTCCTTTCCCACAATGCAGGCGCCAACCTGTGTGTTGGGATCCTTTGATCTCAGACCGGATAAATGTGCCACACCCATGAAATATTCATCCCAGCTGATATAATCTTCCCGTTTTCCCATAAGGTATCCTCCCGTATCCTTTCTCGCCTTTTTATCGCCGGATTCATCGGTTGCTTTCTAAACTAAACCTGCTCCAGCAGATTCACTCTTCTCTGATGCTTTTCTTCCTCGGAAAAAGGTGTGTTCAAAAACGTCTCCACAATATCCAGGGCAAGGTTTGTCCCAATCATTCCGCCACCCAGTGCCAGCACGTTGGCATCGTTGTGAAGCCTCGTCATCTTTGCTGACAAAGTATCAGCGCAGAGCGCACATCTGATACCCGGAACTTTATTGGCAGCAATGCTGATTCCGATACCTGTGGTACAGATAACAATGCCCTTCTCGCAGCTTCCGTCTGCCACTGCCTTTGCCACCGCATGTCCATAGACGGGATAGTCAACGGAAGCCTTACTGTCACACCCCATATCTTTAAAATCAATCTTCTTTTCTTTGAGATATTCAATTACCTTTACCTTTAAATCGTAACCGCCATGATCACATCCAATTGCTATCATTTTCTTTTCCTCCTATATTTGTTTTACTTCCCGGATTTATCCTGAGGAAGCTTTACCACACGATGTCCGGCCGCTTTCAGCAGGCGGTTCATAATTGCCTGTCCAAGCCCTGCTTTTTCAAAGCTTTCCGAATATATTTTTGTGACACCATCGTCATCAAATTCCCGAAGTACGGTGAACAAATGTCTCGCGATACTCTCTTCCTCTTCCCTGCTGCCCACGCTTTTTACAACATCAGCACTGTACTTCTCTATCCTTTCCTCTGTTCCGATAACCCCTGTTTTCTCACCTGAGGCTTTGTCTTCCGCAGTATGCTCATTAATGTAAGCCGACACAAGCTCTGACGGTCCCTCAACAATTGTCAGCTCCCCCTTGGGGGCATAATGCCGATACTTCATCCCCGGAGCCCTGGGGGCCTGTCCGGAGTCCGATTTCAGAATTGTGACATCCGTGTCAACTTCGCCCAGCACCTGCTCAAGCATTTCCTTCGTGATATATCCGGGGCGCAGGATTTGGGGCGGCGTCACAGTAACATCAACAATGGTAGATTCCAGACCAATGCAGGCTTCTCCTCCGTCCAGAATCATTTCAATTCTTCCCTTCATATCCTCTTCCACATACTTTGCCACCGTCGGGCTGGGGCGCCCGGAAAGGTTCGCACTGGGAGCCGCCACATAACCGCCGCCGTATTCTATCAGTTTCTGTGCCACAGGATCAGACGGGAAACGGACTGCCACCGTATCCAGCCCCCCGGTAGTTTCTTTCGGAACACGGTCAGACTTTCTCAAAATCAGGGTAAGGGGGCCCGGCCAGAATACCCTTGCAAGTCTGATTGCCGCCTCGGGAAGCTCGCTCACGATCTCCCTCATATCCTCCAGACTGCAGATATGCACAATCAGCGGGTTGTCGCTGGGCCTGCCCTTGGCTGCATAAATTTTCGCAGAAGACTCCTTATTCAAGGCATCCCCTCCGAGGCCGTATACTGTCTCTGTGGGAAATGCCACAAGACCACCCTTGCGGATAATGTCACCGGCTCTTCGCAGCTCCTCCTCCTCTTCCGGAGTAAAGTTTCCCAATTCTCCACTTATTTTTACCGTAACTGTCTCCATTGTATCCAACACTTTCTCCAACCTGACTTTTCAAAAGTATATCATATTTATCCTAAAAATAAAAGCCTTACAGAAACCTATTTATTGAGGAGGTGACAATCCTGATTGTTCGAAGGCTCATCCGAAGCAGCCGGCATTGTTCAAATACTGCATAATCCCCATGCATATTGCCCATGCAATTCTATCCTGATATTCCTCCGAACACAGCTTCTCTGCCTCAGAGCGATTTGAAAGGAATCCACATTCTACGATTACGATAGGACGCCCAGTCTTTTTCAAAAGATAATAGCTCCCATTTTCCTTCACCTGTCTTTTATTTTCCGAATCAGCCCTTTTAATTAAGCTGTTCTGTATCCTTTCAGCCAGACCTTTTCCTTCGGCACTTCCCGTATAATAAAACACCTGCGCGCCATGAATGCTTTCCTGTGGATAGCTGTTCTGATGAATACTTACGGTGACGCAAGGAGCGGTTTCCTCAATCAATGCGATTCTCCGCTTCATATCCTGTACTTTTTTATTGTCTGCACCGGCATCATATAACCCTTCGTCAGTCTCTCTTGTCATCACCACCTTCACATCATTTGCTTCCAGATATTCCTTTACCTTTTCCGCAATCTGCAGATTTATCTCCTTCTCTTTGGCTCCGTTGATTCCTATTTTCCCCGGATCATTCCCCCCATGCCCGGGATCCAGCACCACACACATCCCGGATGCATTGTTATCTGCTTTTGCTCCGCCGGTGGGTATTGCTGTGTTTTTCCCTGCATACAACAACAAAACAAGAAACATCAAACATACCACCACAGAAAGCAACCTTTTATTCCAACTGCCCATATCTCTCCAGGTCTGTTATTTTATACATCTATATTCATTATTTTTCACTTTAAAACCAGCGAAGCTATTGCAATACAGCAAATTATAGACTAATATAGTATCATGAATACATTTAAGAGACTTTTATCTGTGTTATTTGCGGTCTTGGCAGCAGTCTGCTTGATTGCAGCAATTGCAATACTGCTTCGCAGACATGCGGAAGATGCCCATGCCGACCGGCTTCTGGAAAGCCTGCGCCCCTCCGAAGCCCAGTCACAACCGATTCCTTCTTTAGGGGAGATTGCAGATATTTTAGCTTCCTCAGAAACACCTTCTGTTGAAGCTACACCATCGGAACCTTCTGCAACATTGCCCGAACCTGAGCCTGTTCCGGAACCCGTTGAGAATCCATACAAAGCTGCCTATCTGGCCAATGCGGATATGGCTGCATGGATACAGATTCCCGACACCCCGGTGGATTATCCCGTGATGTGGACTCCTCGGGATGAAGAATATTATCTTCTGCGAGGTTTTGACGGAAAGAGCAATCAAAACGGATGTCTGATTCTGGATACCGACAGTTGCGTGAATCCCCTGACCACCAATTTGATCATTCATGGTCACAACATGAAAAGCGGTGAGATGTTCGGAAGCCTTATGAAGTATCAGAATGAAGAATACTATCAGGCACACAAGGAAATTATTTTGTATACACCCGAATGTCAGCGTAACTATGAAGTAATTGCCGTCTTTCCTTCCCAGGTATACAAAAAAAAGGATAAGGTATTTAAGTTCTACCAGTTCTTCCGGGCAGACACAGAGGAAGAATTTGATTACTTTTACAACAACATAAAAAATCTCTCCCTATACGATACCGGTGTCACAGCAGAGTTTGGCGATCATTTTCTCACCCTCTCCACCTGTGCGTACCATGTGACAAACGGGCGTTTTGTGGTAATCGCCAAGGAAACCGAACCCGGCGACGCCTACTACCCTATTGAGAAATAAATGTGCTTTTACAATAAATCAACCCCAAGGAGGTCAATAAATGAAAAAGAAATTTAAAGCACTGTTTTTTACATTGGCCGCAATCGCAATCTGCGCATTTCTGCCAAAAGGCAACACCCTTACCGTTAACGCTGCCGAAAGTTACTCGGTTGAGTACGTGGGCGGTACCTATGACGCCTGGCGTTACCAGCCCGGAACTTCTTTCGACGAACCTAAGGGACATGGACCTTTAGGTGAACTGATGCTAAAGCTGAAGGATGGCGATACCGTAATCGTTTTCCAGGGCGATACCGCTCCCAAAACAAATCTTGATTTAGGTTCCGTAAAGCTTAACAATCTGACAGTTCACCAGGGTGTACAGGTTGTTGTATTTACCGGCGGTATTAATGAATGCTATGTACTTGCAGGCGCATTTGCAGCCATCAACGGTGACGTAACCACTGCCCACATCTACGGTCCCACGACCTGTACCTTCAACAACAACGTGCTTGATATGTACTGGCACATGGAGGATTCCCCTTCTTCCAATATTTCCTGCAATGGTACTGTAGGTTACTTTAATGCGAGTTACGCATCCAGCGGAAGCTATTGGGCTGCTTTCTACAGCATTGCCAAAGGACAGCACATCATCAAAGATGGTAAATATAATGTTCCCTCCTGGGCCTATGGTACCGAAGAGGATTATCTCAAAACCAAGAACGCCGGGGCCGCTCCCGGCACCACCACTCCTTCGAATCCCGGTTCTGATGAATACGACAGTGTTCCCAAGACCGGCGACAGCAATACCGTACTCCTGTTATTCTGTGCGGCCATTCTGTCCTTCACTGCAAGTGCAATTCTCAGAAGAAAAGAAAGCAATTAATACCTGTGCATATCAAAACAGCCCTGCTAAAAGCAGGGCTGTTTCTTTTACTATTAAATTATCTGTTACCTTGTCGCGAATACATTTTTATATATCATTTCATCTTTGTATATGTTGAGAGCAACTGCCAAATCTCCGGTGTTCCATATCCCAGTCTCCAGGCGGCTACGCCACCGATGCCTTTGGTTGCCATCACATTTAACTTAATCTTAATGGAATCCACATCTTCCAGCCAGATCTGATACGTAATCTCTCCCTCTTTCCATTCCAGATAATTCTGGCAGGCAGTATCATCCATCACTATTTCTTCGCGTCTTCCTGTGCCGGTAATGTACTTATCGAGATTGTTTAACGTTATTGCCTCATCTGTAACCTTGTTGCCTTCCGTCTTCCACACTCTGGTATACAGGGGCACTGCATTGATTATCTTTTCTGCCGGCATCTGTTCCAAGAGTCTGTCCAGGCCCCCCGAAACATACCCTATGCTTGCCACACTGCCTGCCTCACCGCAGCCACCCCAATGCTCATCATACCCCATCATGATAACATAGTCCGTAACCTGCCCCTGGATATCGAACCTCATGGCATTATTGGAATTCACTGGCACATAAGTATCTACCGAAAGTGTCAATCCCTGTTTTCTGCAAAGCACTGACAATTCCCGCAGGAATTGAATAAAGTGTACTCTGGTTTCCCCTGACAGTTTTTCAAAGTCAAGATTAATACCGTCCAGCCCCAGCTCTGTTGCCTTGGCTACCATCGTCTCTGCCATTGCCCTGCGCTTTGTGGTAACTGAAAAGATTTCATAGGTATCCACAATCGGCAGACCGTTATTCAGGCAGTAATTGAAGTCATCCCATACCCCCCATACCTTCAACCCTGCCTTGTGTGCTTTCTCTACATATCTGGCAGATTCAAAAGATTCATAGTTTCCTTCTGCGTCTTTCAGGCTGAACCAGGTTGGTGCAATCACATTGATCCCTTTTCCCTCTGCCATCATGGAATCCAGATTGTCATTTCCTGCTGTACTGTAAATCGCATGCCACCCCAGATTTACTCTCCCTTCCAGACCATTCCCCTGATATTCTTCCGGTTTCCAGTCAGTAACGGGATTTTCCACTTCCGTGTTCATATTTACCAGCTTTTTATTCTCAACATATCCGATCATGGAATCTGCTGTTTTAACCTTGCTCCAGGTCTCCATTTGCTCCAGAACTTCAACAACATCACCTTTTTTCATGTCCTTAAGAATCGGGCTCTTAATCCCCCCCTGTATACGCAGCTGGGTATCCTTTGCAATGTCATAGGTCTTCTTTATTCCCCACTCTGTATAGACCTGCATATGTCTGTCATATACATCATAAGAAAAGTTTGCGAATTTTCTCACGAAATCTGCCGCCAGATAAAGCTTTTCTCCCTCTTGAAAGCAGATCTTATAGTTTAATGCGTGAGCTCCTTCCGCATCATAATAGGATGTATCGTCCAATGCTACCTCCACTGTATCAACAGCGGAAGTGTACAGAAGCTTCTGTTCATAATTATCTATATAAAAACCGTCGTTGAAATATTTTGCGACAGTATCAAAGTCAAAATAAACCTTACCTCCTGATACAACGGCGCATTCCTCCACCATCTCATCCTGAAGAACAATCACCAGACCGCCATCAGAACCATCTACGGATAAATCTGCAACTCCATAGTACTCATCCAGATCGGCATACTCCGTACCATAACTGTATTTGTCCATAATCTTTCTGCCGAAAGCAGCTGCTCCGATAATGAATATCAAAAGAATTGCGATAATTGCAGGTATCACTTTTTTCATTTTGTGTCTTGACCCCTTCTTTATGTATGTTAAGTGTGCGTAGCTGACCATGTCAAACGACATGACCAGCTACATTGTACCACACTCATTTCGCGAAGTCATTACCATTTTTTTGACTATTGCCCCAGCCAGAGAGGCAACCCATAGTTTCCGGCAATAGTCAGTTCATTAACCGGTCAGTAACAGTTTACCCTGTCGAAACGCACCTGTTCAATCTTACCTGCGCTTCCGAACACATAATCCGCCATGTAAGGACTGTCTTCACACACTGCCTTGGCAGCAGCTTCCCCGGGAAGTGCAGTTCTTCCATCCACGAACAGCTCAACACCGCAGTTGCGCATCTGTTCCAACAATGACTGCATATTGATTCTGGCTACTGCCATTTCGGAAGATACTCTTCTCATCTTTTGATTCAATATGATACCTCCGTTTTCCCTTTACAACCAAAAGGAATGTGATGAATTGCAAATGCCCCGACTGTACTTTTTGAATGAATCGTAAAACAAATTGATTTTAAGTTGAATTATTTTAAGATAATATGAAAAGACTAGTTGAAAAATATGAAGTTGCAGACGCCATCATGTGCGCGTCAGCACTTGTAAGACATCCTTTAGAATACAATATCAGAATTTAGATATTTCCCATATAATATAATAGGATGAAGTGGGCAAACAGCCCTGTAAACGTCAGTCGAATATGAGAGTAATTCCTCCTTCCCCGTACTGAGTACCGGAGCATTTACATTTATGATTATAAATTATCACTTAAGATAACGCAATACGATTTTAGAAATCATAAAAAATTATTAAAGTTATTTACCTGCTATTGACTTAATGTATGTTAGAGGATATGATACTTTTAATCACTCGGCATGCCTTAAATGCAGAAAGGAAGGGTTATCGCATGAAAATAGAAAAAGTAAATGAAAATCAGATCCGCTGTACTCTCACCCGCGAAGATCTGCTAAGCCGTGAGCTGAAAATCAGTGAACTTGCTTACGGAACAGAGAAAGCGAAAACCCTGTTCCGCGACATGATGCGTCAGGCTAATTTTGAATTTGGCTTTGAGGCAGAGGACATTCCTCTGATGATAGAAGCGATCCCTTTAAATTCCGAATGCATTGTACTGATTATCACAAAGGTGGAGGATCCCGAAGAACTGGATACCCGGTTTGCGCGTTTTGCTCCGTCCGTCACAGAGGACAACGACGATGAGGCTTCTTTCCCTGCCAATGAAGTCCTGGATCTCTTCCACAAAATACAGTCTGATTCTGCCGAAACGGTTTCTTCCGCAGCCTCTCAAGGCGAAGAAAATGCCGGCGCAGCAAAACCGGTATCGCGTATCTTCCGTTTTTCCGCGCTTACCAGGGTTATGAGTGTATGTTCCCTGATCCTCCCCTGCTTTTCGGGTCGGAGTTCTCTTTATAAATCTAAGAATGACGAAGAATATTTTCTCCTGCTGACAGATGAACCGGAGCATCAGGAATCCTTTGACAAAGTAAGCAATACGGTTTCCGAATACGGTTCGCTGGTCAAAAACATGACTGCCGGAACCGGCTATCTGGAAGAGCACTGTGAGGTTTTGATACGTGGCAACGCAGTTGATTCCCTCGGAAATGCCTGAACAACAAAATAATGGTCACAAAAACAGCCGTATCGAAAGAGCACTTACCCCTTCCGATACGGCTGTACCTTTTTTAACTTATACCTCTTCGATTGCCTTCATCAGAGCATCAATATCTATACCATGCACCATAGCCGCCTCTTCCAGGGATTCTCCCTGTGCAGAGGGACATCCAAGGCAATGCATTCCCGCTTCCAGCAATACGGGGGCAACCTCCGGATTCGTGCGCAGAATTTCACCGATTGTCATTTCCTTTGTAATTTTGCTCATTGTCGCATTCTCCTTTCCCACATCCCTCGCTCCCGGCGGACTTAACCCGGTACATTCCCGGTCGGCATCAGACATCTCACGCCCGCCACCGCCGAACATTCCGGGGATGTCTGTAATCAGTATATTACTTTCCCCAAAAGTTGACAAGCTATTCTTTTGTATACAAAAAAGTACACTCTGCTACCTTGACTGAATGTACTGTTTTTCATATAATGGACTCAGAGAATTAGAAACGATTTTATCGCTTATATACTAATTCAAATACTAATAGGAGGGTATTTTTAAATGAAACCAATTGAAACAGATTTTGTACGTGGCAAATGGGATAAAGAAGTAAACGTACGCGACTTTATCCAGAGGAACTATCATCCCTATGACGGCGATGATTCCTTCCTTGCAGGCCCTACCCAGAACACCAAGGATCTCTGGGCAATGGTGCTTGATCTTCAGAAGAAGGAAAGAGAAGCAGGCGGCGTTCTTGACATGGACACCAAGGTTGTTTCCACCATCACATCCCATGGCCCCGGCTACCTTGACAAGAGCAAGGAGACCATCGTAGGCTTCCAGACCGATAAGCCTTTCAAGAGATCCCTGCAGCCTTACGGCGGTATCCGTATGGCAGAGAAGGCTTGTGCAGACAATGGCTACGAAGTAGACCCTGAGATTTCCGAGTTCTTCTCCACTCACAGAAAGACTCACAACGCAGGCTGCTTTGATGCTTACAACCAAGAGATGAGAGCCTGCCGTTCTTCCCACATTATTACCGGTCTTCCCGATGCTTACGGCCGCGGACGTATCATCGGTGACTACAGACGTGTTGCTCTGTATGGTATCGACAGACTGATCGAGGACAAGCAGGCACAGAAGGATTCCACCGGACGTGTGATGACTGACGATGTTATCCGTCTTCGTGAAGAGCTTTCCGAGCAGATGGTTGCTCTGAAGATGATGAAGGAGATGGCAGCTTCCTATGGCTGTGACATTTCCAATCCCGCTACCAACGTTAAGGAAGCTATCCAGGCAGTATACTTCGGATACCTCTGTGCAGTTAAGGAGCAGAACGGTGCAGCTATGTCCCTGGGACGTACTTCCACCTTCCTTGATATCTACGCTGAGAGAGACCTGGCTAACGGTACCTTCACCGAGGAACAGATTCAGGAGTTCGTTGACCACTTCATCATGAAGCTTCGTTGCATTAAGTTCGCTCGTACACCCGAGTACAACCAGATTTTCGCAGGTGACCCTGTATGGGTAACTGAGTCTCTTGCAGGTGTTGGTGTAGACGGACGTCACATGGTTACCAAGATGAGCTTCCGTTATCTGAACACCCTGTACAACCTGGGCGCTTCACCCGAACCCAACCTGACCGTACTCTGGTCCACCAGACTTCCTGAAGGCTTCAAGAAGTTCTGTGCTAAGACCTCCATCGAGACCTCTTCCATCCAGTACGAGAACGATGACCTGATGAGAGTAACCCACGGCGATGACTATGGTATCGCTTGCTGCGTATCCTCCATGGTAATCGGTAAAGAGATGCAGTTCTTCGGCGCACGTGCAAACGTAGCTAAATGTCTGCTGTACGCTCTGAACGGTGGTGTTGACGAGGTTACCAAGAAGCAGGTTGGTCCCAAGTATCGTCCTGTGGAAGGTGATGTTCTTGACTTCGAGGATGTTAAGAGCAAATTCGTAGATATGCTTGAGTGGCAGGCAGATGTTTATGTAAACACTCTGAACATCATCCACTACATGCATGACAAGTACTGCTATGAGAGAGCAGAGATGGCTCTTCATGACAGAGACGTTAAGAGATACTTCGCAACCGGTGTTGCAGGCCTTTCCATCGTAGCTGACTCCCTGTCCGCTATCAAGTATGCAAAGGTTGAGCCTATCCGTGATGAAGACGGCGTAATCGTTGACTTCAAGACCACAGGCGACTTCCCCAAGTACGGTAACGATGATGATCGTGTAGACGAGATTGCACAGTGGGTTGTTCATACCTTCATGACTGCTGTCAGAAGACATCACACCTATCGTAACGGTGTTCCTACCACTTCCATCCTGACCATTACCTCTAACGTTACCTATGGTAAGGCTACCGGTAATACTCCTGACGGACGTAAGAAGGGACAGCCTTTCGCTCCCGGTGCTAACCCTATGCACGGTCGCGATACTCACGGTGCGGTAGCATCCCTGTCTTCCGTTTCCAAGCTTCCTTTCAATGATGCACAGGATGGTATCTCCAATACCTTCACCATCATTCCCGGAGCTCTCGGAAAAGAGGATCAGGTATTTGCAGGTGACATCGAGCTTGACCTGAACAAATAAGCATCTTGCTACAAGTAACTTAAACTATTTCAGTGGAAGGAGACACTATGGACGAGAACAAAATGGTTGATGACCTCATCAAAATGCTGGATTCCGGCATGACCGAGGGAGTAGGTCACGTCAACGTGGATTACTCTGAGGAAGCAAAGCAGCCTAAGAACGTTCAGACAATGGGCTGTGCGGATTGTTCCAGGACGCCGTTGGCCTGCAGTGTACCTACACTTCACCAGGGACTGGATGACTATCAGTAATCCATTACCTTAACAACTAATTCCCGTAGGAGCGGGGAACCGCTCTTACGGCATCAAAAAAGGAGGAAATAATTATGGCAGCTAGTACAGCACAGGTTGATAATCTTATAAACTTATTGGATGGTTACGCTACAAAGGGCGGACATCATCTCAACGTAAACGTTCTCAACAGAGACACTTTATTGGACGCTCAGAAGCATCCCGAGAACTATCCTCAGCTTACCATCCGTGTATCCGGATACGCTGTAAACTTCATCAAGCTGACTCCCGAGCAGCAGAATGACGTTATCACTCGTACCTTCCACGAGGCAATCTAAGAGCTTTTCGGATGCTATCGTATAGTGCACAAAAAACGCTTGAACAAAAAGTTCAAGCGTTTTTTATTAAGTATTCTCCGGATTTATTTTCTCCTAATGTTAACTTATCTAATCAAATTCTCCCTGCTGCCGCTTTCGTCTGTCTCTTTCTTTCTTTCTTTCATACATCGATTTATCAGCCTTCTGTATACATCCCATCAACGTCAATCCTTTTTCGCCATTTATGCAGCACGCACCAATACTGGCATGGAACGGATAAGGTTTTCCCGATTCTTCTCTTACCCTGACCATTTCCCTTTCAAAATCACGGATAAATTTTTCATGTCTTTGAGAATCTTCTGACTGTAGAATGGCAGCAAACTCATCCCCACCGACTCTGGCACATATCTCTTCCGGTCCGATTAATCTTTTCACCGTTTCGGCAAGCATGCATAACGCTGCATCACCTTCCTGATGTCCAAAGTTATCGTTAATAAATTTTAAATCGTCCATGTCAATACTAACTACAGAGAGATACAGCTTACTGTTCTCCTGTTTATGCATATCTTCATACATCGCGCGAAGATGCTTCTCAAAACCTCTCCTGTTATAGATACCTGTCAAAGGATCCTTCTGATATAGATTTCGTATTTCTTCCAGACCTGTAATCTGTCTGTGTATCTCTGCATCCTGAATTACGTTTGCGATACAAGTCACATAAGCCTGTGCATAACAGTCAATCCATGTATTTGCTTCATATACCAGAACCATGTAACCGTAACACTTATTTTTATAATGGATTCCCACAATTAAATACTGCCCGACTTGTGCTTCCTCCAATATATGCTTAGGTAATAACTCTTTTTTCGGGAATCTTTCATCCGATACTTCGACGCCCCATGGTGCAGTGAAAACACGTTTCAATATCATATAATCCGTAAAGCCCTCATTGGGCTCTTCTTCCTCCTCATCAGGCGGCTCACACAGACAGAGATACCCCTTTGCAGCGCAGGTATCCTTAAAATACTTAGCAATCACTCGCAGGTACTCATCTTCGTCATAAGCATCCTGACACTCCGTGGTCATGAATATAACCTGTCTGATGTCTTTATCTTTTTTATAGAGCTTCTGTATTTCATCCTCCCAGTCCTCCACCACTACCTGAGAACCACAGCCACAGCTGCGATACAACACCACCTCAGGATTGATATACTCCACTTTCTCCTGTGGTATGCCGTTATTCACTCTGTCTATTATCTCCACAGCCTTTTCTGCCAGCTCATCATAATGCACACACACTGGTAATGGACGGGAAATAACGCATAGACTCCAATGTATTGTCATAACCCGAAACACAGACATCCTCCGGAATTCTGACTCCACGGCGCTTTAATTCATCGCACACTGATACTGCCATATGATCATTTGAACAGATAATTGCCTGGGGATAAGTTTCTCTTCCTTCCATAAACCAGTCTACTGCCTGTTTCCCTTTTTCCCTCCAATAATCTCCTTCAAATACCATATGCTCTGTCACAGGGATACCCGCTTCTTCCATCACATCCAAAAAGCCCTGATAGCGGTCTCTTGCATCCGGATAACTCATTTTCCCCTGCATAAAACAGATATCACGGAATCCATGATGAACCACAAAGTGCCTGACCATGTCGGCCATCGGTTTTCGACTGCTGACCAGAACACTGTAGAACTGCTCTCTTATTCTTCTGAGATACACTACCGGGCACTTTGCTTCCGCTTTCAACTTCTGTGCCAGTTCATCTTCTATACCATCAATAAAAAAGGTATCTTCCGCGACAATAATACCATCAAAAGAACTAATGTCAGGCAGCTGTAATATCGTTTTCTCACCTTCAGCATAAAGTACGTTGTCACCATATCCACCGTATACTGCAAAACCAAACACACTATAACCAAGGCTGCCTGCTTTTGCAAAAACAGTCTTCATTATACGCTTTTGATATTCTTCCGGAAGTTCCCCAATAAACACCGCAATTCTCTTACTCATTTGTATCACCCATTTATTTACCGACTGATGAAACATGTGATATATTTACTATAAATCCGTTGCAATTCGCATAACGCCTTTGTATATATCTTGCTATTTTAGGACTTCTTTTGCAAACACATTTTGTGCTGTTATATTGGTTTTTTGTGTTATTATTGTGTCTTTTTCCGTACAATCTATATTTCATAGACTGTTCGTCTTTTATTTTTTATCTGTTTCTGATATACTAAATAGAGTAATTTGATGACACGAAAGGAGTTATTGATATGCAAGGAAGAATTCATTCCCTTGAAAGCTTCGGTACCGTTGACGGACCCGGAACCCGATTTGTGGTATTTGTACAGGGATGCCCCATGAGATGTGCTTACTGTCATAATCCCGATACCTGGAAAATGGACGGCGGCACTATGATGGAGCCCTCATATATTATTGAACAATACGAAAGAAACAGTGCCTTCTACCAAAACGGTGGCGGTTTAACCGTCACCGGAGGAGAGCCACTGATGCAGATTGATTTTCTTTTGGAACTTTTTACGCTGGCGAAAGCAAAAAAGATTCACACTTGTATTGACAGTTCCGGAATCGCCTTCAATCCGGATAATGCAACACAGCGGGAAAAGCTGGACAGGCTCATGGCTCTCACTGATCTGGTCATGCTTGACATCAAGCATATCGATCCGGAAAAGCATCTGGAACTGACACAGCAGAAGAACACAAACATCCTGAAATTCGCTGAGTATCTGAACGAGAAGCATGTTGATATGTGGATTCGCCATGTTGTGGTGCCCGGTATCACTGACGATGAAAAATATCTGTATGACCTCGGATATTTCATTGGTCAGTTCAGCAACCTAAAAGCGCTGGATGTATTGCCTTACCATACCATGGGTGAGAAGAAGTACGAAAGTCTGGGAATGGAGTATCGTCTGAAGGGCGTTCCTCCTATGGACAAAACACTGCTTCTGGACAAAAAGAAAGCTATTTTGGAAGGAATCAAAAAAAGACGCGAAGAATGTCATTTATAACCTTAATATTCTTTGTTATGTACTTTTTATTTTTTGTGAAATAGATATTGTATTTCAAATGCTTTTATATTACAATAAGAATTGACATTGATAATTTTCTGTCAGACATAAGGAGGATAAGATTATGGCATATACGATTGGTGATGCTTGTGTAGCTTGTGGTGCATGCGAGGCTCAGTGCCCTGTTGGAGCTATCAGCATGGGCGACGGCAAGTTCGAAATCGATCCCGATAAGTGCATCGATTGCGGTTCTTGCGCAGGTCAGTGCCCTACCGGAGCTATTGCTCAGGCATAAGAGACGGTACCGAAAGAAAGACACTTCTATGAAGTGCCTTTCTTTTTTTTGTTTAGCTTCAAGAATCTGTTTCTCTTTTTTCGCAACAATTCATCCATCTTCTTGTAGTATTCCTCGTCTCTTTCCTCAATTCTTTTATCCCTCTTCTCCTCCCGTTCTTCTTGCATTCTGAACTGGTAATCCAGTTCCTTGACAACGCTTTCCTTGATTTCCCGACAGAGCTCTCCGTTATTCTCCTTCAGCGTCTCTCTGATCAACTGCTGAAGGAGCCATTGCAGTCTCTTAGATTTTTCTTCCCTGGATTCTTCAGAAATCGTTTCAGGACTCCTTTCAACTATGTCTATAGAAAGGCCTGTCCTATCGTTTTTTTTCTCCCCGTTTTCCTTATCAGACAACACATCCAGCCTGCCATCCTTCAAAATCATCTTGATAGCCTTCAATTGCAGCCCCCTTTCCTTCATACCCTTGATCTTCTTAAAACGTGCCACATCCTCTTCTGTATAATAGCGATGTCCCAATTCATTGCGTTTAATCGGAAGATGTAATTCGTCCTCCCAGTAGCGCAGCACATGGCTCTCCACCGCAACCTCCTTAGCAGCGTCTGAAATCAATAAATAGTTGTTCATAACCTCTCCTTTCCTGTAAGTACAACTATATTACATGTATAAAACATTAACCGGCTCATCCTAATACGCAAAAAGAGAATGCGCCTTTCGCACATTCTCTTTTGTAATCAGCTATTTGAATCATTATTATAAGATGGATCCAGATTGGCAAACTTAGTATATTCAGGCAACCAGGCAAGCTTTACCGTACCAATGGGACCATTTCTCTGTTTTGCAATGATAACCTCTGAAATCCCCTTATCCTTAGTGTCTTTATTGTAATAATCATCCCGATACAGGAACATCACCACATCAGCGTCCTGCTCAATCGCACCGGATTCACGCAGGTCTGACAACATGGGTCTCCGGTCATCCCTCTTTTCCACCGCACGAGAAAGCTGAGACAGGGCAATCACAGGGATATTCAGCTCTCTGGCCAGGGACTTGAGTGCTCGGGATATATCTGAGATTTCCTGCTGTCTGGACTCTGTTTTACCACTACCTGACATCAACTGCAAATAGTCAATCATGACAATTGCCAGATTATGCTCCAATTTATACTTTCTGCATTTGGAACGCAGTTCTGAAATAGAGATACCGGGTGTATCATCTATGATCAGATTTGACTTACCCATCTGCCCCGCCGATTCAATCAATTGTTCCCATTCCTGATCGTTCAACTGTCCTGTACGAAGCTTCTGTGCATCTACCTTGGACTCCAGTGAAAACATTCGATTAATGAGCTGTTCCTTACTCATTTCCAGACTAAACAGGGCGACAGTCAGATTCTTCTTGAAAGCCATATATTCAGCCAGGTTCAGCTCAAATGCCGTTTTACCCATGGAAGGACGTGCCGCCACCAGTATCAGATCCGAAGGCTGCATACCTGCGGTACGATAATCCAGATCAATAAATCCTGTAGGGATTCCCGTCACACTTCCCTTATTTCTGGAAGCTTTCTCAATTTTTTCCAAGGCATTTGCCACTATCTGACGCACCGGAACAAAATTGTCCGTGGTACGCCTCTGAACCAGTTGGAAGACCCTCTTTTCTGTATCCTCCAGGATATCCTCCATGCTCTCCTTACCCGCATAACAGGTATTGGCTATTTCCTCATTCAGCTTAATCAATCTTCGAAGCATGGCCTTCTCAGATACGATCTTGGCATATTCCCGCACATTGGTAGAAGTAAACTCTGCAGTACCCAACTCTTTAACAAATTCCAGTGCACTGACCTCCGGAGGAACATCCTTCTCCTTCAGCTTATTCTGGAGAGTAACCAAATCTACCGGAGCACCGATATTATTCAGTTCTACCATAGTGTCAAAGACAATGCCATATTGCTTATTGTAAAAATCTTCTCCGGTAATCACTTCCGAAGCTGTCACAATCGCATCCCGGTACATGATCATGGATCCGATAACAGCCAACTCTGCCTCCAAATTGTGAGGCATGATCTTCTTTATTACATTTTCTTCCATAAAAACCTCACAGCAGACCTCAGGGGCACACTACTATCCGGAACACTACTTACGCTTCAGTTACCTTTACGATGAACTTACCGGTTACCTGAGGATGCAGCTTTACCAATACTTCATAATTTCCAAAGCTTTTCAACGCCTCCGGCAGCTGGATTTTCTTCTTGTCCAGTTCAATGCCGTGCTGTTCCAGGAATGCAGCTGCAATTTCTTTGGAAGATACTGAGCCAAAGGTTCTTCCGCCTTCTCCCGCCTTGATCTTCAGCACCACCTGCATATTTTCCAAACGCCCCGCCAATTCCTTCGCTGCTTCAAGGCGCTCCTTTGCCAGCTTCTCCTCATTTGCCTTCTGAAGCTTTAAATCATTCATATTCTTGGCAGAGGCTTCAACACCGATTTTCTTGGGCAAAATATAGTTTCTTGCAAACCCCTCACTTACCTCAACGAGATCACCCTTTTTCCCAAGCTTCTTTTCATCCTGTAGCAGAATTATCTTCATTTTCAATCACTCCTTCCAAATTCACATTAAATCTCATTATTCTCTAACATCGTATCTATCGTCTGTTTCAGCACACCGATAGCTTCTATGATGCCGACACCCTCCATCTGACAGGCTGCCGTACTCAGATGGCCACCGCCACCCATCTTTTCCATGATGACCTGTACATTGACCTCATCAATGGAACGGGCACTGATATAGATTTTTCCTTGATAGTCCGTGAGCACAAAGCTCGCCTTGATACCTTTTATATTCAACAGTTCATTGGCAGCCTGGGCTCCGATGATGGTCGGACTGGGCAAATCATCTGCGGTACAGATGGAAATTGCGAAGTACTGCTTATAGATCTCAGCCTGGCTGACCGCATCCGCCTTGGCCTTATACTCCAGCGCATCTTCTCTGAACAGCTTACGCACACGGGTCACATCCGCACCGTTTCTTCTCAGAAATGCTGCTGCCTCAAAGGTACGCACACCCGTTTTTGTCATAAAGTTGCTGGTATCCACCATAATTCCGGAGAACATGCAGTCTGCCTCCTCCGGTCTGATCTTCACATTGTCATAGGTATATTGCAAAATCTCAGATACCATCTCAGATGCGGAAGAAGCATAAGGCTCCACATAAGAGAGAGTTGCATTCTCAATGGTATCCGTACCCTGTCTGTGATGATCCAGCACCACAACGGATTTGCACACGCGCAACAGGTCGGGACACTCTGTTATCGACGGTTTGTTAACGTCAACCACTACCAGTACGCAGTTGCCACCGGCCGCATCCAATGCCTGCTGACTGTTGATTATCATATCTTCATAGTCCGGATTCCCCTTAAACAAATCAACAATGGGCTGAATGGAGGACGGAACCTCATTCAACACAATATGTGCTTTTCGTTCCAGATTCTGGGCGATTCCATAGATTCCCACAGCAGCACCGAAGCTGTCTGCATCCGGCATCCTGTGTCCCATAACCAGAACCAGATCTTTGCCCGTGATAATCTCTCGAAGTGCATGTGCCTTGACGCGTGCCTTCACCCTGGTATTCTTTTCCACCTGCTGACTCTTTCCGCCGTAATAGGTGATACTCTCAGGAGTCTTGATAACTGCCTGATCGCCTCCTCTTCCCAACGCAAGGTCAATTGCATTTCGTGCAAACTCATAGTTCTGGGCATAAGAAAGCCCATCCAGTCCGACACCGATACTGATGGTTACCGCCATCTCGTTACCGATATTCACGGTCTTAACCTCTTCCAACAGGTCAAACCTGCTCTCCTGTAGCTGGGAGATGGTCTTTTTACGCATGATAATCAGATACTTGTCCTTCTCCAGCTTCTTGCAGATACCGTCCACTGCGGAGATGTATTTATTCACTTTTCTGTCAATCAGGGCAATCAGCAGAGAACGGCGCACCTCTTCCACACTCTCCAGCGCCTCCTCGTAGTTATCCAGATAAATCATTCCCACCGCAAGGCTCTGGTCATCCACTTCCTGCAGGGCAATATGCAGGGCTGTCTCATCACAGAGATAAACTGCAATCAGATATCCGTTATATCCCTCTGCATCTATGATGTCACTATGCTCCGTCATCTCACGCAAGGAAATCTTCTTGAATTTGGCTATGTATTCACTGCCCTCATATTCCAACTCATACTGAGCTTCATCCAGGTCGTTGTCATCCGGCAGACGATCCCTGGTTATCGCCGGAAACAGAGCAGTAATGGACTTATTATAACCCTTCGGCTGATGTACCACAGCCTCAAAGGCGGCATTCGTCCAGAACACTTTTCCATTGTCATCCAACAGCGCATAGGGCATGTCCAGATCCCTCAGAAGCTTTTTCTGTATCTGACCATACTCCGTTGCAAAGCTGATCAGTTCATTCATGAGAATCGGTTTATTGTAAAAATATAAAGATAGCGTAACTGCCAGATAAAGCACCGTAAATGCCAGCAGCAATCCTCCCGCCCCGACATCAATCAAAAAAACGGCAAGGTTGATCACAAGAAGCAGGATACCCAAATAAATACCAACCTGCAAATAGGTTTTAATTCTTCCTTTTAATCTGATTCGCTTTTTCATAGGATGCCTCCCTGATACAGTATATCAGAATTCACTCCACTATGCTACAATTTATTTTGTCGAAGCCTGAAATGTTTTGCAGATTCAACCTATCTGTAATACTGAGCCTGGGCTTCAAACATTTTTGCATAGATTCCATCCTCTTTTTTCACAAGGGAATCGTGATTCCCGCATTCTGCAATCTTTCCCTCCGCAAAAACGGCTATCCGGTCGCAGAACCGGCAGCTTGACAGACGGTGGGAAATATAAAAAGCCGTCTTGTTGCCCACCAGTGTATGAAACTGTCTGTAAATCTCATATTCTGCTACGGGGTCGAGAGCCGCGGTAGGTTCATCCAGCATAATCACCGGCGCATCCTTATAAAGAGCCCTTGCGATAGCAATCTTTTGCTGTTCACCACCGGAAGGCTCGATGCCCTCCTCGTCAAAAATAGTGAATACCGTGGTATCGATGCCCTTCTCATTCTTTTCCAGCAGACCATCCAGCTCCACCAGACCCATCAGTTCCTTCAATTTCTCCGTTTCATCCTCACTGCGCTCGGAAATATCCTTCTGAAGTATATTCTCCCCGATTGTAAAACCAAAGAGCTTGAAATCTTGAAATACCGGTGCAAACTGTTTCTTGTACTCCTCGTAATCATACTCCCGGATATCCCTGCCGTCCAGCAAAATTTCTCCCTCCGTAGGATCATATAATCGGCACAAAAGCTTGATAAAGGTTGTCTTTCCCGCACCATTCAATCCAACGATGGAAAGCTTTTCTCCGGGTGGAATGGTGATGCATATGTCATCAAGTATCTTCTTATCTGTATTGGGATAGGCAAAGCTCACATGCCGAAATTCAATGGTGTGCAGCCCGGAATTCACCGGCTCATGATTCTTCTCCATTGCCTCCGGGTATTCCATGAAAACAACATACTCGTAGGCGTAATTACACCGCTTTACCAGCTCCTGCACATTCCAGACCAGACCGTTCAGGGTGGCATTGAGTGCGCCGCTTGTCTCGATGATCTGAGTGAAAATACCAATACTGATCTTCGCAGACAAAACCAGCATTCCGGCATACAGATAAAGTGCAAAATTCATAAGAGTTCCGGCAAGTACCGTATATTTCTTATACCTGAACCCGGTTTTTCCCTGCCACTTCCATGCTTCATTGCTGATCTCCGTATTCGTTCTCCATCTGTTTACCAACATATCCTTCGCGTCATAGAGCCGCACATCCTTTCCATACCGGAAATCCGTAACGGTCCATCCAAAATACCCAAACAGACGGTTTACCTTGGACAATTTGTTAAAGGCCTCAACATCCACCTTATTACATTTTGCCGTAACAAAGCTGTTGGCAAGAACAAACAGGAATAGAAACAGCAGCAGCCAGGGAGCCTTCATCGCGATCACCGTGATAAAGCCCACTATTTTAAAAAGGTTGCCAAAGAACATAAAGACCTGCTCCGACACCCCATACACCCCGCCGGAATACCAGCTCATGCCTGTTTTCGCCCGATCCAGCTGATCCAGGGCTTCTTTGTCCTCCGTGAGCTGAAAATCCAGATTCATGGAGTGTACCCCTATCTGCATTGTAAAATAATTATCCAGCCGCTCCTGATATTTGTTAATCTGACTGCTGAGTGCCTCCTGCAAAATCGCCAGTACACATTCCGTCACAATCAGCACCGCCGCCAGCCGAATCAACCTGTTCACATCCCTCGCTCCACAGACCTCATCCACAATCAGGGGAGTCAGTAAAATACCTACAAAAGGCATTCCAATCTGAACGACCGTTTTGAATGCTTCCAGGACGAAAAAACTTGGATACTTTTTCGCAGCGGTTCCAAATAGTATTTTTACTACTTTTGCTATTTTACGCATTTTCTTCGCCCTCCTCCTGATAGTACTGAGCCTGTAACTCAAACATATGGGCATACTCACCGTTTTGTTCCATCAGCTCCTCGTGAGCGCCATATTCGATCATCTCACCGCCCTTGAACATCGCCACCTTATCGCAGAATCTGGTGGATGCCAGCCTGTGAGAAATGTAGACTGCAGACTTCTCCCCAATCATCTTATCAAAGCTTTGATAAAGTCTCTGTTCCGCTATGGCATCCAATGCGGAGGTAGGCTCATCCAGCACCACAATTGGCGCATTTTTGTAGAGCGCCCTTGCGAGCGCGAGCTTTTGCTTTTCTCCGCCGGAAAAATCAACTCCTTCTTCATCAACAACCTTCAGAAGCTCGGTCAGAATCCCCTTCGGCAAACTGTCAATCTTCTCCTGTAGCCCCGCCTCCGCCACACAGGAATAGGCTTTATCGATATCGGTATTCTCCGTCTGTTTCATGGAAACATTCTCCGCAATGGGAAAGGCCAGAACCTCGACATTCTGAAAGACAGGTGAGAACAGCTTATAATAATCTTCTCTCCGATAAGACCTGATGTCCGTTCCATTCAGGAGAATCCGCCCTTCCGTGGGCTCATACAGCCGAAGCAACAACTTGATCATCGTTGTCTTTCCGGCTCCGTTCAGCCCCACTACCGCCAGCTTTTCCCCTGCCTCCAGCTTCAGATTCAGATTCTTCAGTGCATACTCTTCCGCTTCCGGATAACGATAGCTGACATTTTCAAACACAATAGTATAGGCTGTCGCTTTCGGAAGCTCCCGAAGCTCCTTATTTTTCTGTGCGCTTTCCGATGTCGAAGCCACGTCTGAAGCTACGCTTCCTTCCATGTCCAGCTCCATAAAGGATCTGAAATCGTCCACCTCCAGCGAGGCTCTTCCAAAATCACCAAACCGCCTCAAAAACTCGATCAGGCTCTGGGAAAAAGCCATTGCCAGCGCAAAAAACAAAGTAAAATTACCAACCGTCATATCTTTTTTGATGACTGCGTAGAACAGTGCCCCATAGATTGCTGCCTTGCCAATCAAAAAAGTAATATTCACCACCACAGCGTGGGAAAACCAGAGATTCTGATGATAATCAAACTTCTTCCATCTGTTTTCAAAAATTTTCTGCTGCTTTTTCAACAAAAAGTCCTGCTGCGAGAACAAACGGATATCCTTTGCGTAGTCAAAGTCCTGGGTAACTCTCTCCATATAATTAATCTGTCTCCAGGTACCCCCGAGCTGATCCCAGACCTTTTTCTTGTCATTGCGAATACAGAATACAAAATATCCATACTGCATTACCGCCAACACAATCAATACCAGCACCAGGCGGATATCCAGCGCCATTACCGACACAAGTGTCACTATTACCGTGGTGAGATTCACGGCGAGGGTTTCCATGCCATGCATCATTCCCTCGACACCATTGTTATTCCCACCGGTGGCCTGGCAGGCGCGTTCATGAATATCCAGGGTCTCAGGCTTTTCCAGGAACTCATAATTCATGCCCAGCGCTCTTGCCACCCGTTCTTCAATGACATGCATTCTCACCTCAATATACTGATACCATGTTCTGCTTCCCGAAAAACTGCTTCCAAGCTGTAGGAGCCCTGCTATCAAACCTCCTGCCAGCACAATCACCAGAAGCCTTGTGACCTTCTCATTATATACAAGCCCGCTGCCTGCCAGGTCAATCACAAGCTTACCAAAGAAGCCGAAATAATAACTCAGAACCGAATTGCAGATAATTCCCAGCAACGCAATCCACAGTACACAAGAGCGATACTCTCTGCACTTTCCCAAAACATATAGAGTATTGCTCCATTTCCCATATTCCTTATGATAAGGATTATCCTTGCTTTCCTTAAATTGTTTTGCCATACCGCTTCCTTTCCCTTATTGTGATTTTTCACTTAGGTCATCACAACTTGTATTTATTTCTCCGCCTTATTTCCACTACTATATTCAGGCTTTTTATCTTTTCTGTCGCCTCTCAGAGCTACTTCCACATCCTCTCTCCGGAACCAGCTCTTTTTTCTGCTCGACACCTGCATCTGATATCCATAAGGAGGATGAATCAGTACATCTGCGTTTAAAAACAGTGAAATGAACATACAGATGCAGGATTGGTTAATGCCATATCCTTTTTCCACACTGTCCCGATTCATAATATCAATGCAATAGAAGGGCGGATTGCCACTTTGCTGAAATTGGGTAATGTTTTGTAATAGTTCTTCCGTTTTTTCCGTACTGATTCCTGTTTTTTGGGCAATTGTGGGAGCCGTCGCATACTCCCCCCAGTTCAGGGAAAGCAGGTAATAAACAATCTCCAAGGCTCCCTTTTTACCCAAAAACGTAAAGAAATCTCTCAACTCATCGGTAATCTTCAGGTTTGCAGCGAAGCCATCCTCCGGCTCCCGTACCAAGGTAAAAAACTGTTTCTCGCGATTCAGGTTAAAAAAGCTGAACCCTGCATTTTCCGTAAACACCGAAGCCGTCCTTGTATCCTTCGTCGGCACACCTCTGTCATAGTATTGTTTATTATTCGGCCATGCTCCTATCTGGAATGCCCATGCAATATTCAGCATCAGGTCAAAATAATCCTTATGCCCATCTGACTCTTTACCGCTCAGCGCCTCCAACACACTCTGCTCTATGGACACCGGTTCCTTCTCCTGCCCGTACAGATAAGAGATGGACACCCCAAAGAATTCCGAGATTCTTGGCAACAGGTCACCCTCCGGATAGCTTCCGTTCTCCCATTTTGAGACTGCCTGGGGGCTTACACCCAGGTGATTCGCCAACTGTTCCTGTGTCACCCCTCTTTTCTTTCTCAGCGATTGCAGGGTCATTGAAAAAATAGTATTTCCTGTTGCCATAATAATCCTCCCACACTTATATGTTTTTAATTCCGGCGACTCTATAGTTTCCAATTTACAGTTTATATTTCTTTCCCATTCACAACTTGGATTTGGTTTTTCTTCATTATAACAATCGCGTTAGTTGTTTTCCACATATAATATCAACTATAGATTAACACAAATTCTATTATTCCATTATTTTCTATTTATAGTTGATTTTAAAAGTAAACACAGCAAACATAATTGTTTGTAGTTAATTTTGTACTCAATTCACCTTTACTCAATTTTGTTACTACCTATCGGTACATTTTTCACCCATATTTCTCCGTTCGATTATCTTCTAAATGGATTTCACTCAGGCGCATGATAATTCAAACCATTCTCTTCCGTTTCGGCTTAGTTTTTTCGTGATTATTTCACGATTGCTCATTTTTTCACGAAATTTCCGGCTCTGTTTTCGTGTTTTTTCCTCGTTTGCTCTATTTTTCACGTAATCTCCAACCGGGTCTGCCAGGATTTCACATAAAAAAAAGACGCTCTCCTGATTTTTCGGAAAGCGTCCTCAAAAATACTTATTAATCCTGTACGTAAGGCATAATCGCAAGATGACGTGCTCTCTTGATTGCTGCAGTCAGGGTTCTCTGATGCTTTGCGCAGTTGCCGGTGATACGATGAGGAAGAATCTTACCTCTCTCAGACACGTATCTCTTCAGCTTGTTAGCATCCTTATAATCAATCACATTATCCTTGCCACAAAATACGCAAACCTTTTTTCTTCTGCGGATACCGCCTTTTTTTCTCATCGGCGCATCGGACTTCTCTGCCTTATTAAAAGCCATGTTAGGTGCCTCCTATCTTACAAAATAAACTCAACTTCGGTTAATTGTTAAATGGTAATTCTTCGTCAATTCCGTCAGGGATGTTCATGAAACCGTCTCCGGCTCCGAACGAAGCAGGGGCGCTGCCTCCGCCTACATTGCCGCCGTTGCCTCCGGCTGCATTCTTGCTCTCGGCAAATTCAATCTCGTCAACCATAACGCGGACACTGTACACCATCTGACCGTCTTTGTTGGTATAATTGTCATTCTGAATTCTTCCGCTCAGCACAACCTTTACAC
Source organism: uncultured Lachnospiraceae bacterium (assembly GCA_945621435.1). Lineage (GTDB taxonomy): Bacteria > Bacillota > Clostridia > Lachnospirales > Lachnospiraceae > Acetatifactor. The sequence continues at coordinate 53,819 of CALZBR010000006.1, forward strand.
CCTTGTGAAGATATCTCTCCACAAACTCAGCCTGCTTACCAAAGCAGGTACAGTTAAAGAAGTCTGCGTCTGGCTCACCCTCGCGCTTGAATCTTCTGTCAACGGCAATAGAAAAACGTGCCACAATAGTCTGGCTGTTGCCCTGTGAATATCTAACTTCGGGGTCTCTTGTCAATCTCCCCATAAGAATTACTTTGTTCATAATTTTTCTCGCTTTCTAATTAAGCCTCGTCCTGTCTGACAACCAAATATCTGAGCACATTGTCCATAATGCGCATACGGCTCTCAATCTCAGCAGGCGCAGTACTCTCAGCGTCGAATTGGATGAAATAATAGAAAGCTTCTTTCATCTTCTGGATCTCGTAAGCAAGCTTCTTCTTGCCCCAATCATCCACTCCTGTGATGGTACCGCCGAATCTCTCAACCAGAGCCTTGCACTTGTCAACAACTGCTGCTCTCTCTTCGTCTTCGATATTAGCGGACACAACTACGGCTAATTCATACTTGTTCATGCTTGTTACCTCCTTTTGGTCTCTGGCCCGCACTTCCCGTGCGAGCAAGGAATTTATTCATCACAAGGAAATATGTTATCATAAAAAATCTATAAAATCAAGAGCTTTTCCCAATTTTCAGTATTAATTTTCAGTTTAATTTTCTATCCGAGCGTTTAGCCTTCTCCGTAAGTGTTATAGCTTACGTTTACATAGAAATCCATTCGGAAATCTAATGAGAAGGTTGATGCTTATGCTTACAACGAATCTTTTTATAGCCATCATCAGCTTATGTATTACATGCTTTGCTCTTGGCTATACCGTTGGTTCCAAGAGTAAAAAATAGGCATAAAAAGACCGCCCACGTCTGACAAACACGGCGGTCTTTTTGCCAAAAAAATATCAAGCTAACCATCTATCGGTAGCACCTCTTTGTTACGATAGTATCACTGAAACACTTCTATGTCAAACTTATATTTCTATGGCTTTTCAGATGGTCTTTCAGATAACATTTCTATCGCTTTTCCGGATATATTACTTTCCAAGTCTATCGAATCTCCCTGATACTCTTTTCCAGCAGCGGACGCGCAATCATCACTTGGTGTCCACAACCCAGACACTTAATGCGAAAATCCGCTCCGACGCGCAAAATCTCCCACTCATTACTCCCGCAGGGATGGTTCTTTTTCAGCTTCACAACATCTCCCACATGAATATCCATTTCCCGTCACCTTCCTTCTCTTCCCGCTATCTTATCAATTACTGACCACTTTGCTTCTTCCAGCAACATATCATGTGTTTGTTCCATGCCTATATTCAATGTGTTTGTTCAATGTATTTGTTCCATGTGTTTCATGTCACCTTCACATATTCCCCATCAGGGTATCCTTCATTACCCCAACAAACTCCCGCAACAGATTATTCGGCAACAATGCCTCCACCGAATCCGCCGCCAGCCCCTCTGCATGATATCCCTGCTTCTTCGCTATTCTCAGCGCTCGAAATACGTGAAAGTTATTGGTTACAATCACAACACGACTGTTTTCTTTGTCTATAAGCTTTCCGCTGAATTCCAGGTTTTCATACGTATTTCTGGATTTATTTTCCACAAGAATACGCTCTCTTTCGATTCCTGCGTCTTCCAGATATCCGGCCATCCCCTCTGCTTCCGGGATGATTTCATTGCCTCCCTGTCCGCCGGAAACAATGGCAATGGTTCCCGGGTTCTCCCTAAGATACTCCACTGCTTTATCAAGCCTTCTTCGAAGCACTTCACTGGGACCGTTTTTCTTCCACTGGGCTCCCAGTATGATACAATAATCGGCTCCGGGCTCCGCCTCAGCGCGAAAATCACTCAGTATCATTCCCTCCACGACACAAAAAATCAAAACTCCGACCGCAATCACTCCGAGTCCCGTCAACCGTAGCCGGCGCGGAAGCACCCGGAACCATTTCAGGTCCAGTGCCAGTCCAAACAGAATGCTACAGACCCCTGCCACGCCCCATACCAGGAAAAATAACGTGCCGAATCCCACAGAGGCAACCATAAGGCAATAAAGAATACAGCCAATTCCCAGAATATAAAAAAAGATCCCTTTCTTCATGCTTGCCGCCTCCCTTCTGCCGCACGAAACCCAATCCTATATAAAAGACTCAAGGTGTTCTAAGCCTTTTATCATAATATATCACAAAAGGCAGGCCGGTCTCAATAGTCATTGCTTATGGTTTTCTTAAGAATTTGTATCTTATGTTCCAAAGTCATTTATGGTATAATGGATTCAGATGAAAAGCGGGCAGCCTGCGAAAGCAAAGCAGAACGCCGGCAGGCGCATAAAGCCGAAACAAAAAGGAGAACAGCCATGAATCATCGGGAAGATACCCTAAAAGCCATTGAAGAGTTAAGAGAAATCATTCAGAAATACAATAACATCGTCTTTTTCGGTGGAGCCGGTGTGTCCACCGAAAGCGGCATACCTGACTTCAGAAGTGTGGACGGTCTCTACCATCAGCAGTATGACTATCCTCCCGAGACCATTTTAAGTCATACCTTTTATCGGAGAAATCCCGAAGAATTCTACCGTTTCTACAGAAACAAGATGCTCTTTACCAATGTCGCACCCAACGCAGCCCACCGCAAGCTGGCAGAGCTTGAAAAGCAGGGAAAGCTTCGAGCCGTTATCACCCAGAATATTGACGGACTCCATCAGGCAGCCGGAAGTAAAGTGGTACTGGAGCTCCATGGCTCCGTGCTTCGCAACTACTGCGAACACTGCGGCGAATTCCATAATCTGCAATATATTCTTGATACCAATGGTGTTCCCAAATGTAAAAAATGTGGCGGTCCGGTGAAGCCGGATGTGGTATTATACGAGGAAGGTCTGAATCAGGATACCATACAGGAGGCCGTTCGCTATATCAGCAATGCCGAGGTGCTCATCATCGGCGGTACCTCTCTTGCTGTTTATCCTGCTGCCGGACTCATTGATTATTTTCAGGGAGATAAGCTTGTGGTCATCAACAAGTCCTCCACCCCCAGGGACAACTTTGCGGATTTGCTGATCTCTGCCCCCATCGGCGAGGTATTCTCTACAATTTGATTTTTCACTATAGATTTTCCCTGTCTGTTTATTGTATTGAACGAATGAATGAAAGCGTATTATTTAAATATTGGCATTATACTCTTTCATTATTTCAACAATTTCAATGTCGCCATCCACAAGAACCTCAACGATAGGTTCTCTACCATCCTCGTTAGGTTCGTTTTTCCAATAGATTTCTGCCAGCCTTATGTTTTCTTCTTCAGAATTTGTTCCATCAAAGCATTTATAAGCATCACCATAGAATACGCGACCATTTGTTTCAATCTTTGCAACACTGTACGTCTTTCTTCCAAGTTTAACAAAGTAATCTGCCCAACGAACAGCTTCCTCATAGGTTCTTGATACATAAAGAGATGCCATTCTTGACGGATAATCCGGATACTTTTCCTTTCTTACCTTCTCTAATGCCAACTCGCGAAGTGCAACACCCAGGCTGTGATCAATCTCCACTTCTTTGTATTTTTCAGGATTATTTAATACATCTTCCACTCTGTTCATTTGTTCGTAAACACGGTCATACACTCCGTTAGGATGTTCGTCATCCACAACAAAATGCTGATGTAATGTCTTGGGTCTGTCTGAAATTACATGGTAAAAAATCATTGCTTATTACCTCCATATAAAATTACCGTTGCTTTCAAATATTAATCCATAAATAGTTTAATGTCCCGACAAGCAGTTTGACAACCTCAAGTTTCATCATAATCAAATTTGAGCCAATCTTATCTTAATCCATTAGCTAACACCCACATTTTTTCCTTATTCCTCTTTTCTGCTTACCAGAACCGATGCAATCAGCACAAGGAGCATACCGGAAAGCATTACTGCCGAAAGCCTTTCCTTATAACAGAGTACTCCCGTCAGTGCGGAGACAATCGGCTCCAGGGTGGCCAGAACGGCTGCCCTCCCGGGCTCCATATAATTTAGACCAAGCGTATAAAGGGAAAAGGAAACCGTGGTGGAAAAGAAAGCCATCGCCAGCCCCACGCCCCAGCATGCGGGGGCTGCATTCAGCTTCTCTACAATTTCCGGCAGCCTGACAAAGGGCAGCACTCCCACACAGGCAAAGAGAAAGGTATAGGCAGACACCGTCATGGGATGATACCCCTTATTCAAGGCATATTGTCCAAAAATTGTATACAGTCCGTAACCGATACCGGAGCCTACGCCAAGCAGTAAGCCACGTACACTGATGTCGCCCGGTCCGGAAGTAATACCGCTGACCAGCACACAGCCTGCCAATGCAAGCACAAGGGAAAGCCACTTTCTCCGGCTCATTTTCTCCCGAAAACAGACCCCGGACATCAGCATCACCCACACCGGGGAGGTATACATCAGAATGGAGGAGAATGCTGCGGAAGAGATTCCCACATTCCGAAAATAACAATAGCTGAAGAACACAATGCTGAAAATGCCTGTCCCCACATAACACCAGCAGTCCCTGATTCTGACATGCAGAAAATTCTCCTTTGCCACCTTCTGCAACAATCCGATTCCCGGAAACAAAAAGAAAACACTTCCATAGGATCTGATACACACGATCTCCATGGCCGAAAATCCGGACGCATTCAGTTTTCTCACAAATATTACTAAAATACCCCATAAAACGGAGGCGGCAGCCACCAAAAACGGCGCTGCCTTCCTCATCGTATTGCTGTTTTTCATCAATTTACCTCTGAACGAATCCAAGCTTTATCCTGCCGCAATCCTTTACTTATGCGCAACCTCGCGTTTGACCTCATCGAACTCCTTCTGAATCTCCTCAGAGGGTGCCTTGGTGCAAAGGCTGACAACCACCAGCACAATCATAGCAACCAGAAATGCAGGCAGCAACTCATAAATCGCAAAAACTCCACCCCTAGGTGCGATTACGTATTTCCAAATGAACACCATCGCGCCACCGGAAACCATACCGGCAAGCGCTCCGGCAAAGGTAGTGCGTTTCCAGAACAGAGAGAATAAAACCACAGGACCAAAGGCAGCACCGAAGCCTGCCCATGCAAAGGATACGATACCAAAGATAGAGCTCTTGGGATCCCTCGCAATGAATACACCCAGAATCGCAATGGCAATAACCGTCAGACGTGCGATAATCATGCTTGCCTTCTTGGAAAGCTTGATATGTAATGCGCCCTGCAGAATATCCTGGGACACACTGGATGCCGCAGCCAGGAGCTGGGAATCCGCTGTGGACATGGTACTTGCCAGAATCCCTGCCATGACCAGACCGGCCATCAACGCAGGAAAAATACCGGATTTGGACAAAAGATCCGCAATACGGATGATGATAGTCTCTGTGTCGGTTCCCGCAAGCGCAACAATCAGTCCCTTATCACTGAGTGCTTTTCCGACAATACCAATCAGGACAGCGATGCTCATGGCAATCACTACCCAGACAGATGCCACACGGCGGGAGGTCTTCAGCTTCTGCTCATCTTCAATCGCCATAAATCTAAGCAGAATATGAGGCATTCCGAAATAACCGAGTCCCCATGCACAGGTGGAGATAATCGTCAGAAACGTATATGGCTTGGAAGCCCCCGTATCAGCCACGTAGGTCGCAGTCATGGACAAATATCCCTCCAGGTTCCCGGCATTGTCCAGTACCGCACCTGCGCCTCCTGCCTTGACTACAGAGAAGCCAAGTACAAAGAGCAGTGCAAAGGACATGATGATACTCTGAATAAAGTCTGTAGTGGAAGCCGCCAGGAATCCTCCTGCTGTGGTATATCCAACGATAATGATGGCTGAAATAATCATAGCCACCATATAATCTGCATCAAACAAGGTGCCAAAAAGCTTACCGCAGGCAGCAAAGCCCGACGCAGTATAAGGAACAAAAAAGACGATAATTACCAACGCAGCAATGGTGGATAATATATGTTTCTTGTCCCGGTATCTGTCAGACAGGAACTGAGGCAATGTGAAAGAATCCGTCTTGTGTGTATAGTGACGCAGGCGCTTTGCCACCAGCAGCCAGTTCAGATAGGTGCCTGCAGCCAGACCGATAATCGTCCACCCCACATCGGCCAGTCCCGAGAGATAAGCCAGACCGGGCAGTCCCATCAACAGGTAACTTGACATGTCCGAAGCCTCGGCACTCATTGCCGTCACGAAGGGACCAAGCTTACGGCCTCCCAGATAGAAATCGGAAGCAGACTCATTTTTCTTTGCAAAGCTGAAACCGATAATCAGCACTGCAGCCAGGTAAAGAATCATTGAAATCAATATGCAGATTAATGATGAACTCATGTATTTTCCTCCCTCTTTTGTGCATATAAATGCAGTTTACCTGTTATTTTTCATTAAGTCAATACAGATTCTGCATGATTCCTGACGAATCATGTTATTTTTATTCATTTAAAATGTTATCTTACCGGAAATTCAGCACCCACCGGTTCTCCGACTGAAAATAAATCAACCATACCCGATAACTGCGCTCCCTTATCTCAATAGTGCAGTCAAACTCTATGGAGGGTGTCCCCGCATAATTTTTCCTGGTCTGCGAATGGACATAGATTGGTCTGACTGTCTGAATCTCTCCCTCTTCATCCTGCAGCTTTATCATCAGTGGTGTAATCCGCCCATTACTCGTAAACCAGCATTCACAGGCGATCTCCCGCTGGGTTCCCCGTATCGGACCTTCATTTGTACTCTGACTGTTTACTCCGATTCCAAAAGCCATTGTTTACACCTCCTTCACGCTGATAACCCTATTGTTCCTCTTCCTACTCAATTCTAAGCTTCGAGTAGTCCACCTCTCGTTTTTCCCTGGAGATTCCGCCGCACATATGATCGATGGGCTGGTTCAGGAATACCGCCCGCTTCACCGAGTCAATCCCATATCGACTCCTGATGTTATCCATGGTCTCATCTGCTTTCATCAGTTTCCCATAGTCTACCTCATCAAATAAACTCAACTGTCTCGCAAACTCTCCCGACTGTACCCTGCAAGTATGAATCCCCAAATGCCTGATTGCCACACCATTCCACAGCTCCCGGAACAGCTCACATGCCGCCCGGTATATCTCACCCGTGATATTGGTAGAGGAAGACAGTATCTTCCTATGAGACACATAGGACAAATCCGTAAATCTGATACCTACCGCCACAATTTCTATCTGAACATTATCCTGCCTGAGTCTGGTACCCACGGTCTCTGCCAATGCCAGCAATATCTTCTCGGCGTTCTCCCTATCCGTCACATCAAAGGGCGCAGTCGTACTGTTTCCGTAGCCTTTATTGGCCGGTGCCTCCGATAGCACCGGTGAGCAGTCGATGCCATTGGCAAAGCCCCAGATTACCTCCCCCTGTTTTTTCAAATAATCCCTCAACATCACAGGATCCGCCTGCGCCAGCTCACCAATGGTTCTTATCCCCAAATCCAAAAGTCTCTTTGCCGTGGCTCTGCCTACAAAAAACAAATCCGATACCGGCAATGGCCACATTTTTTCTCTGATCTCATGAGCGTACAAAGTATGCACCCGGTTCGGTTTCCGGAAATCCGACGCCATCTTCGCCAGCAGCTTGTTCTCCGAAATTCCGATATTCACCGTAAAGCCCAGCTCCTGACAGATCCGCTCCCGAATCTGCCCTGCTGTTTCCTCCGGTGTACCGAAGAGATGACAAGTGGTACTCATATCCACAAAGGCTTCATCTATGCTGTACTGCTCCACCACGTCCGAATACTCCCGCAAAATACTCATAAAGGCAGCCGAACATCTCTCATACAGACTATAATTAGGGGGTACAAGCATAAGGTTCGGACACTTCTTCTTCGCCTCCGGTATACTCTCCCCCGTCCGCACACCGTATTTTCCCGCCGGTATGGATTTGGCAAGAATAATCCCATGGCGCATGGTCATATCCCCTCCGACAGCCGCCGGTATCTGCCGCAGATCCAGCGTCCCCCCACGATGCTTTAGACGAAAAACGGCCTCCCAGGACAGGAAGGCCGAGTTCACATCAATATGAAAAATAATGCTTTTCAATCATATGTTACCTCCTGTGTTTCACATTATAGCAAACATATGTTCGTTTTTCAACTGTAATTTAAGACCAATTTAAAGACCGCTGTTTTTTCTATTTCACTTTTTTATCTATTACTTTCCCATTTTCCAACTCATAAACCTCATTACAGAGATATTCAATATCCTCGCTGTTGTGACTTGCCAATAGAATAATTTTCCCTTTCTCTTTTTCCTCCAGAATAAGTTCTCTTATTTCTTTTATTCCCTGACGATCCAAACCATTCATCGGCTCATCAAATATTAATATTGGAGCCTCCTCTATTAATATTTGAGCTATCGCTAAGCGCTGTTTCATTCCCAGCGAATACTTGGAAACCTTCTTTCGACTGGTATAATCCAGCTTAACTTTTTGCATAATTTCTTTGATATGTTCATTATCCTTTTTATGCCTCAATTCATATAGGAACTCCAGATTCTTTTTCCCACTATAGTCCCCCAGAAATGCCGGTTCTTCTATTGTAAATGCAATATTTCGCGGCATTTTTTCGCCGATTCCAACCTTCTCATTATTTATCAGTATTTCGCCGTCAGTCACCTGATACAAACCACATATACACTTAAAAAGAACCGTTTTCCCGGATCCGTTATGCCCGACAAATCCAATAATTTTACCATTTTCTGCTGTAAACGATATATTTTCCAATGCCAGACCTTCTCGAAATTCTTTACATACATTTTTAACTTCCAACAAGTACTTATCCATATTCATAAGCTCCCCCGTTTCATTTTTTTAACCTTCCATTCTCCTGCCTTTGATTAGCCGTTATTTTGGCCAGTACTAAAAAAAGCAATGTAAGCAAAATCAGCATTGTTAATATATATGTTACAGTTGGATACTCCGTATTTAAACTTCCGTAATGCATGTCCGGTCTCAGCCAGCTCACGGGAGAATATTTTAGCAATCTCACATCTTTTTTTACTGCCATATCCATAAACAAAACAGCACTGGTAATAATCGGTCCTGCTACTTTTGAGTAAAAATTCAACCAGTACATCAACATACTCAATACACCTAAAAGCAACCCCATAATACATACCGTTAAAATATTTGCATATAACGGATTGTAATTTGAAATGACCCGATGGGAGACCGTGGTAAAAATACCGAATTCTCTAATGACATCTCCATTTGTCAGAGTTCCCCATCCCATTCCCCAGTCCGGGATAAAATCGATTATGTTCAGCAAAAGTACATTTAAGCATAAATATACAATGAAAGTATATATCCAGCTGAAAGTAATGAGATATAGCGCCTGAGCCACTGTCCATTTCGACACACCGATACGTGCAATAATATAGCGATTCTTTGCCCTGTCTTCCGGGAAAATGGCTGATGCAAAAATAAATATCAACAGAAAACAGAGCACAATATATTTATTGTTCCACAGCAGCGCAAAGCCCCACGGACTCATTCTCAACTGCATTACATGACAGTACTCTCTGAGGGGCATCAAAAAAGCATCCATAGTTAATATGGTAACTACCAAAACTGCAAGCATTCTCCAGGAAAGAAAATGTCTCCGCAATAAGTGGCAATAATAATGCATCACACTATTCATTGTGCACCTTCCTCCTTATCAAAAATAAGGTTATGCGATACAGAGTACAATACAACAAAAATGCTATCAGCAAAGCATAGCCAAGGCCAATCCAATCGTTATCGAAGATTTGTGTAATCCCGTCAAAAATAATGGAAAAATTAAAAAAGACATCCTTAATCAATTTCCGAACATAAAAATTAAAGATATAAAACACTGCAATCGGGATACAGAAAACAACCGATTTATTGGGAATGATGACCGATATCAGCATAACAATCTGACATAAAAGCGCGCAATATAACGCCTTGGGCAATGAGGAAAGAAAAAAATAAGCCAAATAATGTCCCTCTTCAATCAAGTCCATAAACATTACCGTGGATATAGTCGTCAGGGTTTCCGGCAGACAGACCGGACTCTTGAACGAGTACACTATTACAAAACATATTTTCCCCAGTATAAACGCAGATATCGTCGATAAAACAGCCACAACGGTCTTAGAAAACACATAATCGGATATCCTGATACGGCCAACCTCATTTTTTATATTACCGTATGCGAAATCATCATAAAAGCACAGGGCATATGGCAGAATTCCAACAATATACGCCAAAAAGCTCTGGCTCCTGTCATGTATCATGAGAAACATATGAATTGTTTCCGTCCTGAAGCTTCCACAAAACAGAAAGGTAAAATAACATACCGCCACTCCCAATATGATGCTGAAAATGAAACGATAAGAAATAAACGCTCTCTTCAGATCAATCTGCATGATCCTATATTTCTCAGATTTTATCATAGCATTTCTCCTGTCATTGCATCTATGAATACCACTTGTCTACCGCGCCAAGTCTCCCCCTCAAATTTCACGTCTCCATAAAATATCCATATGGGAACTGCACGATAAGTTCCATCACCCTGATTTACCATAAAAACTCGCATCGTTATATCTGTAATCACCGTCTCATAGTCCTGCTTCGCCATGCCTGCATACTTTCTGTATCTCTCGACAATATCCTGAAAAGCCATTAATTCCTCATATTCATTTTCATATTGAATATCATAAATTTTGCCAATACGAAACGAAACAAACCTCTCCTTATTCAACAGACATATATGTTCGCTCGCATTTATGATATCTCCACTGGACTGCAAATTGTAATTCGGAATGATGGGAATCCCATTGCATGTCTGAGAAAATGTGCAGTAATAACAGCTATCTGCGTCAGACCAGTAATAATCCGGCTTTGTTCTTGAGCCATCTTCATGCAATTCCTCCGCCTCTGCCTCCATGGTTCTATAATCCAGGGTATGATGTACAATATCAATCTCCCCCTCAATTCCGATGCTCTTACAAAGATTCATGATTCTGTCATCGCACTCGTTGAGTGTGAAACTCTCCAAATCCCGGTCAACAGGATAACAATCCCTGTTATAACCCTCTGCAAGCTTATCTCTATAAGCCATAGATACATAATCGTAGAAGTGACTGTATAAACTTAATACTTCATAATTCTGTTTAATAAAATTGAGACGCATATTATCTTCACCTAAATATTGTATACATCGTTCATCCTCCATTGTTTTCCGAGGATGATAATAATCCTCCAACAGAGGAAGCACGTCTTCGTAATTTACTTCTTTATTTTTCGTATTGACCCTTAGAAAGCCCTTGTTACGAATGCAATCCGGGACCACTATCGTCGCATCTATTCTGTTATACGAATCAATCTCCTCTTTCCATGAAGCGGGAATCTCCATAGCATATGTTTCGGTATTCTCTGTCAATTCCGGAGAGGGACTTTTGCTGTCCCCCTCCGATTGTGTGAAGCGCTTATTTCTATCAAACCATAGTAGTAAGCCAATGCAAAACAGAATACAAACAGCGAAGAAATAATCTCTCTTCTTATTCATTGTTCCTTCCCCCATGCAATTAATCTACGGTGTCCATCTACCGGAAACGGTAAACGTTGCAGAAGTAACCTCCCATTCGGAATCCCCGCCAAAAAGCCGATAGGTTACCCCCGGCGTTCCCGTGAGATAGTAACCAGCCGTATGTCTGTATGTCCCTCCCTGGCTGATACCAACATTAACGGTGTACTGCGTGCTACAGCCGGCGTCATAAACAGCAACCCAGATTCTACCGGAGCCACTGATAGCGGTTGGCGTAATATACGCCGTCTGCTCATCATCCGCTTTCACTGCCGTCCAGTTTCCGGCGTCATATTCGGTTGGTCTGACAAAGAACTGAAATGTCTTTGTTTCCGCTGATGCGGTGATACTAAATGCCATTACGCATATTACCATTTAATTTTCTTGTACTCTAACTTTCTAAAAAGTACAATGGGTTTGGCGCAAACGACATCATATACGACGCAAACAACATTCCGCCTTTCTTGCGAATGGCTTACGGATTTTGTATAATGACACTAACAATACTAAGGAGTAATGATGAATGAACATTCTGATTGTGGAAGACGACTTACTTCAGCAGACAGGTATCAGGCGTCTGTTGCAGGCTCACTACCCCGGCTTTTGTATTCATACTGCTGCAAGCTACGAAGAGGCAGTCACTTTACTAACTCAACGGGAATTCCGGATTTTTCTCCTGGACATTGACTTGAATGAAGGGAGTGAAAGAAATGGGATTGCACTGGCAAAATACATTCGGACTCTTCCGGATTATTCCATTACTCCCATCTTATTCCTTACTTCCTATGCCGACAAGGCAACCGTTGCTTTGAACCAGACCCATTGCTACAGCTACCTGTTAAAACCCTACTCGGAAAGTGAACTGACAGACGCATTTTCCTCACTAATGATGACGCCTTTAGTTACACAGCATTACCTTGATATTCGTGACACCCATGGTATCTACTATCGTCTCAGAGCATGTGATATTGTTTATGCAGAAGTCATGGGTCATGTCCTTAGCATCTTTACTCTTGACAACAGGTTTGAAACCAAGGATTACACCATTCAGAGTTTTTGCGATATGCTACCTGAATATTTGATACGATGTCACAAAAGCTATGCCGTTAACCCCCAGAAAATTCAGGGCTTCAAGCCACATGATAACCTCATTTCCCTTGGCCCCAATTTCCCGGAACTTCCTGTTGGACGCCGATATTTACGGGAATTAAAAGAAAGGGTTTTTATATGAATCTCAATGCTTTTGAGCTAATTACAACTGAAATCTGTTATCTGCTTGAGTTCCTCATCACCTTTGTATTGGTATGTGGATTTCTACATCAATTGCAAAAGAAATATTATTTCCGCTTTTTATGTTTTTGTATTCCTCTTTCTCTGGCGAATACCCTTACTGAGCTGGCACCTTTGCGACAGCCAAGTATTCTGTGCATAAATCTTCTGATTCTTGGTCTGCTGATCTGGTTTGTCTTCAGGTGCCGCCTGATACAGACACTTCTCCTGTCTGTCCTGGTATTCTCAACGAGCATGTCCGTGCAATTACTTCTGGTGCTCATTTTTTCTCACCTGCCGTTTTCGCTCCCTGTTCAGGCTATCCTCGCAAATATCTGCACACTGGTAATCTGTCTGCTCCTTGTTCTTCTGTGTCCCATTCACCGATTGTTGGATTTACTTATGTCCAAAAGTCACTTATTGCTGATCGGAGTTCTGAATCTGACCGGCGTATTGCTTATGATGAATCTATATAACAAAGTATTTCATACCAGCTTTGGAGATTTGATCCTTTCCTTTTTATTTCCTATTGTTGTGTTATTCCTGATTAATATAGTTTTTTTTAGAGAATATCTCATAGACCAGAAAAAACTGGAAGAAGCGGAGTCATATCGTAATTATCTGCCCCTGATTGAAGAAATGATAGATCAGGTACGTGCAAGGCAGCACAAATTCGACAATGAAATACAGGCAATCCGGCTGCTCCCGGCAACCTATCAAAACTACGATTCCCTCCGTGATGCCCTGACTGAATACTCCGAATTTCTCATCACAGAATGCCATGACAGCAGTCTCCTGAAGCTCAACACAAAATGCCTGGCCGCATTTCTGTACCACAAGCTTCATAATGCCGAACTGCAAAACAAAAACATTCATCTTACCATTCACAATACGATGCTTGTGTCTGTCGTACCGGAATATGAACTGATTAATATGCTGGGAATCCTGGTAGATAACATGATTGAAGCAGTCTCAGAAAACGACACTGCCGATCTGATTCTGGACAGTCGGGATAACCACATTTCTTTCACAACCATAAACCCGGGACCACTTATGACACCGGAACTGCGGAGTGCATTTTTTGAAAAAGGTTATTCCACCAAAACCGCTACCGGCAAGCGTGGGTATGGTCTGTATCTCCTAAAGGAAAGTGTAGACGAATACCGGGGACGGATTTATCTTGAAAATATTTCCAGCAATGATAGACTGTGCATACGCATTGAAATTCAGGTATAACACAAGAATATCCGGTTTCCGTGGACAGGATTTACTAAATTCCCCGTGAAGAATTAAGCCAGATAAGCCAAAGGGACGCTCCTTGGACAAAAGGAACGTCCCCGCTTAAACATCCCCGCTTAAACTCATTCTGCAAGATATATCCATATCCGGGAATTCAGCACGGAAATCGCATCATCAAAAGACCCGGTTCCCTGAAAACAGGGCATAAGTTCTTCACACATCATCTTATATATCTCATCAAACCCAGCCCTCCCTGTAATCATTGATCATCTGCTGAATTTCTTCTATTTCGCCCTGACTGATTTTCTTATGGGACATGAAGGCAGCAATAAATGCGGTCCATCAATTATGACATTTTACTTACCGGGAACCCCAATAGAAATCACCTTCATGTCTGTATCCGTCGTCATGCAAAACCACGGTTTCTCACATACGCCGCCGCGGATTGGCAATGGTGCACCTTCCAACGCTTCACTGATCATTGCCCTGTCTGTGTCAAAATCATAGACACATATCTTTTTCCGCCTTGCATCATAGAGGTATAAGTAATCATCTACCCATTGTGAAAAAATACTATCTGAGTCAGGCAATTGATACAAAACAGCATCCTTGATTCCGTAATAATAATATTCGCCATCCGTGTAATCGGTAAACCACGCCATATGTTCCGCATCCGAACAGCAACCGGCAAGTGCTATTTTTTTTGTGTCCCCCATAGGTAAATCCACTGTATTTCCTGTATTCAAATCATAATGACAAAGAAATACTGTGTTCTCTCTTTCCACAAAAAATGCAGTTGCATTATCCACAATACTCAACCTGACATAAGGGGTAAACCGCACATACTTTTCTTCCGGTAATTCTATTGTTTGCCGCCTCCCGCAATCATAAATAATCGGAGTCACTTCGTTCTCTTCCAGCGAATCATACCATGTTACATATTTATCCGAAACCGAGAGGCAGATTTCCGTTGATTCTCCCGCGAGTCTGTCCGCCAAAGCTACCGTTTCCCCGGTATCCAACCTGTATTGTTGAATTCGATAGATTACATCATCCTTTTCCTCGTCTGCAATATACTCAACCCAGTACAAATACTCATCATTTGCGTACAATTCGTTCACATGAAAAGCCTTATCCGTCTCATATAAAAGCTCTGTTTCTTCGTTCATCAAATTGTAAGAACATATCTGAAAATAATGCCCATACTGAGCTCCTCTTTCGGAAAAATATTTCAAGTAAATAACCTGAGAGTTGTTTTTTGTACAGTCTGATATTGTCACCAGTTCGTTTTCATTCTCTCCCACTTCCAACTTTGCAATCGAAAAAATTTCCTCCAAACTACAGGTTTCTTCCGCTGTATCAAAGGATATTTCACGCTTCATAACTTCCGAATCATCTTGAGAAACTGAAGATGACATTGAACTTGTCAGGCTCAAATCACTTGCAATCGAATAATCATTTTTCTGTTCACCGCAACCATTCAAAAGCAAAAATGCCATAGCAGTAAAACAAATCATTCTAACCCCGTCTTTTTTTAATATCATCTTTTCTTCCCCCTATAGCCGCTAATACTGTAAACAAATCAAGTATCTTCCGGCCTGTTCATGTACTGCATCATATACGCTTTGTACCGACTCCTGATGTATACCATAATAACTATTATTTCTGTTACAATCAACCAACTTAATTTTAGAATTTAACATATCTACTTCGCTCAGTGCTATGTAGTGTCCAGAATCGTGACCATTGTAGTACGGTAAATACATTGTTTTTGCGTGAATTATAGGTGCTTTGTCATAATATAGACTTGTCTCCACTTTAGATTGAAACGCCTCAAGTGTAATATTTGTGCAATCATAATATGCATATGTACTCGACGAATATAAATTAATGGTATCTTTAACCTTGTATACATAGGTTCCATTTGATGTGGTTGCGCAATCTGACATCAGAGTTGATATTTTTTCTTCATTTGTAGTTCCCTGAATTAAGCCTTGCCTTCCCATACCAGTTATAATTTGTAATATGGATGTCGGCCCGCAGTTATAATTGTTGGTCTGCTTAATAAGTGGTACATACGCATACATATTATGCCCATTATTTCCCAAACTATACACTCCAAGGCTCTCATTTTCCATCAAATCTACACGTGAATAATACAGGCTCTCTGCATATTCATTTATTAGTCCACTATAACTCAATCCTTTGTCTATAGCTTCTCTATAAAACTCCGGATCATTCCCATAAATTTCATCCAATTCTTCAATTATACTTTCCAGATCACCTTCTGATAATTCTTCTGCTTCACAAAGCATGTCACCACATACCAACGCAATGGTTAGCATAATAACCCCAATCATCTTCTTCATATCTGTAATTCTCCTTTGTTAATCCCTAAATCATTAATTTTATGTGCTTTTCTTAAAATGTTTACCTCATAAAACAGAGCAAAAGTGTATGACTGTCATTGTATCTTGTACTGAACAGCCAAAAGAACGTGCAGTTTATAAAGCCAAAGGGACGCTCCCTGGACAAAAGGAACGTCCCCGCTTAAAATTTGACTACATCTCCCACATGGAATAGACATACTCATTCTCTTTGTCCCGTAACAAACTGCCCTATTTCCTGATTCCATCTAAATACTGCTGTAATGTCTGAGGTATCTGTCGGTTGCTTTACAGAAGCAGCAATTAACACATCATCGCTCGTCAGGTAAAAGAAACTCCCCTCCGACGTCTCCAACTCTTCAGGTGGCATCAATGTCCATAGCTCTTCTACCTGAACCAGCGTCCATTGACCATCAAGAATCATAAAGTATCTCATATACTGTGTCGAAAATCCCTGAGAGGTACCTACTAAGGAACAAATTACCCTATCCTGTCCATTGTTCACAGGAAGAATACCTACCCACACCTCATCTGCAACCAACTCCTCATAAGCCACCACATTCATGGAATCAGTCTCTAAGATAATGGCTGCTTTCCTGCCAAGCCCGCCAACATGGGGCATATTCATAATTTCGCATATTATCAATACTTCATCGGCATCCGGTTGGGAAAAAGAACCATACAATATTTGATCTATTACGATATCCGACTCCGTCATCTCAGCTCTGGCATCGTCGTTTTCCAAAACTGTTTCTATGACTTTTTGATTCAGAGAAAATAATACCCGGACATCCTCTGCCTCTTTTTCTTCTGCATTACCGGACAATGACTCGCCGCTTTCCGGCTCAGTTTCCATGATTGAATTATCCTGACCGGACGTTACAGGACTATCAGACGAACCGTTACCTGTTCCCTTTTCACCGGCACAACCGAACAATAAACATGTCGTAAGGGATAATAAAATCAATATTGTTACAACTCTTTTTTTCAACTCTGTCACCTCATGCTTATCTTAGTAGCTTATTCTGCAAGACATCATCCTACAGCCGGAATAATAGTGCAACAAAATGGTAGAAGCCGAATTTCCGTTTTTTGCACGGTAAGCGGCTCCCATTTGACACAAACCATATCGATGTCCGCCTGCCCCTTGTGTAATATCTGTACAACTTACTGCTCTCAATGCAGGCTGCGAGCTATGGGAAAGAGTTCCATTATTACCACAACTGGAAAAAAAAGCTCCCCATATATATTCATACGTCGTAGATGAGGGTTTATACATCATAATATCCGTTTTGACAACTCCACCACTTGAATAAAAAATTCTGGCAGTAGCATCTATTGCTACCTGCGTTACTTTGGTGGGATCATACACCTGACAGCATGCGGTAGAGCAGACTTTATAATCTGTATTCCCATGATTGGAATATACGCTCAGTGCATATTCCAGAAAAGTATTTGCCGCTACTGCCTGGGCACGAAACAGTTCTTCGATTTGGCTGGAAGTCATACCCAAATCCCTATAATAGCCTGCCCCATATAATTCTGCAGATGTTACCGTATAGATATAGGTCTGTCTGCCAACGCTCCTGGTTGCATTATTGTAATAAACACTAACCGTACTACTTACACTGGGAAGAGAGCTCATCGCCCTGGTTGACATAGAAGTTGCAAAGTTTCCTCTATTCACAAGATTCGGCGGTATTGTCTGCACCTCATCATCATTATGAAGTATTTCTTCCCTGTCTCGAAAAACCTCTGAATTACAATTTACGTAAAAAGTAAAAATTGTAGTTCCATCTGCACTATCAACGTCATAATTTACATAATTTGCCGGGCAATATCCTGCCGCACTAATTTCCCAATTATATACGCCGGAAGGCATATTTTTTATCTGAAACCGTCCATCTTCTCCCGTGACAACCACCCGTTCTCCATTCACAGAAATTGATGCATTCTGTATAAGTTCTTCCGTATCATAGTCCCTGACAACACCAACCACATTTGTCGGGTCTCCTCCGAAACGGGTATTCACGCTAAATTCCATGTCAACAGTTGCTTCAGGAAGCGCATAATGTTGAAAATCGTCATCATAATCACTTTGAGTAATTGTATCAGTTTCACAAATCAATGTTACCTTATTGTTATTATTGTCTGTTACTTCTCCCGTTTCTACCGCATGAACTGCACCCGCAGAACTTCCAAATACTAATGTAAGTATTAGCGCCAATATTCTTTTGTTCATATAAATTCCCTTTCTCTCCACATATTTTCTGTTGCTTTCTGAATCGTATACATTTGTCACATAAAGGGTCACATAGCAACACATAAATCTCAATCCATTGTGCAGAAATTCTGCATACTTTTTATATTCTGCTTTATTGTCACGCGTCGAATTATAGTTCCCACCTATGAATATCTTTACTTCGAAATCCAATTGATTGAATGCACGTTATCCAAACTGTCATCTCCACACAGCGTCTTGACAGCTTCCTGCAGTTTCGTGTACCTGTCAGAATCCGTTGCCCCATCTCTTAAATTGGTAATGACTGATTCCTGAACAAATGAATCCGTATCCTCGTTATACCAATAAATATCTGTTGCGTTCACAATACATATCTCGTTTCTATCGTTAAATGCAACATAACCGGAAATTTGACTATCTATATTTATACTGTTTCTCTTTTGAACCGAGAGAGAGCTCTTATCGAACTCGCATACAACAAGTCTTGGCATTGCATTGTCCCCATCATAATTATTTCTAACATTATTCGGTGTTTCAATAAATGCTATTTTCGTCATGTCATCCGAAAATACCGGAACACCCAACAACATGTCAACAGAATCTGATGTGTATACTACTTCATTCTCGATGATATATGAATGCTTAACAGATTCCTCACTCCAATGTGGTACATTTTTTTCATACATCACAAGTTTTGTACCGGGGATTGTGGTAAATGAATTTCCCACAAAACTATTAATTAATTTTTGTTCAAATATATCATAAACAAAGTACTCTGATGTAGATGGATTAACATGCGTCGTAACTCCAACTAATGATTCGGATATCCACATATAATCTAAAATTTCATTGCTGAACTCCGTATCAATTTTTATTTCAGAAATAGAATTGCCCTTTAAATCAATTACGCCAAAAATCAAAGCACCATTTTCAATTTCAAAAACTGACTTTCGATACAGAATTTTTGTATTATCAGGTGACAAAAGCGGTGTATATTTTCCACCTGTCGATATAATCGTAATTTCATTCTGTTCACTGTCATAATGTAATATCTCGCCATTCATTTCAAATACAGCATTCGATGTTTCCTCATCTTTAGTCAGAGAAAATAGCCGAGGAATTTTAAAGATATCAGCAGCAACACACACTCCTGTAAATGTGCAAAACAAGATAAGGATTATAAAAAGTGCACCTATTCGTTTTTTTCTTAACATATCAATATACCTCCCATAAATAGAAAAAAACACATTCTGAATACTTGTTCAGACAGATTTTAGTATGTATTTACAAGCGTTGAATAATAACTAACCTGTGGAAAATAATACCCACCGGAAATGGGAACCGATGAGCTATAAGCGGAATAGAATTCCGAAACAGTCATAAAACCAACAAACAAATCAATATGGTATCCATTTATTGCTCCACCAGCATCTTCTGCCGTTCTATATCCTGTATCTCCGGAAACGCTACTTAACCCCTCTATTATTACCCTTCCGCGATGATAGACAGAATTAGTTAATCCAGTAGATACGTATTGTCTCCTCGTAATATATGGTGAATCAACTGCTATGGTACGATATTCAGTCGGCGTTGTCCCCGACGAGGTGTTATTGGGTCCGCTTACGGCAATAATACTTCCATTTGTATTATATCTATACCATTGGTCTGTAGTATCATCATAACCCGTTCCATTAATTTGGACAGCTTCCTCAAATTTACTCCATGTTGAAAATTTGCTTCTCAACGGAAAATTGTATATCGTCATAAAAAATTTATTCCCATAAATTGCTGTACCGGATGATACCGCCTGACTTTTAGTTGTTCCTCCAAATGAAGCCGTCACGGTAAAACTCTTCTTACCATAAAATTCAATATATGCGTATAATTGCCCACTTGAATTAGTAGTCGAGGTTGCTTTGTAAATGTATGCATCCGATCCCAATGATGTAGATAATGTTACATTAGCACCTGCCACTGGTGTTGTTCCATTTTTTATGGTAACAAGTATTCTCATCTGGCGCAATACGCGATCAGCCTCTGTTCCTGCATGCCCGGTAGAGTCACTATAGTCTATCCCTGTCCACCCTGAATGAGGACGCAACCCAGAATCGTAGTCATAACACGCATTACTAGCTGTACTCGGTATTTGACGACTCACACCTAATATGTTCTGTGGGATCTTGGTTTCAACTTTACTTATTGTTATTGATAGTCCTCTATTAATCGTACTTGTTTCTAATTCGTAGTCAGACACTTCTTTTTCGAAATTTTCAATAATGTTATTTTGATCAGATGAACTCCCCTGCTCTGCATGTGCCATTATTCCGCTACCCGTGAACATAAGTACGCACATAAATATAGCTAATATTCTCTTCATAATGATTTCCTCCGTTTGTATTATTTTCTCTGCCGGAATGAATAATCTCATAACCATACCTATAATGCAGGCTAAATCAGCACTGCATTATAGGTATCATAGATTTAGGCAGTTTCCTGTCTTTCCCCACCGGAAAAGATTTAGAATACTTAATCCGATAGTACCTCCATGTAAAAGAGGTTTATTCTTTTACATTCTTGCATTCACGCATCCGCTTTACTGCTTCAGGTTTTTCGGCTGATAGTTAATCCATGGACAGGTTGTTGTCACCTAATAACCTAACTTGCTCTCTGACATTTTCTCCTTTTCTACCCTCCGTTACTTTTTCAAAAGCTTTTTTCTTGCATCTTTTGATAGCTTTGCTTCATAACAATAAGGCCAGGACACCACATCAACTGCCTTCTGTGCAGTTTTCCTGCCTAATGCAGCAATTAACTTATTCATCTGCTTCATTTCGCACCCTCCTTTCTTTTGTAAGAATCGCTAACAGTGCCACTTCATCCATTGTCGTCAAAACAGAATAAGATACCTTTATATTCCATTTCAAAGCAAACACTGCTACGAAAATAAAAAGAAATGAATACAAGTATAGCTTAACCAAATATTCTTTTCTTTTATCTTCTGAAATCTTTCCGCTGCTATTCCATGCCGGTGCCACGCACATACTCAGGAAATAACAGATAACCATGAAGCCCATTTCAACTATATGTGTACATAACAATTCAGATATTGCATCAACGAACATAAGATTCATTAACATGCACGACGATGTCACAATTGTGCATCCGATTCTTGTCTTGGCATGATAGCCACCTGCGTACTGTCGCAAGCAGACAAATACCAAAACAAACAGGAACGCATACAATAACTTACCAAACACAGCCCCTATACTTATAAGTATCAGTGTCTGACCCAGACAGGAAAAGAATGCTTCATATCCATATCTGTATATTTCAATTTCATCTTGCTCAATTACTTTTCTGCATACCAAAAAATCAGTTACAATGCAGGATAGTTTTTTACTCATTTCAACACCCCTTTACTCACATCGTAACTGATTTATTTGAATTTTCAATATATGTGGCACAGATTGCGCTTATAAGGCACGTTTTGCATTTTCAGGTATCACTATTGTTACCAAAAAAGAATTGTCCTCCTCTGCTAATACAAAAGTACCCTCCATTTTCTCTACCAGTTTTTTTACGCTTTTAATGCCCTTTCCATGATCGATTTTATCTTGTTTGACTGTTTGTAATGTAGGATTATGCTTTAGAACTGAGCTGCTGATTGAATTCTTCACCTGAAGGAAAAGATTCCCTTTATGTCTGGTCATTTCCACTCTGATCCGGCGATTGTCTTCTCCCAGCTCTGCTTCTATTGCATTATCCAAAAGATTAGACAGGATAATTCCAAGGTCAATCTGTTGTTCTTCTCCAATACTGCCGCTGATTTCAATCTCACAGGATATTCCATGCTTCCTGCATACAGCGGATTTATTGTTCAACACTGTGTTAATCACGCTACTGTCTGTATGGTAGATTTGCTCCCCTTCAAACCTACTCTGGAGCAATTCTTCCAGGTACAATTCCGTTTTTTCTGCCCCCTCTGTTCGAAGTATCCCCTGAGCCATTGTCAGATAATGCTTTAAATCATGCCGTAAAATACGAATGTTCTCTGCCATTTCATTCATTTTTTCAAGTCTTTCTTTCTCTTCCTGCAGTTTCATGGCAAGCACCCGGTTCTCCAACTGATAACGTTGTTGTCTGTTCAAGTAATATAAACAAATGCTTACAGCTATGCAGATTGCCAACAATCCCAAGGTAACATAAACAAGCTCGGCTTCTTCACTTTTTGACAGGTTTCCGGTATTTGTAATATTTACAATAACGCAGCCATTCAGCAGCGCTCCCAGATACATCAGTCCACCCACGACCCATTGCTGCAAAAAAAACTGAATCCTTTGATGCAGTAAAACGACAGATATCAGTGTAAGGAGGAACAGAATCTTATGTATAATCAGAGTCAGTATTCGCAATGAGCTTCCAGTCCTTGTGATGATATCAAAGTCCACATGAAAAAACGCAGTGATTCCATAGATAATGATCATATCTGTAATCATCTGGATACTGTAAAACAATAAAACATATATTAACTTGGTCTTCCATTTACCCCCAAGAAAGACTACAGAAAATAAAAATGCCGCTGTTAACAAACAGATAAGTGTGACCATAGAGTTTTCGAAAATATCCTGTAAAAAAGCTAGTCCTCCGGCAAACACTAAAGCACCCATTCCAAACAACGGTTTACTAATTTTTTTATTTCTTGAAAACAGCACTGTCAAAAATATCACCGCTGCAATAGCATCAAACAGACTTGCTCCGTATTCAATCAGACAATATATTGCACCCATGTATCAGTTTCTCCAACTCCTTTGTGTATTTATCTTGAATGCTATTAATATTCTTCCTGCTGACAGGAAGCTTTTCTTCATTATCCAGAATAACCCCTTGTAAACTCAGTGTTTTTATATAACGTATATTCACCAGATATCCCATATGGATTCGAATAAATCCGTATTCTTCCAGCTTCCTTTCATAATCCGAGATTTTACCTCTTGTTTTTCCTATACCATTGTTTGTATGTATCTCAATATAGTGAAGATTACTTTCTATATACAAAACATCCCTTACCGGATAATGAGTCTCAACATGACCCTTTTTAATGCATAGCATATGTATTTCGGAAGCAATTTTCTGTTCCGCTGCTAAAATTGCTTCTTCCAGTTCCTCATGAATACGGTTTTTTCTGATAAATCGTAATGGTCTGTAACGCAAACTCATAAAGACAAACTCTGAACGATTCGTGAGAAAAATAATTACTATAAATGGAGATTTACCGGTTAAGTCGTTTGCTATCTCCAGTCCGTCAACCTCAGGCATATCAATATCAAGAAGTACCACCTCTATCTGATGACTCAAGATATCTTCTACCATGGTATCTGCATCCGAGAACTCGAAAACATCAGGCTTAACACTTAACCTGTGTGTAATCCGTTCTAACTCCTTCCGTGCAATGGAAATATCTTCTTTTCTGTCATCGCAAATCGCAATTTTCATAAATACACTGCCTTCCTTGAGGTATCAGCCCCCATTAACCTTATGTACTTCCATATTAATCCATCAATGCCATTCAGTTATGCATCACTTCAGTGACATGCAAAAGTGTCTGACACCTGTCAGGTACAACCAAAATATCCTATCCGCCTCCGTCCAAAGAGAAATAGGGATTTCATGTATCGGGTTGCATTGATTTCTTCACCATTATACTGCGTTATGAGACAGATATGCAATCTGTCTCTTTATTGATTGGTACTGCATTTCTATTCCATCTTGCACTAGCTATGGTACCAAAATAGTAATCCCAAACTTACTCTTTTTCACTCAGATAGATCCGCATCCTGCTCTAAATGAAGTGAATAAAAGAATCTCCGTTAAGCTTTGCC
This sequence comes from uncultured Lachnospiraceae bacterium, assembly GCA_945621435.1. GTDB lineage: Bacteria > Bacillota > Clostridia > Lachnospirales > Lachnospiraceae > Acetatifactor. The sequence goes on from CALZBR010000006.1 coordinate 78,426, forward strand.
TGATATTCCTCACTCAGAAGAAAACGGATGAACTCCCACGCTCCCTCCTTCTTCTCCGAAGCATTATTGATGCAGATGGAGCCGCCATACAATAGAGCTCCCGGCATTACCTCGGTTTCTACCCCAAAAGAACCATACGCCATTTCCGCTCTGATGACATCACTGGGACGATTCATTGACAGTTCCAGGAAAAGGGCATCCCTGCCCAGTCTTAAATCAACAGCTCTTCCTTCTTCTCCGGAATGTCCATAGGCTTCAGCCAGAAGAATTCCTTCTTTCAGCTCCTGCCTGTCAGTCAGATCCATTGAGAAGTAGCTGTACAGATACCAAAGGGTCTCCATGGGAATTCTGGCCATCAGGGTAGTCGCTCCGGTCTCTTTCATGAGACCGGACAGATCTTCAAATCATATTTTTCCATCCCCCATATACTCTTTTCCCCCCAACATTACAGAGATTCCAAAGCTCGGACAGATACCGTATATTCCGCCCTTCACTTCGTAAGCATACAGGATTTCCTCGATATACTCTTCTTTCTTCAGGTCCCTTTCCATATAGGGAAGCAGATTCACCAGTACTCCCTTGTCAATATAGGTCTGCATACGCATGTCCCCAAACAGTAAATCCTCACCTCTTCTGGACAGGATTCTCATAGCATGGCTGGTATAATAATCCTCATACTCCATGGAGGGATAGGCGATTACCTCAATCCTGTATTTCTCATTGGTCTCGTTAAAGCCATTCACCTGTAACATCAAATCCGTACTGCCCTGCCATACTCCGAGGGTAACCACCTCCCGCTTATCATCGGGATCGGCAGTTGTAAGAATCACCGCACCGCCGGCATTCTGATTTTCATCGGAATTCCTCGCTCCGCATCCGAACAATAAAGTACAGACAAGCAACAATGTCATAATTTTTATCATGATTTTCTTCACATTTATTCCCCCTTTAAATAAAAAGCTGTGCCGTTGGGATCTATTTGCGATAGACTCCATTTGTAGTCTATAGCAAATAGACTTACGAGTCAAGAGATTTTTTCCCCAATAAACTCGGTTTATAATTTTCAATAATGCTCTTGCATTGTTTGCGATAATATTGTATCATATTTTAAAAGCAGAGCACATTACCTAAGACATATCTTTTTCAAATCTGAATGAAAACTAAAGTCTGAATCGTATCTTGCTTTTACTTCTAATCAAATAATTCTATGAAAGAAAAAGCAGGAGACAATCATTCGGATGTGAGTGCGGATATGTACCACATGCCGGTATGTCATGTTTGTGACCGCTTCTCCTGCGAAGGAGGTTATCATGGCTCAAAATATTGACACACCGTACATCACGAACCCGGCACTCAGAAAGCAGCTGGAGGAATCTGTTACAGGGAAGATGAAATATACCCTGATGAACGATTTTCTGGCAAAGTACGGGCTGCAGAAGGATTTGTTTGCGCTCAAGGGACTGCTGGCGGCATTGCTGGGCAACGCTTTTTAAAGCGAAAACGTGGGAGGAGCTGCGGATGATTGCAAAGAACAATGAGAGAATGGAACCCCTGGTAAACACGGCAAGCAAAAGGAAGATGAACTGAGACAACTAAAGCTTAAGCTGGCACAATACGAAGGATAATTCAGAACAAGCTCATTTGTTCATAGTCCGTCTGTCTTTCCAGCAGACAAGGCTTCTTTTTCAACAATTCAGAAATGGAACTTTCGTTCAAAATCCATCGTGTAATCTCCTCTTCTTCCAAGATCAGTGGCATTCTGTCATGGACCGGCTTCATAGAAGAATTTGCCGCTGTCGTGAGAATTACAAAACAATCCCCGTTCTCATAACGGTTATAACATCCCGCCATAAAAAGTACCGGCGCATCCGCGCGCCTAAAAATATTCTTTTCCTTTTTACTGTTCCACTCGTAAAAATGAGTAGCAGGGATCACAATTCTCCTACTTCTGATTCCTTCCCTAAAGCTTGGTTTTTCAAGGGCTGTCTCGCTTCTTGCATTAAAAATAACTGATGTGGATCCGGGAAATCCCCAACGCAGTGTTTTGCAACATAGCCCTTTCCCGTCCTGCATTAGTATGGGTGCAAGCTCCGTCGGATGAACATCTTTGGCTGCAAATTGTATATTGGCAATTGCATTGTCTCGCCTGATTTTTTCATTTACTTGTCGGATGACTCTTTCTATTTCTTTTGCTGTGTCATCATCCACGTAATATCGTCCGCACATGTTATATACTTCCTTCCAAAAATATCTTTGTTTCAAAAGCCCTGCTTAGTATATTGTATTTCCCATAGGATACACCCTGCTACCATCAAATATACCAATAAGGTAACCATCTTTTTTGCTTTTGTAGTATATAGCCTATCTGTGACCGGTCTGATAATCTTAAAAAATAAGAGTGCCATCAATCCAAAAATGCAGCTACTGATTAACGATACACGATTTTGAAAATTTAGCGGCCACCCCTCATAAGTCCAGAAACTATACCCATAGATGTGCTCAAGTACATAGGATGCTGCCAGTTCCACTGCTGTTGTCACTGTAACGCTTCCCATGAAAATCACCACCGTATTTTTCACTCTGTGAAAAATTAGAAGCAGGACAAGCATCCCAACCCCATAAATAGGACACAGTGGCAGATGCAGAACGCCTCTGTCGTAATATGTCCTGAATAAACAGTAGACCGTCGCAACCTCATATAGCCACCCGACAAAAGAAGCTATCAGGAATTGTAGCATAGTTTTAGAAACAAAATAGTAAAACTCTTTTGTTTCTTTTATTTTCATCTTTAATTTCATATTTCCTCATTTACCTACGATATGTATAAAAAGAAAAAGCATAAGAATGCATCATTCTTATGCTTTTACAGAGGTGCGGGCCGGATTTGAACCGGCGGATAACGGTGTTGCAGACCGGGGCCTTACCACTTGGCTACCGCACCATATTTAGTTAATATTATGCATCTATAGACACATATATGACTCCAACGGGAATCGAACCCGTGTTACCGCCGTGAAAGGGCGATGTCTTAACCGCTTGACCATGGAGCCGTAAAACTTTCATTCATACGTTCTCAGTGAATGAAACCAGGAGCACAAGTGCCCGTTTTACTCTCTTCCAAGAGTATCCTCATGCACTTTCACGTAAAAAGCTCCCCGAGTAGGGCTCGAACCTACAACAACTCGGTTAACAGCCGAGTGCT
>CALZBR010000007.1 GCA_945621435.1 uncultured Lachnospiraceae bacterium
ATTTATCGGGTATACACCATAAATTGAGATAATGAGTTTCACGGATTAAGGTATACATAAAAACAGTATTTTGTCAAGAAAAGCGATACTCTCCCTTGTCACTTGTCTTTGTGCTTCCGTACTGAAATCCACCTCTAGATAGGTATCAATGACTTCCGATAGGTTTTCTATTCCTTTTTATTAGACTCTGGTACGACCATCCGATTTCTGATTTCCAGCATGGATTGCACCTTTTAGTAGCGTATATTGCCGTTCTGACTCTTGACATATTCCGCCCACTCTGCATCCGTGTAGTTATATTTCATCAGACGCAGTTCACCAAAACCATACATGATATTGTACTCTTCGGTGTAGTAGTCCATCTGATAAGACAATATAGAACATGATGTGGAGCTGGCAAGTGGAATACGATAGTACTTTTTCAGCCATGCCTCCTCAAGTTGTGCCGTAATATCGATCTTGGTTGCGAAATCTGCCTCGGCGTACTTACCGGTACTGATTAGCGCTCCACTCCACTCCTGCCATGTCATGGTCACGTCTTCCCCATTCACCTTCAACGTCAGAGTCTCTGTTGTCGGATCCCAGCAGCCTGCCTCATTTAATGTAGTAACTGCTTCCGGGTCAAAGTATACCCGAAAAAAACTGAACGGATACAAAATACCACCACGCCACGCACCGTAACCGATTGCATATTCACCATTTGCAGTATCTGCATAACGATTGGCAATATTGCCGATTGCCTCCAGTGTAATCTTGCCGAAACCGGATCCTTCTGCCGCATCATTCAGATACTTGTTCATCAGCTCAATTTGGTTCATATCAAAGGAATCCAGAGAACCTGCCTTATAACCGACGTGGATATAAACGGGATCACCTGTCTTATAAAGCCCTGCAGCAACCAGCTCGTCGCAAGCTGTCTTCATCAGAGTCTGTGCCTCGGTCAGATTGTAGCCATTGATGGACTCGTAAGCATCCTGAAGAGTTGCATAAGGTGTGTCGCCACCGTAGGAAACACCATACACATTACAGATTGCCTGCATTGCAGCTTCAGTTCCGCGGTAGGATGAGGTTGGATCATTATATATATCATAGTAATAAAGATCATTCATGACAGCGCATGCAGGTCTGTACCCGGCTGTGACACCTACCCATTCTTCTCTGTTAATTGCAAGGCTAAATGCCTTACGGAAGTTGTCATTGGAAAGTACCACTGAGTTGATATTGCCCTTGGAATTGTCCATTTCCTTCAAGCTTTCCAAATTTGTATGAAAAAAGAAAGACATTGTATAATCTTGATTAACCTTATGCAACCGCTCACTTGTAAGATATGTAGCTAAATCATCGGAAGAAGGGGTCCAAACAGACAACTCACCCTTCAGAAATGCCTGCTTTGCAGCAGAATCATCCATAACGTCGATTACAATCTTGCTTGTCTGCCACTGCTGTACGGATTCCCCGTCCACCTCGAACTCGGTCATGGAGAGAAGGCTTCCATCTGCCTGCTTCTCATAACCCCAGTAGTTCTCATTTTTTTCCAGAGCCATCTGCTTGTCTGGCTGCAGGGATACGATCTTGTAAGGACCATAGGACATAGTAGTGTCAACCGATGTACAATAGTTGGTAATTACCAGACTTCCTGTGGTATCCTTTCCTGCCTCATAGAGCTTCTCATTTACCAGCCAGTTGGAGGTAAGAGAGGCCATGAAGCCATTGAATTCATTATAAGTCTGAGTAACATAACGAATGGTATAATCATCTACCTTGTAACATCCCACAACATCATCATAGCTTGCTTCATAATTTTCGTTATACTTATCATTGTTACAATACAGATAGTAGCTAAACCTTCCATTCTTAAAATATTTAACAGATTCATCATCTTTATAAAGGATTTCGCCTGTAAAGACATCATCCTGCGCTTCTCCCCACACCGTTTTATCCTTCACTGAAACATATTGAGGACAGGCATTACCTTCTGCATCAGTATAGCCCTCAGCGTCGTAGAAATTCCATACATCAATATAAATATCCTTGCCTGCGGAAAGCAGAGATTCTACCTCATTGTAATCTATGGGCACATAGTAACCTGTGTTCAGAGAATTGTAATAGGTAAATCCACCGGCAACTGCAGATTTACCAGCATAGTACTGATTAGCACGATAATTCTGCATCTTGGGATCCAGGAGCTGCTTCATGGAATAGATATAGGAATCTGCATTAATAGGAGTTCCATCCTGCCATTTAGCACCCTCTCTCAGCTTGATTTCAAATACATAGCCGTTCTTTGTGTCTGCGACAGTATTATCTGACTGTATGGTAACATCATACTTTGTCAGGTCATTCTGATGACTCGCAGTTACATCCTCAACTGAAATTGCCATTTCATAGATCCATTGATATACACCTTTCTCTGAATCGTCAATGGATATATCAATCAAGGGACTTGTAATATAACTAAGCATTTCTCTATCAGAATCTGTCTCCCATGAATGCTCATTCCAGTTATCTGCCAACGCCGACGTATAGATGTGATAGGTGTAGGATGAAGCTTTTGCTGAAATATCAGTTCCATCGCCTGTCCCTGCACTACTATCCGAAGTACTCCCTCCTGCTGTATTTTTACCGCATGCCAACATACTCAGCACCATTACCGAAACCAAGAAGACACTCAAAATTTTCTTCTTCATAACAATTCTCCTCGATTTATTTTTTGAGCAATATTCCCTTGTATTTTTATTATTGGCAGACATTACCACGTTACTTCTTTACAATATAAGTCTTTTCTACCACTAAAAAAAGTGCCTTGGCATCATTGTCCAAAGCGAATGGATAACACTATTATAAAAATACAATTATCTCTCTTGAATATACAACATATTTTATTATATAATATTTTGATAGACTGTCAAGTCAACATCTTTCCCTACTCATCTTGTATGTAAAAAGGGAACCGACGCTTACCGATTCCCTTTCTAAAGTCAACCTGCAATTATTCACCAATCCTGTTTCCGCAATTCATGCAGAACTTTGCTCCCTCTGCGAGAGGATTACCGCATCCGGGGCAAAACATTGCAGCTTTCGGTGCTTCTTCCCGTCTGACAGGTCCTTTGACATCAGATACATTGAATCCGCAGGAAGGACAATGTGCAACTTCAAGCTCCAATTCATCTCCACAGTTGGGGCATACCTTTTTACCCTTCAGAAATACCATTTCTATCTTATCATCACTGATCTGCCTGTACAGAGCCTCAATCTGCTGAGCCATCTCAGGAAACTTTGCTTTTGTATCCTCATTATAATTGTCATAAAACATTCTGCCCAGTTCGCGAAGGCTCTCATCTAACTGCTTCTCTTCTTCTTTTAACCTAGACTGAACACGTGCAAGACCGGTCATGGTGCTTGCTTTCTGTGTGATTCCTTTGCTTGCTGATGCGATGGAATCCTTTGCCTTATTAAAAAAATCCATTTGAAACACCCCTTATTTTAACATGATTTAGAATACAAACTTCTTACCGCAGTACTCACATTCCAGTGTGCTGCCCTTTGTGCCGGTATATTCCGCACCGCATCCGGGACATTTCATAACGGCGCTGACCGGCTGCATCTGAGGAACAGGCTGTCCCATTCCCATCTGCATCCCTTGTCCCATCATACCCATCTGCATATTGTTATACATGGGCTGCATGGGTCTGGGAGCCTGGCGAACAATCGTAATAGTATGAGCCGCCTCATTGATAGCACAGCTTCTCAGAACCCCCGCAGACTGCAATCCCTTCAGTTCCTTCAGGACCTCATCATATCCCGCATTGACAATCATTGCTATTTTATTGATGTTTGTTTCGCCTTTATTGACCACCAGATCAATATATTGCTTGTTTCTGGCTGCTTTTTTGGCAAGTTGATTCGAATAATAAATCAACAGACCGCCACCTGCAATCATGAAGACAGCCATTGCACCGCCACCGCCGATCAGTGCAAGAACACCGATTACAATGAGAACTGCACCAACCGTAGAATAGACTTTTTTATCACTTGTTGCCGAAAACGCTCCCGACTTGGAGTTCTGAGTTCTCATAACAATCAAAGCTATCCCTAGCGGCCATACGAATATCAGGGCAGCGATAATGACTCCCCAGCTGTAATACCATTTATCGTTATTGTTCATTGTTATCTTCCTCCGAATGATGTAATTTACTGATGTGCACGAAGGTATCTGTTTCTGTCCGCAATCAGCTCTTCTATTTTCTCACAAAGCCTGTTCACTTTCTCTTCGTTTTGTTCGAACACAGCTTCCTTTAGCTGTCTCGCGGTTGTAAGAATTGCATCTTCAATTGCTGCCGCACCTGCCTCAGAATGCACAGGCGAACCGTTCATAGCGTCATATGCATGCTCAACTCTCTTTTTATAGGGTGCACTATACTCAACCGAATCCAAAACCGTTTTCATAGTCTCAACCAGAGTCCTGAATTCCATCAGATTACGCTTGCTCTCTATCTCGGCAGCCGCTGTCTTTTGATTCATCCCAAGAAAGCCTATGTATACCATACAGAACAATCCCAGCAGTATCAGCTGAAGCAGAAATGCCGCAATATTATGAGTAGGGAGCGCAATAATAAACAACATTCCCAGTACAAGCTCTGCTGCAAAGTAACTGATGGAGAGTGCCATATCCGTATATCCGTAGATCAGTTTCTTGTGTTCTACCACGAACACATTAATAATCAATGCTATTGCAAATGCAAGATGGATAAATCCCCAACTGATCCAAAAGGTCTGTTCACGATCCGTCGACTCTGTCAACAGAAAAAAGCCTGTATTCAGAATCGCAACAAAAATCACTCCAATCAGAAATTTCAACCACTTATTCATGTATTCTTATCCTTTCGCCCATCAATTATTCCGCTTTTGCGCCGCATACTCCACAGAATTTCATGCCGGGTGCGATGTTCGCACCGCACTGGGAGCACTTTAACTGCTCTGCGGGAACCTGAGGTACCGGCGTTCCGCAGAATCCGCAGAATTTCATGCCTGCCGGTATTTCCTGACCACAGCTGGAGCATTTTACTGCAGGAGGTGTGAGGGGCGTGCCACAGTTGCCGCAGAATTTCATACCTTCCGGATTCACACTGCTGCATTTGGGACAAATGAGCTTGCCGGATTGATTTCCCATTACCTGCTGGTTCATATTGCTGAAGAAATCACCTGCCATATTTCCCATTGCCCTGCCGACGCCAAGGCCCATACCAAGTTCCATCCCAATTCCTGCTCCTGTGCTGTTACCGCCTTTTTCGGCCATTGTCTTCATAATCTCGGAAGCTTCCTGTCTTGCCCAGCCATTGTTGCCATCCTGGTCACGAATCTTCATTCTCTCGTAATCCGCATGTGCTTTCTGACCGGATATGTATCTCTCTGCCTCAGCTTCTTCCTGACGCATACCGAACTGCATTCTCTGGTCGGCCATGCTCTGTTCACGCTCAAACCGCTTTTCCTGACGCTGGATACGCATCTCTCTGATACGTCCCATGGAATCATCATGTTCGGGAACCTCTATATTTTCGATGTAGAAGTTATTCAGCTCCAGACCATACTCGTCAAGAATTTCGTTCAGGGGCTCCGTAAGGCTCTCAGCAAGTGCTTTTTTCTTATTACAGGTCACCAGAATCTCATCCGAGGAAGATGTCAGGTATGCAACCATTTCATCTGTAATGTTCTGAAGGAAAGAAATACGGAAATTCCTCACGATATCACTCTCTGCTGCATTTACATTGGCGCCAACCATCTTTATAAAGAACTTTTTCCCGTCCTTTACACTCACCGTGTATGCACCTCTTGCCTGCACATGTACCTCAATTCCCCATACAGGATCAAGGCATCTGAGCGCATCAGAGGTACCCCATTTCAGATTGAGATGGTGGGATTTATTGATGAAATACACCTTACAGTTATAGGCACTGACACCGCCTGTCAGAATTCTGGACATCAGTTTTGTCAGGAAAGGATAGTTCTGTGTAGTCAGCGTATACTTCCCCGGTCCGAAAACCTGCTCCACTACTCCGTCCTTGACAAAAAGTGCTTCTTCATATTCCGCTACAATCAATTGTGAGCCTGAGTTGAAATCCTCGCATGGTATTTTAACGCAGAGCATATCGCCAAACGATTCATTCTTAATCACGTTCATTATCGGCATCACATTATGTAATTTCTTCTTTTGTGTTTTACATTCCCTTTTCTGCCAAATCTTCGTATTACTCTATTTTCTCAATCCTTATTCTTTCTTGTGCAGCTTCACTGCACTTCTGCCGTCATAATTTGCTTCCGCTCCCAATTCTTCTTCTATTCTCAGGAGCTGATTGTATTTCGCCACCCTCTCGCTTCTGCAGGGTGCTCCGGTCTTAATCTGTCCGCAATTCAAAGCCACCGCCAGATCGGCAATGGTCGCATCCTCCGTCTCTCCGGAGCGATGGCTTGCGACAGCGGTATAGCTCCATTTATGCGCCAGTTGTATGGCATCGATTGTTTCCGAAAGCGTGCCGATCTGATTCATCTTAATCAGAATAGAGCTTCCGCATCGATTAGCAATGCCCTTGGCAAGCCGTTCTGTATTGGTCACAAACAGATCATCCCCTACAAGCTGCACACAATCGCCAAGCTCCTTTGTAATCTTTTCCCATCCCTTCCAGTCCTCCTCGTCCAGGGGATCCTCAATGGAAATGATGGGATATTTGGAAACCATGTTTTTATACATGTCAATGAGCTCATCCGAGCTGTAATCCCTGCCTGATTTTGGAAGATGGTACTGAACCTGCCCCGTGATTTTGTGTTCTGACTCCATCATTCCTTCCTTCTTCTCAGGTTTCCATTCGCTGGCTGCTACATCAAGTGCAAAGGAAATATCTCTTCCACATTCATACCCTGCCCGATTCACCGCCTCAACCAAAAGCTCCAGCACCTCTTCCACACTGTCCGCATCAGGTGCAAAGCCTCCCTCATCGCCCACGGCAGTTGAGAGACCTTTTTCCTTTAATACCTTTCTAAGACTGTGATACACCTCTGTGCCCATACGAAGTGCCTCACGGAAACAGCAGGCTCCCACGGGCATGATCATGAATTCCTGAAAATCAATGGAATTACCGGCATGGGCGCCGCCGTTCAGAATATTCATCATCGGCACCGGCATCCGTTTTGCACTGATCCCTCCCAGATACCGATACAGCGGAAGCTGCAATGCATTGGCAGCTGCCTTTGCACAGGCAATGGATACAGCCAATGTGGCATTTGCCCCCAGATTCCCCTTATTCTCTGTTCCATCCAGTTCCACCATGATGCGGTCTAACGCAGACTGCTTCAATGCATTTTTTCCTACCAGGACAGGTGCTATTCTTTCGCGAATATTTTTCACCGCCTGTTGCACTCCCATTCCATGAAATCTTTTTTCACCGTCTCTGAGCTCCACCGCCTCGAACTGTCCGGTACTTGCTCCCGATGGTACGGCGGCAATTCCGGTATACAAACGGTCGTCATTGGGGTTGTGCACCGTGACCTCCGCTTCTACCGTGGGATTCCCTCTGGAATCCAGTATTTCCCTGGCATTAATCTTTCTAATTTCATAATATACTGACATAAAAACTCCTCCTTATCTGAATATATTTTTGAAAATTATATCCCAAAAAGGAGGAGCTTATTCGTCTGCTGCATCTTCAGGACAGGGTAATGTCAGACATCCGTCCTGACCTATAAAGCCTTACCTGCCAGAATTTCACAGTAATCCTTGTAATTCTTTTCAAGCAATGTCGGCGTATCCAGTCCGTAAGGACATTTTGACCTGCATTTGCCACAGTGCAGACACGCTTCAATTTTCTTCATCTTCGCCTGCATCTCGGGAGTCAGCTGAGCAGCGGAGGGCGCCCTGCGGATCATCAGGCTCATGCGGGCGCAGTTGTTGATTTCAATTCCCACGGGGCAGGGCATACAGTAGCCGCAACCCCTGCAGAATTCGCCCAGCAGTTCTTCTCTGTCATGGGCTATCACTGCCGCCAGTTCTTCATTCATTACCGGTGGATTTTCAATATAGGAAAGGAATTCATCCAGCTCGCTCTCCCGCTGCACTCCCCAGATGGGCAGCACATTGTCATACTGCGCCAGGAAAGCATAGGCCGCTGCCGAATTGGTAATCAGTCCACCGGACAAAGCTTTCATGGCAATAAATCCCATGTCTGCAGCCTTACATTTCTCCACAAGTTCCAGGTCTTTTTCCGTTGCCAGATAACAGAAGGGGAACTGCAGTGTCTCGTACAAGCCGCTGTCCACCGCCTCATGCGCCACATTCAGCCGGTGATTGGTGATACCGATATGACGAATCATGCCTTTTTCCCTGGCCAACAGCATAGCTTCATAGAGCCCCGTTCCATCTCCGGGTTTAGGACAGAAAGAAGGATTATGAAACTGATAAATGTCAATGTAATTGGTGCGCAGATTATTCAGGGAGGTATGTAAATCCTTCCAAAAAGCCTCCGCTGTGGTTGCTGCTGTCTTGGTCGCGATATATACCTTCTCGCGCATCCCCTCAAAAGCCGCTCCCAGTTTTTCTTCACTGTCCGTATAAAAACGGGCCGTGTCATAAAATGTCACACCATGGTCAAATGCCTTGCGCAGCAGTTTTACGGCATCCTCCCGGGAAATCCGCTGGATGGGCAGCGCTCCGAAGGAATTCTTCTCCACTGTAATCTCCGTTTTCCCCAATCTTACCTGTACCATATTTTCCTCACTTCCTTTGTGCGTTTTTTACTTCTCCTTATCTTTTGGAACCATTTTCACCTGTTTTCCGGCTACTACCGGACTGAATGTATCTTTTTCCACAATTTCGTAGATATCTTTTCCTGCTTTCGCTTCAAAGTATTCCTTTAATCTGATATTGGCGTCCCATTTTTCCTGCGGATATGAGCCGTATCTCCTCTTCACATCTCCCATACGTTCCTCAATATCCAGCACTCCCTCACTACCGGCCAGGGAATCGCACAACTGAATCAGTCTGTCATAATCATCCATGGTTACTTTAGCCAGTTCGGTATTGATTAACTCCAGTTCTTCTTCGGTAGTATCAAATTTTCCTATGTATTCTTTTGTAGATTGATTATTAAAGGAATGGGTAAGACAAATCCTGGCGGCCTCATCATACCCCAAAGACATCATGTAAGTATAGCCATCTGATACATGACCTAAATGCCTGACGCCAAACTTCCTTCCAATATCATGGAGCAAACCAATTATATATGCCTTTTCACCATCCAACTCTTCACAGGCGTCTGCTATTTTCCCCGCACAATGGGCTACAACACGGCTGTGATTTCCCCAGGGCCCGGGATTACATTGTTCTGCTTCTTTTAACAATCTTTCTGCTTCTGCTCTTGTAGGTATCATATTTCCATTTACCTCCGCTATCCCAAATAGCTAATGAGACAATATACAAATGATGCAATATTTAAATACTTGATTTAGTGTAATTATAGCGTTTCTTTTATAGCTTGTCATCTTAATTCTTTTGGTTTATATTGTGAAGCTTTATGAAGAAATATGAATATTCTTTGACTTTACTTTTGACATGTTTTTGATATAAAACGATTCAGCATTTTTTCAACATTCTTTGTATTCAGTGGATTGATGCTCGTCTCAAAACTAAACAAAAGCTTATCCCCATACCAATACCCGTTCTCTGAATACAAACTCAGTTTCTCAAGTGTATTCTTGATATATTCGGGATGATCCATCATTCCAAAATGCTCATAAATGTATGTCTTTCTTTGCTTTACATGTAAAAGCAAAAAGTCAGGATATACGATTTTTCCATTGCCAACCTCCAGCATAGGCTCATAAACATATGGTATCTTTCGCCTAAAGAACAAGTCTGCCAGTATCTTTTCCGATTTTGACCGCACCACTTCTCCGCGCTCAGTATAAATTGCAGAATTATTTTGGTACGGATTTGCAGAACCCGGATGCATTTCATACCATTCCTTAACAAACATCTCATCGGTGGAGACAATTGGCGTAATCAGCTTTTTCTTTTCATCGGATAGTTTCGAATACAATGCTTCTATGGGGACCTCATATTTTTTCAGTAATTTTTTTGCTTCCTTCAGCCTGGATTCAATTATTGCAAGCGCTTTCTCATCGTAAGCTTTTTGTGCAAGCATAGTAGCAAGTTCCTGCTTCCTAACCGGTAAATATGTCAGCTTCCCCTGATGCCGGATATGGTATTGTGAGTAGTTACCTTTTCCTGCCTTGCCGATATACAGCGTTCCCTCCGGCGCATTTGCCAATCGAAGCTTCAGCTTCTTCTCTAACTCAGTTAATTCTTGAATTTCCCGCTCCAGATTTACCTGAAATTGAATGTTACTAATCATACCTATTCCTTTCTTGATATTGTGATTTGGTTTTCGTGAAATTTCTCGGGATGGGTGATTTTTGACGTAATTTCCTGCTTGATTTTCGTGAAGATTTACAGAATGGGTGATTTTTGACGTAATTTTCTGCTTGGTTTTCGTGAAGATTTTCAGAATGGTCGATTTTTGACGTAATTTCCCGCCTGGTTTTCGTGAAATTTCTCAGAATGGGCGATTTTTGACGTAATTTCCCGCCTGGTTTTCGTGAAGATTTTCAGAATGGGCGATTTTTGACGTAATTTCCTGCCTGGTTTTCGTGAAGATTTTCAGAATGGGCGATTTTTGACGTAATACATAATAAACTGAGAGTAAAGTCAGCTTCCAGCCGTCGGTCTGTATTCACCGACGGCAGAAAGCAACTTATTTATTGCAGGCAACCTATTGCAGGCAACTTATTGTAAATAACAAACATAAAATAGCAATATCTACCCTTGGACAAGGGTTTCACTATCTTATTTTCTTACCAACAGAGACTTTCCGGTCATCTCTACAGGCTGTTCCTTGCCCATAATCTGAATCAGGGTAGGTACGATATCTGCCAGGCAGCCGCCCTCACGCAGGGTGTAAGCATCGTCATAGTTAACCAGGATGAAAGGAACCTGATTTGTAGTGTGTGCGGTGAAAGGCTCTCCGGTCTCTTCATCCACCAGCTGCTCCGCATTGCCGTGGTCAGCACAGATAAACATAACACCGTCAACTTCCCTGATTGCCTCTACAGCCTTGCCAACACACTCATCTACCGTCTCTACCGCTTTCACTGCAGCATCCATAACACCGGTATGACCTACCATGTCAGGATTTGCAAAGTTGATGATGATAACATCATACTTGCCGGAGCGGATTGCTGCGCAGAGCTTCTCGCAAACCTCGGGCGCACTCATCTGAGGCTTCAGGTCATAGGTTGCCACATCCTTGGGAGAATTCACAAGCACTCTGTCCTCTCCTTCGTTGGGCTCCTCTACACCACCATTGAAGAAGAAGGTAACATGAGCATATTTCTCAGTCTCTGCAATACGAGCCTGCTTCATGTTGTTAGCTGCCAGCCACTCACCAAAGGTATTTGTGACAGCAACCTTGTGGAAAGCCACCTCCTTGTTAGGGATGGTAGGATCATAATCCGAGAAGCATACAAAAGTCACATTCTTTCTTGCTCCCCTGTCAAAGCCTTTGAAATCATCATCACAGAAGGCTCTGGTAATCTCTCTTGCACGGTCGGGACGGAAGTTAAAGAAGATAACAGAATCCCCATCCTGTACGGTGGCAACAGGCTTGCCATTTTCAACTACCACAGTGGGCTTTACGAACTCGTCAGTTTCATTTCGGTCATAGGATTCCTGGATAGCGCAGATTCCGCAGGCTGCCGTCAGGCCCTTGCCTTCAGTAACAGCATCATATGCAAGCTTCACGCGATCCCAGTTATTGTCTCTGTCCATGGCATAATAACGCCCCATAACGGAAGCAATCCTGCCGACACCTATCTTCTCCATCTCTGCATTCAGCTTCTCAGCAAATTCCTTACCGCTTGCAGGAGGAGTATCACGTCCGTCCAGGAAGCAATGAACATATACTTTATCAAGACCGTTTCTCTTCGCCAGCTCCAGCAGACCGTAGAGATGGGTATTGTGGCTGTGAACGCCGCCGTCAGAAAGCAGACCGAACATATGCAATGCACTGTTGTTCTTCTTACAGTTCTCTACTGCGCTGAGCAGAGCGGGATTCTCAAAGAAGGTTCCGTCCTGAATCTCCTTTGTGATTCTTGTCAGCTCCTGATAAACGATACGTCCGGCACCCATGTTAAGGTGACCCACCTCAGAGTTACCCATCTGTCCTTCCGGCAGACCTACTGCCATCCCGCTGGCATTGCCTCTTACAAAAGGGCACTCTTTCATCAACCCATCCATAACCGGGGTCTTTGCTACTGCTACTGCGTTTCCCTCATTCTTATCATTCAGGCCATAGCCATCCAGAATCATCAAAACAACCGGCTTCTTGCTCATTTTTTCTCTCCTTATCCTGATTCTTTATAGAATATCTTGCTCTTTCGCGGCTTATTGTATCATGTTTTTTTACGCCATGCAAGTAGGACAAGTCGTGTAGGACAAGAAGGGTCAGAAAAAAATTGCATTTTCACACCCTGCTTGCTATACTGTATAAAAAACAATTTATTACGGAGTTACCAATGATTACCTTACTGTCGAACCTATTTATCAAAAACAAATCTGAGATGAAAAATCCAACAGTCCGTCAAGCCTATGGCATGCTTTGCGGCGGCGTCGGGATTTTCCTGAATCTGATGCTTTTTGCCGGCAAATTTCTTGCGGGACTTCTGAGCAGTTCCATCGCCATTACTGCCGACGCTTTCAACAACCTGTCGGATGCAGGTTCTTCCATCATCACGCTGCTGGGCTTCAAAATCGCAGGTCAGAAGCCTGACCCGGAACATCCCTTCGGTCACGGACGTGTAGAGTACATCTCCGGTCTGGGTGTATCGGTTTTAATCCTGCTCATGGGTATTGAGCTCGTAAAAGGCTCTGTCTCCAAGATCATCCACCCGGAAGAATTGACCTTTTCTCCCGTAATCATCGTTATTCTTCTGGCTTCCATCCTTGTGAAATGCTATATGTTTTATTACAACAGAACACTGGGCAAAGAACTGGATTCTGCGGCCATGTCCGCCACCGCAATGGATTCCATCAGCGATTGTCTTGCCACCACTGTTGTACTTATCGCCACTCTCGTCGGTCATTTTACGTCCATTACAATCGATGGCTGGTGCGGTCTGCTGGTGGGACTGTTTATCTGCCGGGCAGGGATCATGGCAGCAAAAGAGACCATTGGACCCCTGCTGGGTCAGCCCCCCAGCCCGGAATTCGTAGAGCAGGTAAGCAACATTGTCATGTCTTATGAGGAAGTCATCGGTCTGCATGATCTCATTGTACACGATTATGGTCCGGGACGCGTACTCATTTCTCTCCATGCGGAGGTACCTGCTGACGGCGATATTCTGACGCTCCATGATGTCATCGATACCATTGAACAGGAGCTGAAAACCACATTGAACTGCCATGCAGTGATACATATGGATCCCGTACAGGTGGGCGATGAAGAAACCGACCGGTTGAAAGCCATGGTAAAGGACATCATAGCTCAGATTGACAGTTCTCTTACCATACACGATTTTCGAATTGTGACCGGTCCCACACATACAAATCTGATTTTTGATGTGGTTACTCCTTTTGATTTCCGACTGACCGATTCGGAATTGACTGCTCTGATTCAGGAGAAGGTAAAGCAGGAGAATCCCGGATATTTCACTGTAATTCAAGTAGACAAACGAATGAGTTGAGTTAAAAATGAAAATATATCTCACACAGGCCGAAACAAGGCGTCTTGAAATACTGGAAAAAAGATATCGCAATGCCGCCCGGAAACAGATAGAAAACCGGGTGGCCTTTTACCATAAGTATACCGGCGGCAGCTACACGTCGATTACCATCAGAGACCAGAAAACGCGCTGGGGAAGCTGTTCTTCCACCGGAACACTGTCGTTCAATTATCGTCTGATTTTCGCTCCTCCCAAGGTCCTTGATTATGTGGTAGTACATGAGCTCTGCCACCTGACACACATGAATCACGCTCCTGCCTTTTGGAACATGGTAGGCTCTGTAATGCCGGATTACAAGATACAGAAGCAATGGCTGAAGGAACACGGACAAGAGCTGACGCTGGAATCCTATCTGGAACAAAAGGGAATCCCCATTGTTCTGTCATAAGCTTCCATAAGCTTCGATTCTGCTTCCATTCTGCTTCCATTACCTTGATTCTATTCCCATGTTTTTCTCTACCAACCTCTCTGTCTGAATACCTCAAACAAGAAAGCCCCCGATTTCACTTGCTGACTGTTGTCACTCAGGAAATCCGAAGGCTTTTTTGTCATCTACTGAATCCTATTTCGATTATGCAATACACTTTAAAGATACCCGTCGCTTTGTTACCGGTTGGTATCCACATACATCTGCGCTCTGCTCTGGATAATTGCCGCAACATCGGCTGCCGATTTCTGACCGGAGAAGTAAGCTTCTATCTCTTCCATAATAATCTTCACAATCTCCTGGTCAGCATAGCTGCGTCTGTCAACAGATTCCACAAAGCTTAACAGTTCCTTCATCTGCGCCTCGGTAAAGGGCTGCAGAATAACTTCCTCCCCGTTGATTAAGGTGGTGTAATCATAGTACTGCTTTTCGCCGTTCTCATCCTCCCAATAAGGACGATCCATGGTCTGCTTTACCTTCTCCTCGAAGAGATTTTTATGTACCGGCATGCTCTGTTCCTTCTGGTACTCCTCGGTCAGGTAATATCTTACAAAGCTCCAGGCTTCGTCCAGGTTTGCTGATTTTGCGGAAAGTACATAGGAACTATAACATTCAACATAAGAACCCTTGCCGGTCTCTGTGGGGAAGCCTGCATAAGTGAAGTCATCACCAAAAGCACCCTTGATATTCTGTACCAGATAACTGAAATCTCCCATATAGCAGGACATCAGCAGAGTCTTGTTATCTCTGTATTGCGACATATAATCCTTATCCCAGTAGTCCTCGTCATACACGATTTCCTGGGGAAGAGTCTTGGCATATTCCATGATACCGATGAAGTCCGGACCATTAAAATTACACTTACCGGTAGCCACGTCAACAAACTGGCTTCCGCAATAATACATCGCAAAGATCATGAAATTCTCTCTGGTCATCTCCCCGAATGCACTTGCCTCGTCACCCAAACCGGCAACAACCTTTTTCATATCCTCCATAGTCCAGGTGCTCATGTTACCCACCAGAGATTTTTTGGCTATCATGGTGTTGATATTGAAACTTGGGATAACATAGTGCAGGGTTCCGTCAATGGAATAGGCATCAAACACATTCTGCAGAAACTCAACCTTGGAAAGCTCCTCATCACTTGCAATCAGCTTACCGATATCGGCCACCAGTCCCTTGGCAATATAGTTTTCCACCGGCAGATTACTTGACACATAAAGGATATCCGGCATACCGCCTGAAACAATATCGTTGTTCAGCTGGGTCACAGCACCGGTATACTCGTTTTCCATAGTGTTATATTGTTCATAGGTCTTCATAACAATTCTGTAATTCTGATTGTTACGGTTATAGTCAACCACTCTCTTTTTCAAATCAAAGGGGATGTAATTGCCGGCCAGAGTGATTACCTTCTTGTCAACAATATCCTCAGGCTTCACATAGGTAAATACGGCCGCCTTCACACCGGACTCCCAGTCCTCTGCATAGATACCGATAAAGGATTCCGGCGAGGTCTCAATGATATTGAAGAATCTGGTAATACACAGGTCGGAGTTGATACTGTTCATTCTGGGCTTGCTGTCCGTATCACCACTGGTATACTCGTTGATTCCGTTATTAGTGGTAAACAGCAGCTTTTTGTCCAGACCAAGTGCCATGGTGTCATAGCTCCAGCTGGAGCCGAAGTTGGAAGGCAGTTCCCTCACATCCGACACCTCATCTGTGTCCACATTGTAGAAAGCTGCGTAATTCTTGGAGTAATCCTCCTCGGAATAATAGATGGAGTATAACAGTCCGGGCTCAACACGCATCACATTCATGTAACTCTGAAACAATGGCTTTGCCGCATCCGCCAATTTCTTTTTAGGAGATACTTTACCATCTTTTCCTACGTTAATCTTGTAGAAATCGTCTCCCCCAAGGATCAGACTGACAGAACCATCCTTGCATTCCGCGACGAAACAGATGTATGAATATTCCTCCTGATTATTAAGATTAAGCCCCTCAATCTCTGTCTCTTCAAATATTTTACCTTCTTCATTCCACCTTACAAGGTAGCACTTACTTAAATTATTCTCAGGTCTCTCCCAATCCTCATGCATTACCATCTTCATACCACAGACATTTCCGTCAGCGGTAAAGAAGAAATTCTCGTAGTTGGTATACTCGTAGCTGCTGCTGTTTTCAGGATACTTGATATCCATATCAGCCGAGGAAGAATCCTCCGTAACAACATCCTTTTCCTCACTATCTTCTGTTGCAGCCTCATCTCTTGGCATAATCTCCACTGCTCCCGGTTCCTCCGGCAAAGTATCCCCCGGCACAGTTGTCGGCTCCTCCGTTACCAGAGGCTCCGCCTTGGGCACTTCCATCTGTACAACCTTGACATTACTGCCATCCTTGTTCATGGAAATCAGGCGCAAATCTTCCTCTTCACTGGCATTCTCCCAGTCATAAACGCTGAAAATCATGTAAACCTTGTCATTTACCACAGCGGACGCCCTTACGTCCATGCTTCCGTTTCCTTCCTTGTAGAACTCCGGAAGTGAAATCTCTTGTAGCTTGTAGACATTTTCTTTGGCAAGTGCTGCATTCGCCATGCTGTCGTCCTTTTTTTTGCCACAGCCGAACAGACCGAAGGCAAGGGTAAGAACTATGCTGATTAACAGCCCCCTCTTTCCAAATCCCTTTTTCATAACTTCTCCTCCTTATATTCATTTCATAGCTTACTTATTTTGATGCTTTATGCTTACTCTGTCTTTTTTCACGGGCTCTCTCAGCCAGACGCTCTGCTTTATCCTTAAGCTTAATACTTACTCCCTTGATTGTCCAGCCCTTATGTCGCCACCAATATATAAATAAGACAACAACCGCAAAGACAAAATACCCCAGGAATATTACTTCAAATATCGTAATTACCGTAAGAATATCCTCGTAGCACCTTGCCACATTCTCCCAATAGGGATAAATAATCGCTTTTCCGTTCATGGAACGATAGTTCATCTTCGGGATCATTTTCAAGCGGGATACAAGAGAATAACGGTTGCTGTTCTCCACAATCTCTGTTTCCCTCTCGTTTGATGCAAGCTTTTCCTTTACAAAGTTGTAAGCAAAGCCGGTGATGGGATTCGGCATGACAATCTCATAATGATTGATACCATTACAGCTTCCCAGGGTGCTTAAGGTACGGTAAGAAACATAAATCATGGTACTGTCCAGTCCGGCTGCCTGATACATTTTGTCTGTCCTGCGCTCTACCACGCCGGTAACGATATGAGGAATTCCGTTGATATACACATTCATTCCCGCAACATCGTTGGAACCAAAGAGCTTCCAGGCTGCGTCCTGGTCTATGATACAATAGTCCTGCATCAGATCATTTCCGGAAAAATAAGCTCCGGACAACAGCTTCAGGGGATGAAAGTAGAAAAAATCTCCGCCGATGCCGATGGCATCCGCTTCAACAGTACCCCTGTCACTGGAAACCATAAGCTGCCCGTCTGCGCTGTAAGCATCAATCCAGGCTCTGGCACTTGGATTCTCAGACTCCGTTTCAACCGCAGCTTCAATCAGTGCTTGATCTATGGAATGCTCAAACTCCTGTATACCTTCTTCACTTATCATGGAATTCACCGAAAAGAAACAGCTGACCTGGGCAGCTCCGCCCTCCCTGTTCCATCGGTATGCGGCATTCTGGGTATCCTGGTTATCATCCAGGCACCCCACCAGAATCGCCAAAATCAGGAACAGCAGCAAGGATATTCCTCCGCTGATCCCCAGTATCAGTTTCTTCATTGCACGCCTCATTTCCGTGAGAATTAGTTATCCGACAAACGAACCTGTTTCCCCGCCTCTACCGGCTTGGTCGCGGTAGTAATCACATATTCATACCCCATGAGACCGCCCCTGATGGCCGACTGTGTATCATCGGAAGCAATGACCTCCACATCCACTCTGGTGGCAATATAACGGTTGCCCAGAGGACTGGACTTAGACTCGACGATCAGGATGAATTTGCCATTGGAATCCTCCTTCAGCGCACTGTTGGGAACGATAAAATCATAGGTGGCACTTTTCTGTCCCACAGACACGGATAAGGACTGTCCTGCCACGATCTCGCCCGTGATGCTGAAGGTCAGCAGCTTGTTCTGGGAAGGATTCGATTTATCCGGCTTGATGCTTGTGAGTACCACATTCAAATCGTCATATCTCCAGGAATTCACAAGCTCTGCCCTATCCCCCACCGACAAACGCTTGGCCTGCTCATTGGTCACCGAAAAGCTCATGGTACAGCCCTGACCTTCGGGCTGCAAAACGGCAAGAGTCTCCTGATACTGGAAGGTCTTTCCAGCTACTACATTGATGGAGTTGACGATTCCGGAGATGTCTGCCGTTATGGTAGCTCCCTTAACCTTTGCCAATTCCTTTTCAACCTCAGCAGTACATTCTGCAACCTTCTTTTCAGCCTCCTCTATAGCTTCCAGTTTCTCTTCAAGATTAGTCACATTACGTATTACGGCAAGTAGCTCTTGGAGTTCCTCTCTCTTAGCCTTTATTACTTTATCCACTTCTTCACACTTTTTGGACACCCCATACAATTCATAGTCATATTCAGTCCTAGCTTTGCTCAAATTCTCTATAATTGCATTTTGATCTCCATAAACCTTTTGCGCATTTGCGAATTCACTCTCTGCATTAGTTTTCGTCGCCTGTGCACTGCTCAATTCCTGTTCAGCCTTTATTTTAGCTGTCTGGGCGTTGGTCACCGCTAGGACTGCTGCGTCCCTGGTTGCCTTCTTAGCTTCATATTCCGCTTTCGCAGTGTCTGCAGCCGCACGTTTATCAGTAGCATCCGGATCTGACGCCGCCTCTGCAGCCTCAGCCTCTGCTTCCTTGCTCTCGTATGTTGTCTTCAAGATATCAATCTGTGATTCGGTAGGTGTTTGAGTACTGTCATTCAACACCTCCTGTGCACTCCGGACAGCCTCATTTGCATTTGCCAGCGCAGTTATCGCAAAATCCAACTTTTCCTGCGCATTGTCGAGCTTATCCTTTGCTGCACCGTAGGCTGAATCAGCACCACTAATTTTAGTTTGCTCATATTCTATCTGTTTAGTAAAGTCTTTTATGGTCTGATTGAGCTGATCTTCTTTCTCTTTCAGTGGAGCCAATTCATTCTCCAATGACACAATTTCATTTTGTATTCTTGTTATTTGATTACGATATGCTTCTGCTGAAACATTACTATTTGCCTGATTAATATCCGATGATGTAATGAGTTCATCCAATATTGAATCCTCATAAGCTTTCTGTGCTGTTTCTAATTCTTCTTTGGCTATCTCTAATTTATCCTTCGCCGCCTTCAGTTCCTCGCTGTCGGTGTCCTCCAGGTAAAAGAGCACATCGCCCTTTTGAACCAGATCACCCTCCTTGACCGCCACGCTGAGAACCTTTCTGGATTCCTGGGCAACCACCTCATAGGGGTCACCGCTTTCCACAATTCCCGTGCCTCTTATTTTGGCAGTTATGGTACCGGATTCCACATACTTTGTAGATACCTCAGGCAGGGAGTAATTCATAATGGTATTGGAAAAGAAGGTCAGCACCAGCATCACCGACAAGAAAATAATTGCCGCCGTCTTTACCCATTCTCTCTTGTTGACACCTTTTTCGTTCATCTCTATTCCCTCTCAATTATTCGTTGACTTCGTTTATCCCTTCACACCACCCTGATAGGTGATTCCATCCACCAGATATTCCTCACCATATAGGAATATCAGCAGACTCGGTACCATGTAAATCGTCGCTACCGCAAACGCCAGTCCGATTTCCCCGGCATTGATTTTGCTGAGGAACACGGAAAGCGGATGCTTCTCCGGATCTGACAGCAGAATCAGCGGCTGCTCCACCATATTCCAATAATCGATGAAAACCAGTATCGTAGCCGAACAGATGGCTCCCTTACACAACGGCAGACAAATCTTTCTGAAAATCTGCCACTCATTCGCACCGTCTATCATGGCGGCCTCCATCACCCCGTCCGGGATTCGCCTCATGAACTTCGTCAGCAGATACACCGCAAAGGGAGAAAAAATACCCGGCAGCCAGATTGCCCAGTTGGTATCCAGTATTTGCAGCTTATCGCTTACCAGATAGTTAGGCACCAGCGTTACCTGGTAAGGCATCAGCATCAGAATCACATAAGAGAAAAATATCATACTCCTAAGCTTCCCCCGATACCTCGTGAATCCATAAGAGGCAAGGCATGCCACCGCCAGCTGAAAAAATACGATTGGTCCTACCAGTATCACGGAGTTCCAGAATTTCAACAGATATTCCGGGCTCTTGAAGAGAACCGTTATGTACTGACTGAAGGACACGATGTCGGGTATAAATTTTAAGGTAACCTTTTCGGAAATATATACCTTTCCGCCGTTGGCGTTTGTAGCAAATACGGAGCCATAGTTCGACGAGATCTCCGAGGACGCCATAAAGGAATTGGTAATCGTCAAAATAATCGGCGTCAAAAACAAAATGGCAAAAAACGCCGCTATCAGGGTTGCAACGGATACCTTCACAATTCCAAAGGCTTTCTTGCGCTTAACCCTTTGTCTGTCCCGTTTATATTGAAGATCATTTCGCAAAGAAGTGTTTTTCTTACTCATCCTTCCACATCCTTTCCGAAGTGATTCTCCACCAGAAACAAGATGCCGATGATCACTATCATCACCAGCGACATCAGAATCGCACCCGCCGATAGGATCTGATAATCCAGGGATTTGAATTTATTGTTCATAAAATGCTGCAGGGTGTAGGTGGTTTCCACAGGATAGTCCCCCGTCAGCAGATATACCTCTCTGAAAATCTTAAAGGAGTTGATCAGGGACATAATCGTCACAAACATCAGTGTGGAGGATAAATATCTGATCTTGATATGGAAAAAGGTCTGAAGCGGCGTTGCACTCTCCAGCCGTGCCACCTCCAGAATATCCTTGGGGATGCTGGCCAGTGCCGCCATAAACAATATCATGTTATAGCCCAGATTCTTCCACAGGAACAATATCACAATAACGATGATGGCATATTGGGATTTCATCCAGTCGATCTTGTCGGCACCAAACACCCCGAGAACATCATTGACAGCACCGTTGTAGTGAAACAATACCTGCCAGATCAGCACGATGGACGCTACCGGAACCATCATGGGGCTCAGGAAAAAGGTTCTGAACTGACTCCGGAAGGGAAGCTTTGCCTCCAGCACAATCGCCAGGAGCAGGGAAAGCACCACAGCCAGCGGCACCGCTATGGCAGAAAAAGCAGCAGTATTTCTGACCGCCCTTTTGAACGCTTCATTCTTTACTATCATCTTAAAATTGTCCAGAAACACAAACTCACCGTTGATGGGATTGTCTACGAAGGAATAATAGATAATTACCATAAAAGGGAGGATAAAAAACACAAGAACACCGATAAAGCTGGGCGCAAGAAACAACCCTGACAACAGCTTTCTTTTGCGCGTTGTCCTGGTTGTCTTGTTCCTCACTTTGACCGCGGCACTATACTCTTCCTTTGTTTCTTTTACTTTGTTTGACATATTAACTGTTCTCACTTACATATACGGAAAGTCTGCTCTGAATCAGGGCCGCCACATCCGCAGCACTCTTATCCCCTTTATAATAAGCCTGGGCTTCCTCACCTATTATTTTCAAGATCTCCTGATTGCTCAGGGAAATCGGTCTCGCCGTTTCCGCCAGGGCAAGCACGGTATCGATTTCCTCCCGGGTGCAGGGATGATAGGTGTACTCCCAGTCTCCCCAGCCGATACTTCCGCCGCCGTTTTCGGGGATGGGATTTCCCTCCTCGTCCAGCAGCAGTTCTCCGTTTTCATCCTTCACATACTCAACATTCAGCTCCTCGTTTATCATCTCGTCAAGCGCTGATTTTTGGGTAGGAAAGCCCCAGCCGAACCTACTGTCATCATTGACCAGATAGTCCTCAATAAAGGCCCATGCCCCCTCCTTGTGCCCGGAACCTGACAGGATGGCAAAGCAGCCTGTACCGCTCAAGATACATCCCGACTGTCCGTCAACAGTGGGATATCCAATATAGGTTACCTCCTCGCCAAACATGGCAGGATACTGCTGTATTTCCTGGAACTCTCCCAGGGAAACACCGCTCAGAAGCAGGTCACCCGAGGCAAGTCTTGCGGGTGTGGAGGGTTGATCCTCATCATATTCATACTCTGCCGGAAACCCATTGACAAACTCCAGAATATTGATAAATTCGGGACAATTAAAATTGCAGGTTCCCTTCTGCCAGTCGATAAAAGCTCCCTCATTAAAGGTCATGAGAATCATAAGCATATCCTCTCTTGAGGCATACTCAAAAACCTCGGCACCGGGATGGGCTGCAGAA
Source organism: uncultured Lachnospiraceae bacterium (assembly GCA_945621435.1). Taxonomy (GTDB): domain Bacteria; phylum Bacillota; class Clostridia; order Lachnospirales; family Lachnospiraceae; genus Acetatifactor. The sequence continues at coordinate 22,670 of CALZBR010000007.1, forward strand.
AAGTCAATGATATCCTGTACGGACCAACCTGTTTTGTTCCCAAGCTGGGATTTTCTTCCCGCCAATGTTTCAATCTGGAATCTCTTGGGAATTCCCACCAGCTTCCCGTCGTAGGTGTATGCATTCAGTATGCTTTTCAGGAAGGATTCCTTGCTTAATCTACTGCTCTTGTCAAGATAGGGTGTCAGATCCTCAAGAGCTCCCACGCTATTGAGCTTGGCGATATCCAGCTGATTCAGGTCCAGGATATCCGGACAATTGGTTCCGGAGATAATATCACTGTTGATTCTGGTAATAACATCCTGATATTCCATACCGTCGTTGTAGTACTGTCTTAAACTGATACGGTATTTCTCACTGCTTTTATTGAAATTGACAACTGCCGACTGCAGCTCCTGATCGGTCCACAGCACACCAATCACAATTTTTTCTTTCTGCTGTACCTCCGCCGCAGGCTTTTTCTCAAGACAGGCTATTTCCGACTTCCCCGTGTCCCAATCATTGATTACGGCCAGCAGATTGCCATCCTCCGAGCTGTCCACATATCCCACATACATTCCGTTGATGTCACAATCCACCCAGTCCAGCAGTTCTTTATATTCCTGAGCTTCCTTATCGTACTCGTATACCTTTGCCGAGTCACTGATGAGCAAATCCTTCTCAATCCCCGCAGAAATCATGACATTCCCGTTGAGCTGGGGCAGATTCCGGTATATATTTCCTGTCTTTTTCCCCACAAAATCAATCTCTGTGACAGCCATACCACCGTTTCCGCCGTTGTTGTCATAATAGACGGCATAAACCTTTCCATCCTTGCCGATTCCCACGCTTTCCACCCAGGAGGTATTGAATTCCACCTTTCCTGCATATTTCCCGTCGGCATCCAGCAAATGGATTCTTTCCCCTGCATAAATATAAATTCTGTTTTCGCTATCCAGCACCATCCCCTGAACATAGGCTCTGTCTCCGCTATTCACCTGCTCTGTGATGTCCTGAAGGAAGATCTGTTTCATGGAGGAATCGTACTTTGCAATCGAATACTCCTGATGGTAATCCTCCGGATTTCTCTCGTTCATGACGTACTTTTCGTAGAGAACATAGAGATTGTCCTCTGCATCCACTACGGCTGAGCACACATTATTGTCAGCACCTGCCTTGGGCATATCCGCAGACCTGGTAGTGCCCTTTTCCAGACTATATCTGCAGTAAAGCTGTTTCCCTTCACTGCCCGGCTCCCATACATACTGGACATAATTCAGTTCACCGTTTCGGTATGTATAGTTATTGTTATTTCTGTTTTCATCCTCTCCCAGGCTTATGTATTTGGGAACATAGACATATGCACTTTCATCTACGGCTTCTGTTTCCTGCTTTTTTCCGCAGCCCGCAGCTGTCAGAAGTAAGGTCATCATCAGTGTAATTAATGTCAGTTTTCTTTTCATGGATACCTCTTTTCAATTGTTCGCGCTCTTGCACGTTAATGGCGCAGAAAAACCAAATGCCGCCTTCGGCACCACTTGGTTTTCCTATGCGTTCATTATAGCATACTTGTAAAAAAATATTACTTAAGAATTTATGAATTAATTTTATTATTTCAATCGGATGTATATCTTTTTTAATTCCAGCTTTCTCTTATGTCTGCGAACAATACTGCAGAAGTGATTGTAGAACCAGAAGGACTGTACCAGCAGGTCATTGGCCTTTCCAATCTTTTTCTTGGTGGTACCCGGATAGTATTCGCCTCCGCAGGCAGTGGCCGCCCTGCCCTGTTCTCTGATCAGTCGGATCAGACTGCTTTCGCAGGTGATCTCCCCCTTGAACTCCGTATAGGCAAGTCCCACACAGTCCGGCTTATGGGCATCGCTTCCGCCAAATACCGGCTTGGCAAAGAGCTCTGCTATTTTCTGTGCTCTCTCGTTGCTCTGAACCTCTTCGCAGGCGTTGAAGCCTTCGAGGAAATCAAACTTATCAATCACAGCAAGCTGTTTGCGATGCTTCCGGGTATTGGTAATGCTCAGATACTTCTCTCCGCAGGGATGCGCCGGTCCGAGGATTCCTCCGTTTTTATGGACAATATCAATGAGGAACTGCACCGGCAGACCTCTCAGCTCCAATATCTTGAGCTTCACATTTTCCGGCATAATAACCAGAATATGTCCGGCGTCAATGGTGTCGTATTCTATTCCCTTCAGTACTACAAAATCCTTGAACCGCTTCCCCTTAAGCTCCCTTTTCCAGGCTCTGTAACCGCCATAGGAATTGTGGTCGCTCACCAGCATTCCGTCAAACCCTTTTTTCTGTAAAATGGAAATGAACTCCTCAATCGGTACCTTGCCATCCAAAGAACCCTCTTTTGTGTGACAATGCATATCAAATTTCATTCGCTTTACCTCTTGTATTCTTCCTGTCTCAACTTTAATCAACACTCTTCAGGGATTCCGTCATACTCACATTTTCCAGCTTCCCACTCATTCCCCTATTCACCAGCCACGCAAAGACAACAGTTAAAATGGCGCTGTAGAGATAGCTGACCGGTGCAACTCTTGTATCAAATGCAATCAGGTCAATCTGAATCTGACTCATTACAAAGGCATGTAAAAACTTCCCCAGCACAAGCCCCGGGAACATTCCCAGTACTGTCAGCAATAGGTTCTCACGAAAGACATAGCTCTCTGTTTCCCTCTTGAAAAAACCAAGTACCTTTATGGTGGCTATCTCCCTGATTCTCTCGGTTATGTTGATATTGGTCAGATTGTACAGCACGATAAACGCGAGACCGGCAGCACATATGATGACAATCACCACGATAATGTTCAGGCTTTCCATCATACTGCCTACACGTTCAACGGTATCCTGATTCACATCGACGGAAGCCGTTTCTTCAAGCTCCATGATGGTTGCTGCCAGAGCATGAGGATCCGCATCATCTTTCAGATTCACATAAACAGTCTTTTTCTCAAGATTCCCACCGTAAAAGCTCTCCATGGTATCCTCTGAAAGGTACAGGTAGTTATTGACATAATTCTCCATGACAGCAGTGATTTTCACTGTCATTTCATGCATGTCCCCGTCTCTCAGGCACACCTCATCTCCCATGGCAATTCCGTAACGGTCTGCAAGCTTCTGCGTAATGACGCCTTCCCCCGCACCGGGATAAGCAATCTTCTCTCCGCCCTTGGTATGCATGTCCACATAGTCAGACAACCGCCCTGCATCACCCGCTACCACATAGATAGATTTTGTTCCCTTTTCCGTCACAATATCCATATTCGACTCTGTCAGGCAGAGGAAATCCGCAATGCCTTCTTCTGACAGTTCCGTCAGTCTGGTCTCAAGCTCTTCATTGGCCGGTGTTTTAAGACTTACTCCGAGATCAAATACCTGAATCTCCCTGTATTGTCTCTCAGCAACATCGGCAATGGAATCCTTAATGCCAAAGCCGGTTACCATCAGGGCTGTACACCCGCTGATTCCCAGTAACATCATAAAAAATCTCTTCTTATATCGAAAAATATTTCTGACCGAAACCTTGCGAAGAAAGCTGAGTCTCTTCCACAAAAACGGAAGCTTCTCCAAAAAGACTCTCTTCCCTGCCTTCGGCGCCTTGGGACGCATAAGCTGTGCCGCAGTCTCCGCCAGCTCCAGTCTGCAGGAAAACCAGGTGGCTCCCACCGAACAAAGCAGAGATACCAGAACAGAAAAGAACGCCAGCCTCCAGTCAAACACATAAAGCAGTTTATCCGTGTTATACATAATACCGTATACCACCCAGATTACCTTGGGAAATCCCCAGGTTCCCAGAAAAAAGCCAGACACACAGCCAATGACCGCTGCCAGTCCGGAATATGTCATATATTTGGACATGATGCCTGCGCTGCTATACCCCAGTGCCTTCAGCACTCCAATCTGGGTTCTCTGCTCCTCCACCATGCGATTCATGGTGGTGATACACACCAATGCCGCCACAAGGAAGAAAAACACCGGAAATACATTTGCGATTCCCTCTACGATGTTGGAGTCATTTTCAAAACAGACATAGCCTACGTTGGTATTTCTGCCGAGCACATAGGTCTCCGGCTTCTCCAGTTCTGCCAATTCCGCTTCCATCCTTATTTTCTGATATCTTCGGTCTGCCAGTCGGGACAATGACTGCTCCCAAAGCTCCTGCTTCCCCTCTATATAATCAATATATGCGTCACCATAAAGAGGATTATTCTGGCGAAACCTTACATAAATATCCGTATCATACTCTATGTGATAAGCCTCCGGCTGCAGATAAATAAACCCATCCAGCCTGCCTGTGCCGAGGGAAGTATTGCCTCTCTCAAACTGAACATAGAGCGGGGATTGCACCAGACCGACCAGAGTAAAGCTTTCACTCACAAACTTATCCCTGAGCTCCTGCTCATTCTCCGGCGCAATCGTTATGACCGTACCGATGGCATCCTCTCCAAACATTCTGCTGTCAGCCACGCACTCACTGCTGTTCTCAGGCATTCTGCCTGCCACAAGCTCCACGGCATTGACTTTATCCGGCAGACTCATGGTTTTGACAACACCTCTGCGACCGCCAGCTCCGCTATACATCACGTCAAGGCTGATGGATGCCTCGATGTCTTCTATTTCGGCATCACCATCCGGCATCCCGGTCATCTTTTTCAGTTCTTCGATATCCCCGGGCTCAAATCCCCAGGTGGAGACCAGACGAAAATCATAAAAGCCATGCCTGTCCAGATAATCCTTCATGGAAATAACCATGTTGCTCCTGGTCACCTTCAGTCCCGCGAAGAATCCTACTCCCAAGGCAATAATGGCAAGCATGGCAGCAAAACGTCCGACACTCGATTTAATTTCCCGAAACGTACTCTTTCTGATATTTTTCATAAAAGCTCTTTCTCTATTGCAACATTACCATTCAATCTCTGAAACATCCACGGTTTTTTCATTCTTTATCATGCTGACCACTTTTCCGCTTTTCACGGTAATCACCCTGTCAGCCATCGCCGTTAAGGCCTGGTTGTGGGTAATGACTACCACAGTCTTGCCCATTTCTCTGCAGGTGTTCTGCAAAAGCTTCAGCACCGCCTTACCGGTATTGTAATCCAGGGCACCTGTGGGCTCATCACAGAGTAAAAGCTTGGGATTCTTTGCCAGGGCTCTGGCAATCGCCACCCGCTGCTGTTCCCCGCCGGAGAGCTGTGCCGGAAAGTGATTCATTCTGTCCTCAAGACCAACCTGCTTCAGTACTTCTGCAGCATCCAGGGGATTCCTGCAAATCTGTGCTGCCAGCTCCACATTTTCCAGAGCCGTGAGATTCTGCACCAGATTATAGAATTGGAATACAAATCCTACATCATAACGCCTGTAAGCCGTAAGCTCCCTGTTGCTATAGGCGGATATCTCCTCCCCTTCCAGCATCACTTTGCCTTCGGACAATGTATCCATGCCTCCCATGATATTCAGTATAGTCGTCTTACCTGCTCCGGAAGCGCCCACGATCACACAAAACTCACCTGCTTCTATCTCAAAGCTGACATCGTCCAGGGCTGCCGTCTCCAGCTCTCCTGATTTATATAGTTTCCTCACATGCTCAAAGCTGACAAATGCACTCATAATTCCTCCGATAAGGTATCATAAACCCAAATGCAAGTATATCACATAACATTTACTTTAACCAACACTTTTGTTATAATGGAGAAAAAATTTTCCCCGGAGATTCTATGTTAAGTATTCATCTGTCCGCCTTATTCGGCATATCCATATTTGTAATCTGCTCCCTGGGAGCCCGGAATCATACGAAATCTGCTTCCCACTTCAGCGTCTGCCTGTTGTTTGGAGCGGCTTTTTTCCTGCGTCTTACCGCAGCCGGCATCTCAGGAGGCTTCGACAGTGATACCGCCTGTTTTGCAGCCTGGGCAGAACGTATCTTTCACACCGGTCCTTCCGGTTTTTACTCCACGGACTATTTTTCAGACTATCCCCCCGGATATCTGTTACTTCTCTGGCCTGCCGGTGCACTCCGCAATCTTCTGGGTCTGGAATACTATTCTGCCCTCCATCTGATTCTGCTCCGGCTGCCCGCCATACTAAGCGATCTCCTCTGCGGTCTTCTGCTTTACAGAGAGGCTTCCGGACGATATCAAAACAGACTGCCTCTCCTTTTTGCCGCAGCCTATCTGTTTAACCCTTCCATTCTGTTGAATTCCGCCGTATGGGGACAGGCTGATTCTGTCTATACACTGTGTCTGGTGATACTCTGTCTTTCACTTATGCGGAGGCGCATGCTTCCTGCCTTGACCTCCTTTGGCCTTGGTCTGGCAATCAAGCCTCAAATGATTATTTTTACCCCTGTGCTCTTCCTGGGGCTTTGGGATTACCTCCGGCATAACCGGAATAGAAGATCCCTGCTGAAGCTTCTCGGAACCGGTCTGGCCGCCTTGTTGTTCAGCCTTCTTCCGGTACTTCCCTTTGGTCTGCAGAATGTCCTGTCACAGTACACTAAGACTCTCGGCTCCTACCCTTACGCTGCCGTCAATGCCTGTAATTTCTGGGGACTTCTCGGGTTCAACTGGGTCAGCCAGGACAGCGCTTTTCTTGGCTTTTCCTGCCGCTTTTACGGCTATCTGGCCATATTTTACGCCGTTGTGCTTGTTTTGTATCTGAATCACAGGCTTCAGAAAGACCCTGCCCGCTATCCCTTACTCTGTGCCGTGCTTATGAGTACCGTATATCTTTTCTCGGTACGCATGCACGAACGTTATCTTTATGCGGCAGTGGTTCTGTTATTGTTCGCCTGTCTCTATCGGCCCTTTTCAGGACTTTATCTTTATTACGGTTGTTTTTCCATTCTGCATTTTTACAATGCCGCATGGGTTCTGTTCCTATATGATCCTTCCAGCTACGACAGAAAGTCGCCTTATCTGTTGCTGATCTCCGCGGGAATGCTGCTATGCTATTGGGGGTTCCTCGGCTCCGTCCGAAAGATACTCTGTCACAAAGAAGGCGCTGCTTCCTTTCCTCCGGCCTTGTCCGATGCAAAAGCACCCCTGCCCTCCAAGGCGTCTCACGGACTTACCAAAAAAGACGCATTCCTCTTGGTAGCCATCACTCTTTTCTACAGCTGTTTTGCACTTTATGACCTTGGAGATATGGTTGCTCCCCAGAGTGCCATGGACCTCAAGGCAGGGGAAACCATTCAGTTATCCTTTGAAAAGGATGGTCACCCCGCTCTTCCCGCCCGCATGTCATACTATATTGGTCCGGAACATCATCAGTCCTATGAAATCGCAGTTTCTGATTCCTGTTCCGAGATTTCCATGGTTTCCAATCGGATTACTCTGGATAATGTATTTACCTGGCAGACTACGGATCTGGAGCCAATGATTCTTTCCATGGTCAACAGGAATCCTTCCATTGACCGTTCTGCGGCCGGTTTCGACGGGGATACCTCCGGTATCGGCACTCTGTGCCTGACTGCCGGCAGTGAGAATTCCACCTTACTGGAGCTTGTCTTTTTAGATGAAGAAGGTATTATTATGCTTCCGACAAATGCTTCGGACTACCCTGCTCTCTTTGACGAACAGGCTCTTTATCCGGATCGCTTCAGCTTCCGTAACAGCATGTATTTTGATGAAATCTACCACGGTCGCTCTGCTTACGAAATGCTGCACGGTTATCAAACCTATGAGAATACTCACCCGCCTCTTGGCAAGATCCTAATATCCGCCGGTATTTCTCTCTTTGGCATGACACCCTTTGGCTGGCGAATCGCAGGTACTTTTCTGGGAATTATGATGGTTCCGGTCATGTATCTCTTTGCCAGGCTTCTGACGGGCAACACCGCCCTGACAGCTCTGACCTGCTGTCTGTTCGCCTTTGATTTCATGCACTTTACGCAGAGCAGAATCGCAACCATAGATGTGTTTGTCACTTTTTTTATTCTGTTGATGTATCTGTTTATGTATCGATACTGTCAAATGAGCTTTTACGACACAGCACTGTCCAAGACCTTTCTCCCGCTGGGCGCCTGCGGTCTGTGTTTCGGACTTGGTGTGGCATGCAAATGGACAGGTTTCTACGCAGGGCTTGGATTGTCCGTCATGTTCTTTGGTCTCATGTACCGGAGATATCAGGAATATCGCTACGCAAAATGCTATCCCGGGAGCGAAACAAACGGAATCCCTCACCGGGAAATTCTGGTTCGCTTCCTTCCCTGCTTATGGAAAACGCTTGTGTTTTGCATAGGAGTCTTTGTGGTACTGCCAATGATAATCTATCTTGTATCCTACCTTCCCTTTAGAGACGGTTCAGAGGATAGCCTTATCCTACGTTGCCTGCACAATCAGCAAACCATGATAGATTATCATACCGGTTTAGTCGCCACACACTCTTTTTCCTCCCCCTGTTACGACTGGCCTGTCATGAAACGTCCTGTATGGTATTATTCCGGGATTCTCACCGGCTCTTATCTGTCCGGTGGACTGAGAGAAGGCATCAGTGCCTTCGGCAACCCTCTGGTCTGGTGGGTTGGAATTCCTGCTTCCGTTTATTGTTTTTATCTGGCGGCAAAGAAAAAGGACAGAACTGCAGCCTTCCTGAGCATAGGCTATCTGGCGCAGTATCTGCCCTGGTTCTTCGTGTCACGAATTGCCTTTATCTACCATTATTTTCCCTGTACAGTCTTTGTGGTACTGATGATTGCTTATAGCCTGTATAACCTAAAGAAACATATGTCACACAGACAATTTAAGATAGTATTGGTCGTATACGGAGTTGCGGCATTCGGACTGTTTCTTCTTTTCTATCCTGTGTTATCCGGACAAGCTGTCGATGCAGATTACGTAAGCCGCTATCTTCGCTGGTTCGACGGATGGGTTCTGACTCTTGATTAGCATATTAAGCAGATGTTCCGTTAAGTTCGTCATAAACCTGCCTCAACAGCTCCTCCGCCTTAATGTCTTCGTACATTAGCAGCAGATCCTTGATTTCCTGTAACTTCCGCTTCACCGCAGGAGTTATGCGGTAGGTTAACAATTCGTCAACCTTTTTGGAACAATCTCGCGCACGTAAATGTACCATGGAATCAAGTGCTTCCCCAATACCATTTTTTAGAACTTCGACGTCAATTTCCTCTCCTGCTCCCTCATTGTCATTCCCTTCTGCCCTGTTCAGATACTCCGAAATATAACTCATCTGGTCTTCATAGCTGGCAAGAAGCTCATCGGAATACATGGCGATGTATTTTCCATCCTTCCTGCGCACAGCTGCTTCCATATCTTTCGCTTTCACCGACAACTCCATGGCACCGATATTCGCGGAAGCACTCTTTAGTCCATGAACTTCAATACGGTAATTGTCGTAGTCCTCCTTTACGACCATTTCTTTCATCAATGGACATTTTCTCTTTCCATCCATACAATACAGTTTCAGAAGTTCCAAATAATCCTTTAGTTCTCCGGTATGATGTTTTATAGCCTCACCGATATCAATTCCTGTTATGTTGATTTTTGACATTTCGATTGCCGTGTCATTATCGGTTTCCATTTTTGCCGTTGCCGATTGAGACTTTGCCTCATCAGGCTCTCCCGTGCCGGACGTCGTTCTGCGAAAGCTTTCCGGTACCCATTTGTTTAAAACATCATTCAGATAATCCTTGTCCAATGGTTTGGAGATATAATCCTGGAATCCACACTGCAGGAACTTTTCACGTACTCCTTCCATGGCATTCGCGGTAAGCGCCACAATGACCGGCTCGGTTCCGTTCTCACCGCATTCGGAACGAATGATTTCAACTGCCTCTACACCGTCCATCTCCGGCATCATATGATCCATAAAAATCATATGATATTTATGATTCTTTACAAGCTCAATTGCCTCAGCACCGCTTTCTGCCTCTGTGATTTCAAAGTTATAGCGCTTTAAAAAGCCGATGGCAACTCTTCTGTTAATCAGATTGTCATCCACCAGAAGGACCTTATATCCCTCAGTTATAAACGGCTTCAATTCGGGCTTTTCCTCCAAAGTCAGCTTCGGCTGCTCACCCAGGGGGCGTCTGTCAACTATTTTCTGCGGAAGTGTTACCGTGAATGTGGTTCCCTGTCCATATACACTGTCTACAGTAATTGTTCCGGACATCAGTTCCACAAGGCGCTTCGTTATGGACAATCCTAACCCTGTTCCTTCCACTTTGCGATTCCGCTTGGAATCTACCTGCTTGAAATCCTCAAAAATCTTATCAAGATTCTCCTCCTCTATGCCGCATCCGGTATCCTTTACCTGCAATACTATCCATTCCGTATCCGGCTCCTCCCGACTGACGGAACCGGCAACCGACACCTTTACATAGCCTTCCTTGGTAAACTTCATTGCATTATTCATCAGGTTAATCAGTATTTGTCTGATTCTTCCGTCATCTCCGCGATACTGACAAGGCATCGTCATGTCATAATCGCTGTATACCCTCAGACCCTTCTGGAAAGCGGATATCTCAATCATATTCACCACACTGTCAACCATATTTTTAATGTGGTAATCTCTGACAACCAGCTCCATCTTACCGGCTTCCACCTTGGAAAGATCCAGAATATCATTGATAATGGACAGCAGATTGCTGCCTGCAGTCTTGATATCATAAGCATAGGAATATACCTTCCTGCCTCTGCTCTCCTCCATGATCAAATCACTGAGACCCATAATGGCATTCATGGGTGTACGGATCTCGTGAGACATGTTGGCAAGGAATTCACTCTTTGCCTGATTGGCTTTCTCGGCCTGTTCCCGAAAACACTTGATTTCTTCAATATAGTTTCTCGTCTTGGTCCTATCGATAAAAGTAAACAAATATCCTCTATTATTGCCGTTACCGGACAATCTTTTCACATGTCCTTCATAGAATCTGCCATTTAATTCAAACTCACCATCCGTATCTCCATCCAATATATTCTGCGGAAAATCTTCCACATTCACAATACTGTCTCCGGCTGCCTGAAATACCAACTCTGTGAATATTTTCCCTGCAGCCTCGTTATAACTGAGCAGCTGCCTTTTTTCGTTCAACACAACAATGCCGTCATCCATGTTATGTAAGACAATATCAGCCGCCATGCGATAAAAATCGTAATTCCTTCTACTCCAGACAAAGATTACTACCAGAGCTAATGTCATACCGAATACAAAGGGCGTCGGGTCATAACCCTTTGTCAACTTTGTAGCATATGAAATCAGTGCCACGACAGGAAGACAGGACAAAACAAAGAATCCCCCAAAGCATTTTCTCTCCGCTTTTGTCCTGGCATTAATCACGGAACGAAGCAATACATAGGCAGAGAGCGAATACGGGATCACAGTGCTGCTGATCATAAATACATAATAAGCAGGTCCATAGGAAAGCACCAGATGCGGGAATACTCCCTCCGTCTCCCATGCAATGGAGGTATAGTACAATTTATGCATGTCACAGGTAAACACAAGACCTATGATGATCGTACTGATCATGGTGCAGAAAAGTAAGAGCTTTTTAGGCGGTTTACGAAAACAGTATGCAAAAAGAAACCAACAATAGAAGATAGGCATCAATCCGCTTCCCAAATATTCCATTTTGGTAGCAGCAATAGCCACTTCCGGCGTAGCAGCGCTAATCTCAAGCAAATATGCCGCATTCTGTATCAAAGCGCCTGTCGTAAAAAATATCATCATTTTCTGTTCCCTGGAACAGTCGTTGTTCAACAATAGTGCCAGTGCAAGCCCTATGATCAAAATTCCGAAAATCTGTAATCCCACATATAGTCCAATCATGTGTTTCCTCCAAAAATCCGTACCTCATCCCGGTTCTTTTGCATTCAATCTCTATTTATCATATCAGCGTTTCATTTTCTTGTCTATAAAAAGGCAAAAAAGAGAATCAAAAGTATCCACCTTTGATTCTCTTTGAATGTTTAAATCCGTAGAAGAGATTCAGGAACTATTTTCCGGCCATCTGAGCCTTTACTTCGTCTGCGAAATTCTCCTGCTTCTTCTCCATGCCTTCACCAACCTCGAAACGCACCATTCTGGTAACAACAAGACTCTTGTTAACTGATGCAAGATACTGAGCTACAGACTGCTTACCGTCTTCAGCCTTAACATAAGTCTGGTCAAGCAGGCAAATCTCCTTCAACTGCTTGGATACGCGGCCCTCAACAAGACCGGTAAAGATCTTATCTGCTGCAATAGCAGCCTTGTCTTCCATGGCAAGCTGAGCCAGTGCATTTTTTGCTTCGTTGGAAAGGAAGTTGGGCAGATAGTTCATGTTGCTCTTCTTCTCGTTGTAGATAGCAATATCTTCTGCACTCCATACGGAACCATCTACTGCCTTGTCAATCAGCTTCTGCAAGATAGGCTTGGGAAGAGAGAAGGGATCGTTCAATGCACTCTCCAGAGTGATATCTCTCAGCTTAGCCAGCTCATCAGCGGAAATATCGTTTCTGCTGATATACTGAGGGTTCATAGCTGCAACCTGCATTGCAACATTAGTCAATGCTTCTGTAGCTGCTGCGTCGCTTGCGCCATCAGCCGCTACAAGGACACCGATTCTCCCGCCACCGTGAATATAAGTAGCAACACAATCACCGGTAACTTTCTTGAATCTTCTGATAGAAAGCTTTTCACCGATAGTCATGGTCTTTTCTTCCAGCTGAGATTTCATATCAAGGATAGCGCATACATCCTCTCCGTCTCCTGCTTCTTCAGCTGCTACAGTGAGTGCCTTATCTGCCACGGTCTGTACGAACTCCTGGAAAGTTTCATTCTTAGCAACGAAGTCGGTCTCGGAGTTAACCTCTACAACAACTGCTGTATTGTCGGAAACAGCCACCTTTGCAACACCTTCTGCTGCGATACGGCTGGCCTTCTTCTCCATCTTGGCTGCACCTGATTTCCTCAGCACATCAACGGCTGCATCCATATCGCCGTCGGTTTCAGCCAGAGCCTTCTTACAATCCATCATACCTGCGCCGGTCATCTCGCGCAGCTCTTTAACCATAGATGCGGTAATATTAGCCATTAAAAATATCCTCCTTTACTCTTCAGCCTCAGCAACCTCTTCGATATCGCTTGCTTCAGTCTCAACATCCTCAGCGGTGTAAACAGCTTCACCCTGGTTTGCTTCGATAACAGCATCAGCCATCTTTGCAACGATGAGCTTTACGGCTCTGATAGCATCGTCATTGCCGGGGATGATGTAGTCAAGCTCTTCAGGATCACAGTTGGTATCGCCGATACCGATCAGAGTAATTCCGAGAGAATGAGCCTCCTGAACACAGATCTTCTCCTTCTTAGGGTCAACTACAAAAATAGCATCGGGGATTCTGGTCATATTCTTGATTCCGCCCAGGTTCTTCTCAAGCTTATCCCACTCTTTTCTAAGCTCGATAACTTCCTTCTTGGGAAGTACATCAAAGGTTCCGTCCTCAGACATCTTCTCGATTGCACGAAGTCTTGCGATACGGGACTGAATGGTCTTGAAGTTGGTAAGCATACCGCCCAGCCATCTCTCATTTACATAGTACATACCGCAACGCTCAGCCTCAGTCTTAACAGCGTCCTGAGCCTGCTTCTTGGTGCCGACAAAAAGGATGGTTCCACCCTGTGCAGCGATCTCAGAAATTGCTCTGTACGCCTCGTCAACCTTTCCTACAGACTTCTGAAGGTCGATGATGTGGATACCGTTTCTCTCTGTGAAGATGTAAGGAGCCATCTTAGGGTTCCATCTTCTGGTCTGGTGTCCGAAATGTACACCTGCTTCAAGTAACTGCTTCATTGAAATAACGCTCATTTTTTCTACCTCCGTATGGTTTTTACTTCCGCTATTCCTTTTCTGCCCCGGGCTGCGTTATTCCCACGGTTAGCTCCGATAAACACTCTGCACCGAACTGTCTCAGCCATTCAACAAACCAAGACACTTCCGGGCAAAGAACCCTCATCGAATCGGAATGCGTGTTTTTTTCACAACATTCGGATTATAGCATAAGAAAACCCCTATGACAAGGGGTTTTCTGACTTTTTGCGTTATCTTTTGCATTTTCTTTTTCATTTTCGCAGCGATGTCATCCTATGGGTTTATTCCGCTCCGATGATTATTTGGGCAATCCGTTCCCGGGAAGTACCCATCAAAATCCTGTATGTTCCAATCCGAATCCTCGTTGCATAGCCGGCATTGACAAGATATCTGTCAAATGCGCCGGCATCCTCAACCAACCCCGCCTCCGCCAGAATACGGCTGACGGTATCTGAACTATAACCCTTATTTACCACTATGGTTACATATGATTCTTCTTCTGAAGGATTTGTACTCTGACTCTCTTCCGGTTCTTTGCTTCCTTCCGGTTCTCTGCTCTCTTCCGGTTCTTTGCTTCCTTCCGGTTCTCTGCTCTCTTCCGGTTCTTTGCTTTCTTCCGGTTCTCTGCTCTCTTCCGGTTCCTGATTCTCTGGAGTATCCCGGTCAGACTGTGTACTGCCCGGCTGTCGAATATCCGAAAGCTGTACGGAATCACTTTCCACCATTCCCAGCGCCTTGGCCCTCGCTTTTATCTCAGCGTCTGTCAGTGGCAGACGTTCTCTTGTCGCAAATCCCATTAAAAGGGCTGTAACAACAATTCCGATTCCCAGCCCTCTCAAGTAATATTTTAATTTCAATTGATGCCTCATTTCTGTTGATTCCGGAACAGATCAATAACCAGTTTCACTTCCCCAACACCAAGTCCCAGCTCTCTTGCGATCACAACATCGGATTTGCCCCGGTTATGCAATTCCAGTATCCTCCGGTTACTATTTCGTCTCTCTGCGTCTGTTTCCGGTATAATACTGTCGGTATCGGAAAAGGAGCTTTCTGTTTTTCTCTCCATTCCTGTATTTTCAATACTCTTTCTGCCGGACTCGGATGCTTTCTCTGCCTCCTGCATCATCCCGTCATCTTCCCTAAGTTGCGGTGCCATTCTCTGAAGCCCCGTCACCGCTTCTTCTGCCTCTTTTACAGTCTTGTTGACTTCGGAAACCGTATTTTTAAGGTTCGTATGCTTGCTGTTAAGCATGTCATAGAGAAATATCGCTTCCTCGTGGTTTTTGTGTATCTCCGACAGTACGGTATCCGAATACTCACTGACCGCCATAATCTTTTCATTTGACAGACGTTCCAGAGACCGTTCTGTCTTTTCCATTGCATAATTCACAGCTTCATCCACTACTTCGTCGACATGACTTCGAACCTTGTCCATTTCGTCCGCAACCAGGCTCGATATCTCTTCCCTGGCTGCTTCCTTCGTCTGAACGGAGCTCCCCGTCTTTCTCTCAGGAATGAAAAAGCTCAATATAAAAATAATCCCTCCTGCTACCAACAGGACAATCTCCATAATCTCCATCCGTTACTACTCTCGCTTAAATCCTGATATCAAACCCGGTGCGTCCCTTTACAACAACACGTTCTTCTTTTTGTTTCTCCCTTTTTGCACCGCCATCCCCATTGTATTCATTCCTGCCCTTTTCTCTGGCATCATGCTGATCCCTATGCCACTGTGCGTTATCACTGCTGTGAATCTCCCGGTTCTTTCGGTTCTCATTCTTTTCAACCTGAATCTGCCCGTTTGCCTGGCTCAGGGCAGCTTTGTTGTCTTCGTTTTGTTTTATGGAAGAATAGTCCTGGGATCTTGATATTGTTGTTAATTCGATTGCACCAAATGCCATAGTTTTCTTATCAGGCAAATATCTACATAGCTGCCATACAGACTTCGCCCTTCTCCTTTACAAACTTGCAATAATGGTATTCCGTCTGAATCGTTTTGATTGCATCTCCAATAATAATTGTAGTACCCGGATAAATAATATCCATCACAACAACTTCAGCGCTTTTCTGGGTTTCCATCACGCTGCGAAACCGATTCAGCTTCTCATTCAATCTGCCGGCTTCCGCCGTCTTATCTTCAATCATCTGAGCCACCGTTTTCATGTACTTCACCTGGCTCTCGGTGAACTTAACGCCCTTCTTGAGCTTCTCCGTAAAGTTCTCCAATATCACTCTGGCGTCCTTTATGGTCTTTTCGTTTTCTTCTATTCCCTTCTGCAGTCTTACTACCTGCTCCTTAATCAGAGGATTCACTCCTACTTCCAGAATCGTGGAAGCACCCATGTTAGCTCCTATCGTCCTCGCTGACACTCCCTGAGCCGCCTGTACATGACCGCCTACAATGACACCTCTCCGGCCTTCCACCCTGACATCTGCTCCTGCGGAAATATGGCTGTGCATGATTGCCTCGGTCTGTACATAGCCCCCGGCAACAACCCTGGCATTCTCTAAGAACTTCACTACCACATCCCTGCCTGCCTTGAGGAAGCCCTTACCCATACCATTCATACCCTTGGCAATGATAATGTTGCCTCCTGCCGTGATTTTAGCCCCTTCTACAAGACCATTTACAATAACATCCCCACCGGCCTTTACTTCAAAATTCTCCGCAACATATCCTTCTATCTCTATGCTGCCTTCAAAATCAATATTTCCGGTGGAAACGTCCACATTTTTCACCTGGAAGATGCTGGAGACAAAGACCTTATCCTCCACAAGAGATACATGTCCGTCGACCATGGAACGTATCTCTCTTCTGTCTTCTGAGAGTTCAATATTTCTTCCGTATTTGAGTGTCTGCCGCTTCACATCCCTGGGTACAATGGGTTGTCCAAAAACATTGTAGCCTGTTTCCCCGGGATCTTCGGGAATGATTCTGGCCAGTAATTCTCCCTTCTTACATTGATGAATGGTGGTCATCTGGAAATAATCCACACTTCCGTCTTCTCTCATCAGGGGACGCTTATGCATATCCGTGTCAAAATAATACTCTATCCTGGCATCATACCCCTGTACGGCATCCTTGCCTTCCGCAACCACAACTTCCGTACAATAAACTCCTTCTGATTCAAAATGCTTCTTTAGCTCCTCTTCACGGATACCAAAAATAATATTGCGAAAACGCAGATCCTTAAGGAAATCCGCAAAAGTCATTCGTTTTCCGGTCTCCGAAGCTGCAATAAAACGAACTGTTACCTTCATCTTGTCGTCTGAGACAGACAGATTGTAGGTCTCAGGTATCTCCGGACACTTGCCGATGCCAAGAGCACAAAAGCCATCCCCATCTCCCAGAACAATAGCTTCCAGCTTCTTCACATCATAAGAGAGACCAAATCCGCTCAGGTATGTTTTGATCTCCTCAAGCTTTACCGGTTCCCCGCCCTCGCCTGCCCGGTAGATTGCCAATCCGTATTTATCATTTTGACTCACCAATTGAAAAAAACCGTTTTTCATTTTACCCCACCTGACCAATGATCTGACTGGTCTTCCGACGAGTCATTTGACTAATTATCTGACAAAATACCCATGTATGCTCCCATCTTCGTCTTCATCTTCTGCAATGCCCTTGTATGAAGCTGAGAGACTCTGGATTCCGATACCTCCAGAACACTACTTATTTCCTTCAGCGTAAGCTCCTCGTAATAATAAAGCGTAATCACTTTCTGTTCCTTCTCTGTCAAAAGCTGCAACGCTTCCCCAAGCACCCTGGTCAGCTCCTCTTTTTCCACATGTTCTTCCGGTGCTTCGAATCTGGAGGCTGTATGTTTCCCGGCCTCTTGAGACACATCGCTTCCCTGTTCCATATATTCATTCAGTGAAACCACTCCGGTGACCTTCATCTGGGACTGCCATTCCATGTACTCATCCTCTGAAATGCCCAGTCCTTCAGCAATCTCTTCATCAGTCGCTGTGCGGCCGGTATTCTGTTCTATCTCACGAATCACCGTATCAATCTTCTTTTGTCTTTGTCTGATGGTTCTTGGAATCCAATCCATCTTGCGAATCTGGTCTAAAATGGCTCCCCTGATTCTGAGGCTTGCATACGTTTCAAACTTAACCTCCTTGAAACAATCAAACTTATCTATCGCATCAATCAGACCAAAGATGCCATAGCTCACCAAATCTTCATATTCCACATTATATCCCAGATACATACTCAGTCTTCCGGCAACCACCTTCACAAGCGGAGCATATTCCAGTATGATTTTTTCCCTTATCTCGGGAGTTTTTGCTTTAGCATACTCTTCCAACAGTTTTTTTCTTCCTGCTTCATCCATAAAACTGCCGCTCCTTTCCCGTTACCTCGGGCTTACCTTATCCGTATCGGATTCCTGTGCCTCTTTTTCGATTACCATGCCTTCTTCGTTTTGTTTTTTCTCGTTCTGTTCCTCAAAATAGCTCAGAGTCCATACCAGTATGCATCCCAGAACATAAAACAGAAGCATTACAAAAAAGAGCAACGTCACCTTCTTTAAAATAGAAAACTTCTGCAAAAAGGTTATGATACAGGTAACCGCTCCCGCTACGAGCATCAAAACCATCGGAAAGTTCTTTTTGTTCATTTTATACCTGTCCTCTGTCAGATAATATATTCAGGCTTACCTACCGCACGGATAATGAAATCTCCGGTCTCCGGGTAGAATATAACGGTTCGCCCGAAATTAGCCCCTGTGTCTTCTGACAGAATGGGAATCCTTAATTCTCTCAGCTTCACTTTGGTAGCTTCCACATTTCGCTCTCCTACCTGTCCCAGGGTACCGCTTCCCTGAAAATTGAACATGGTAGCACCACCCGCAATCTTAGCCACCATCCGGCTACGCATTGCACCCAATCTTTCCATTTGTCTGACAAGTTCTTCAATGCCCGTATCGGCAAACTTTGCAATATTTTGCTGACTGTTCTTGATTGCTGTGCTGTCCGGCAGCATAATATGTGCCAGACCTCCGATTTTTGTCTGTGGATCTCTGATTGCAATTCCGACACACGAGCCAAGTCCCAGGGTCGTTATACCATTGGGACTGATGCAGGTTTTTAAATCTGCCATTCCAACTTTAATAATCTCACTCATGATTCATTCTCATTTCTCATGTTATCAGTGTATCGTACTTCAGAATACCGGCATTCCCAATGCTCCTAGTATCTTTGCATAGGATTCCATATCGGGAATCAGAATAAAATACCCGTCCAATTCGATTTCATCGTAAAACTGGGACTCAATCATCAATATCTTATCCCCCAGCACGCCAAACTGAATCGCCGGTACACTTAAAATCGCACCTGCCATATCCACTGTCAGCGCCGGAGGGGTCGGATAAATCTTTAGATTGGTCAGTGTCGACAGGGAATTCAGATAAGCACCGGTAATGATATTACCGACTTCCTTCATCGCTGATAATCCCATCTCCTCAAACTCGCTTCCCGCAGGTAACATTCCCATAGTAATCTTCTGGATCAGATGTCTCGCACTGGCTTCTTCCACCATAAACATCATACTGCCGGAAATATCACCTTCCACGCCAAGGAACACTCCAACCATGATCTGCTCCTCACCGCCTATCATATCCCCCACTTCCCGGAATTCAAGCAGTCTGACTCTGGGAACCTTCATATCTACTTTACACTGAATCAATTGAGACAGTGCCGTCATTGCATTTCCGGCACCAATGTTACCGATTTCCCTCAGGACATCGTAATATTGCTCTGTAACCTGTTCTAAGCTTAATTCTGCCATGGATTTTCTCCTTTGTTAATTAATTGCCCTCTAACGAAACAGCATTCAGGTCAACCAATGAGATAAGCTCACCGTTATGTTTTCCGACAGCGCTGATCAGTCCTGATTTTTCTTCCTGAGACTGGTATGTAAGACTCTCTATTTCATTCGAAGTAAGTGTTACTACCTCCTTTACTTCGTCCACCAAAAATCCCACATTACCTTCCTGTTCCAGCTTTAACACGATAATTCTGGTCTGTTTTGTAATCTCACCCTTATCCAGTCCCATCTTCAGTCGCATGCTCACCACGGGAATAACTTCACCACGCATGTTGATGACTCCCAAAAGATAATCCGGCATTTTGGGAATTCTTGTAATGGTCTGCATTCTGACAATATTATCTATACTTTGAATATTAATTCCGTATTGTTCCTCCCCCAGCCGAAGGACAATGTACTGAGCTGTTTCTATTGAACTATTATCTTCTTTTACAGCCAGACCGGTCTCTGTATTTGTACTAAGCTCCATTTCCTGTTCCCCCTTCGCTAAATCAATGCATTTGTATCCAGGATCAGAGCGATCTCGCCGTCACCCAGGATAGTTGCACCACTGATGAACTTGCATTGTTTGATATATCTGCCCAAAGTCTTGATAACGATTTCCTGTTGTCCGATCAACTCGTCAATCACCAGACCGGCTCTCTTATCACCCTTCTTCACAATGACAACAATCAAATCTTCCTCTTTGGATTTACGGTTCTCAATATCCAGTACATCTCCCAGTCGAATCAACGGAATAACCGTCCCTCGCAGATTGATCACTTCTCTGTTTTGAACAAGCTTAACATCCTGAGGCGGAATATTCTCCAGGGTCTGTATGGAGCCAAGTGAAATCGCGTATTTCTCATCTCCCACAACTACCATCAGTGCCTGAATGATAGCCAGTGTCAGGGGAAGTCTGATGGTCCAGGTACTTCCTTCACCCAGCTTCGATTTGACCTCCACTTCACCGCTAAGAGACTCTATCTTCGACTTAACCACATCCAGTCCCACGCCTCTGCCGGACACATCCGTAACCTTCTGTGCGGTGGAAAAGCTGGGAAGGAACAAAAGATTGATAATCTCCTTGTCAGTCATGGTAACAGCTTGTTCTGCCGTAATACTTCCCCTCTCGATTGCCTTCTTCTTTACAGCTTCAACATCGATACCGTTTCCGTCGTCTCTTACTTCGATTACGACATTGTTGCCGTCCTGGTATGCATCCAGAAAAATAGAACCTACGGCGGGCTTGCCTCTCTGTGCTCGCACCTCGGCGGATTCCAGACCGTGGTCAGCAGCATTTCTCAACAAATGCATCAGAGGATCACCGATCTCATCTACTACCGTTCTATCCAGCTCTGTCTCCTCACCGGACATATACAATTCCATCTTCTTGTCCAGTTTCTTGGAAAGATCACGAATCATTCTGGGGAACTTGTTCACCACGCTCTCAATCGGAACCATTCGTACTTTCATAACAGATTCATGAAGGTTCGTAGTAACCTGCTCTATGTATTCAATCTGTTCGTTGAAAGCGGTATTGGTGTTAACCTGCTGTTCCTGGCTGGAAACCGAGACAAGAGAGTTCTTTGCGATAATCAGCTCGCTCACAAGATTCATCAGGGAATCCAATTTCTCAATATCTACACGAACGGTTCTGTTTACTACCGGCTTCGCAAGTGTCTGTTTCTTCGTCTCATTCTTGGCAGGTGCGGGCGCCGCTCCTGCCGCTGCCACATCTGCTTTCGGCGAACTCTGCTTTTCTTCCTTCGGCTCCTCTGTTTCAACTACTGCCATCTCTTTGTAATGCACATTATTTTCAAGTACAATAGGAGCACCTACAACCTTTTCTATCTCCGAAACGCCTTCAGCAGCTTTGATTACAGCCTCCAGGCTTCCGTCAGAAATAACGATCAGTGTAAAATCTCTGTCAAATTTCTCATCCTCAACATCCTGTGCACTGGGATCGGATACGATAATCTCAGCCAGTTCCTCCACTGCTTTAAATACAAGAAACGCTCTGGCGGCTTTCAAAATGCAGTTCTCCTGAATCAGTACATTGATTCCGTAGACATTTTTTCCCTGGGTTTTCGCAGCTTTTATAACACTTACCTGGGAATCGTCAAGAGAAATGCCATCCCATTTAACCGCAATATCACCGGAAGAAGAAACTGCACCTGCTGCAGAAGACTTGTTCGAGGTATCTGCTGCATCTGTTGCAACAGCTGAATCTCCGTTTTTGTTCTTCATGATATCATTGAGAGCCTTGATCAGCACTTCATTATCATTGGTTCCTTCATCTGCGGAATTCTGAATATTCTCAGTATAACCTTCCAAAGCGTCCAGACACTGAAAGAGCACGTCGATCATTTCAGGTTTCACTTTGATAGTGCCGTTTCGAACCTCAGAAAACACATTTTCCATATCATGGGTCAGATTCTGCATTCTCTTATACCCCATGGTTCCGGCCATTCCTTTCAACGAATGCGCCGCACGGAAAATCTCGTTGATTGTGTCTGTCCCCTCAGGATCAGCCTCCAGTTCAAGAATCCGCGTGTTCAGATTCTGTAAATGCTCCTTGGTTTCATCAAGGAAAATCTCTAGATATTGACTTACATCCATACCTTTCCCCATCCCTTTCTTTTACTCTATCCTATAATACCTACATTCATAACAATTTCCCTGGCTATCTGTTCCAGCGGAACAATCTGATCTGCCAAACCGGCATTTGCTATCGCTTTTGGCATGCCATATACCGTACAGCTTCCTTCATCCTGCGCAATCACGTGAATCGGTTTTTTCTTCTTCAGATTCCGAATTCCTTCCATACCGTCAGCCCCCATTCCGGTCAGGACTGCACACACCACTTTATCGTACCCGGTCTCCCGTAAAGATTCATACATGTAATTGGCACATGGCTTAACACCTTCCCGGTTGGGTTCGTCGGTATAATGTATGGTATATTTTCCTCCCTGGCTTTTCACATTCAAATGCAACCCACCCATGGCAACATATACCGTTCCCTTTTGAAGTTCTTCTCCTTCCTGGGCTTCCTTGACCTTCAGCTTGCTCAATTCGTTCAATCTCTCCGCGAGAGAAACGGTAAACCCCTTGGGCATATGCTGAACCAACAGCACGGGAGCATCTAAATCCGCCGGGAGTTCGGGAATCACAGACTGTAGCGCCTTTGGACCACCTGTGGAACTGGCAATGGCCACTATGATATTCCCTTCGCTCTGTTTCATCGCCTTCACATTCTTATCCGGGATAACGACCGGAGGTTTCTCCGATGGTTTCGTTGTATCCTGTTCATACACGGGCAAAGCGGCGCTTGCTACGGCATATAAAGTCTCCAGAAATACTTTTCGAAATTCTTCTGCTTTACATCCGAACGCACTAACCGGCTTCTGAATGAAATCGAAAGCCCCAAGTTCCAAAGCCTCCATGGTGATCTGCGCTCCGTCTGAAGTGTCCACACTGACCATCATGACCCTTGCAGGTATCCTGCTCTGTTTCAATCCTTTCAGGACATCTATACCACTCATCTTCGGCATGTTAACATCAAGAATCACAGCATCATACTGATTTGTTTTCAGCAGTTCAAATGCCTCTGCTCCATTATTAGCCATAGAGACCACTTGAAATCTCTGATCTTCTTCTATTATATCACAAAGTACTCTTCTCATAAGTGCAGAGTCATCAACTATCAGAATTTTTTTAGGCATCAGACAAATCTCTCCTTGCGTCTGCTCTTTCGTTCTTCTTCAAATATATATTTTATGATTTGTTCTCTTTCTTTTTCATCCATATGGCAGAACTGGACCCGATGTTCCCACACACCCGGGCGATTCTCTGATTTCCTGATACTGAGAACCTTCCCGGTACTTTCAAACTTCTTCTTTTCCCCCCCAATCATCAGGTGATAACCGATATATAAAGTATCGTCCTTTTCGTATTTCTGAGTGGAAAGAAATCTCAGCCCTCCTCCGCTGATATCCACAATGATACTTCGCTTTAACGGTTCACTGTGTTCCAGCATATCCGGCTTCAGCACGCCCCTGTCCATTGCTTCCAGTTCGGAAGCCTCCAGAACCCTGGAAGTCATTTCAATGGCACAGCTAAACCGATAATATTCCCTTCGCTGATACTTGCGCAGATTACTGATAAGCTCTACCACAAGGATATAGACATTGTTGCTTTTGTAGCGGTCAACTATCCTTGCGTCACACTCATAAAGTCCATTTTCGCCATAAAAAATCAGGTTGTATTTACCGTCTATCGGAAGCAGAATCAGCTTGCTCTTTTCCATTGGCATCAGGATTTCCAATGTATCTTCAGATATGATCTCACTCACGCTGCTGGCATAAACCCTGTGACCGTTTTCGCCTCTTTCGCCTTCTATCCGCTCTAAAGCCTGTAAATCTATTCTATCTCCGGACTTAATAAATTTTGATAACATTGTAATCCCCGTTTCTTATTGCTTTTTGTTAAACACCATATGTGTGAAAAAGCCGGCCATTCCACGCCTCGACTGACGTTCCTCATCCTCTTTTCCCAACAGTCTCAACGCAATTCTTTCGTATGCTGCAGTTGATTTTGCACCCGGATTCTGAATCGATACCGGCATCTGTTGCATGACCGCCTTGGAAAGCTGCGGGTCATCCGGCACAAACCCCAGATATGTCATCGGTATCTTCAGGTATCTGGTCACCACCGCATTCAGCTTGTTAAACAGGATCTGCCCTTCTGCTTCTTTCTGTACTCTGTTTGCAAGCATCCTTACCTTTGTCATATCTTGCTGAAATCTGGGATGTCTGTACAAAGCCTTTAATAAGGAATAGGAATCCGTAATCGAGGTGGGCTCCGGTGTAGTCACCAGCAAAATCTCTCCGCTTGCCACCAGAAACTCAAGGACTGCGTCCGATATTCCTGCTCCGGTATCCACAATCACAATATCCGCAATCGCGTCAAGCTGTACAAGGTTCTTAATGATATATGTGAGATAGTCTTTGTTAAGATTGGACATTCCGGCAATTCCGCTGCCCCCTGAAATAAATCCCACATCCATGGGTCCCCAGGTAATGATATCTTTGATATTTTTCCCCTGATAAATCAAGTCGCACAGATTATGCTTCGGCACCGCTCCAAACATAATCTCAATGTTTGCCAGTCCGAAATCTGCGTCAAGAATGATGACCTTCTTCCCCATTTTTCGAAACTGAATCGCTAAATTAATGGAAGTATTGGACTTACCCACACCGCCTTTACCGCTGGTCACGGTAATCACTCTGGCCACGGGTCTGGTCTGCTGACTGGCTTTAATAATTCTTAACTGATTCGCCTGATCCATGAATACCTCCTTAATTCTTCTTCAACAACTGTTTTACTGTCTTCTGTGGATTAAAAAGTTCAATGTCATCAGGAACGTTCTGTCCACAGGTTACATATGCGATGGGAGCGTCCGTATACAATCTGAGATTCAACAGATTCCCCAGTGTGGCTGTCTCATCCAGTTTCGTAAATATCAGCTGATATTCCGTAATCTCCCGATAATTTGATGCAATCTTCAGCAGATCCCTGTACTTTGTGGTAGCGGATAATACCAGAAAAATCTGACACTCCCCATACTTTTTCACCGCCTCAAAAAGCTCTTTCATCTTATCCATGAGCTCCTCATTGCGATGAGAATGCCCCGTGGTGTCCACAAAAATATAATCATAATCGCTGAAATCAGCAATCGCGGAATTGAATTCCTCAGCGGTATAAAGCACCCTGAAGGGAACTTCAAGAATATTGGCGTAGGTTCTGAGCTGCTCCGCTGCGGCTATTCGATAGGTATCTGCTGTCAGGAGTGCGACCTTTTTTTTCTCCTCCATACAATAATGGCTTGCTATCTTGGCAATTGTGGTGGTCTTACCCACTCCGGTGGGACCGATGAACAATAATACCCTGGGACCTTTTTCTGCGGGAGCGATTCCTTCTGCCCTGCCAAATTTCAACACCATTTTCTGATAGACATTCGCCAGGATGTAATCGAACGGAAGATTGGGCTTTTTTATCTTCTCCACATCATCAATGATCTGATTGGCATATTTTTCATCCACCTCATTTTCCAACATGGTATTGTAAAGCAAACGAATGAATTTTTCCTGTTCTCCCGTCTCCTCAGCACTTTCTTTTTCCTTGCCATTCTCTTCTTCCGTCGCTTCTTCCCTGTTTAGCTGCTCCTGTTTTTCCTCCTGCTGTTTGAAGCGGTCCACAAGCAAAGTCTGCAGACTATCCAGCTTCTTCTCGATATTTTGTGAGCTTTCACTCATGACATTGACGGTATTATGTGTCATTCTCCCGGCTTCTCCCGACTTTACTGACTCAGAAGACGTTTTGGTCGTAGTCTCCCGGTGTGCAGACTTCAGGGTATCTCCTTCTTCCTCCAAGGCAACCGTAACCTCTGTCAGCTTTGCCCCCAGCCATCCGGAAATCCCCTTTTTCTTAACAATTCGGACATTCATGATGACAATGCCATTGCCAAGTTCCTTTTTCGCCAGTTCCACGGCTTCATTTTCTGTTCTACCTGTAAACTTCTTGATAACCATTATGCTGTCACCATCCCTACAGACTGTAATTCTACATTATTTTCCACTTCGTTGTATGACACTACCACAAGATCCTTGAAATAATCTTCCGTTAATCGCTTGAAATACACGCGAACAATAGGCGATGTGATTATGATGGGCATCTTACCCAGATTTTCAAGTTTCTGAACCTCTTTTGTCAAAGAATCCATAATGGCTCTGGTCCTGGCAGGATCCATATTCAAAAAAGCTCCGTTCTCCGTCTGTTTCACACTTCCCATGATCTCCTGTTCGATCTTCGGATCCAACGTCACAACGCTGGTTGTTTCATGAGAAGGAAAAAACTTGGTAGATATGGCCCGTTTCAGGCTCTGTCTCACATACTCGGTCAATATGTCCGCATCCCTCGTGGTTGGGGCATAGTCTGCAAGAGTTTCCATAATCGTCAACAGGTCTCTTATGGAAATACCCTCCTTTAACAGATTCTGCAAAACCTTCTGTATCTCTCCGATGCCCAAAAGCTTCGGTACCAATTCCTCTACCAGGGAAGGATTGGTCTCCTTCATATTGTTTACCAGATTCTGAACATCCTGTCTGGTCAGCAGTTCAGAGATGTATTGTCTGATAATCTCGGTCAGATGCGTTGCAATGATGGAAGGAGGATCCACCACCGTGTAACCAAGGCTTTCCGCTCTCTCCCTCTGGCTCTCCGTAATCCAGATTGCCGGCAGATGAAAGGACGGTTCAAAAGTAGGAATACCTGTGATCTCCTCTTCCACATAACCGGGATTCATGGCCATATAGTGGTCGAACAAAATCTCACCCTCACTGACCTGAATACCTTTAATCTTGATAATATACTGGTTCGGGTTCAACTGAATATTATCTCTCAGACGAATAATGGGTACTACCGTACCAAGTTCCAACGCAATCTGGCGTCGGATCATAACCACACGGTCTAACAGATCACCGCCCTGATTCACATCAGCCAGAGGGATGATGCCATAGCCAAACTCCAGCTCGATGGGGTCTACCTGAAGAAGGCTGTTGACATTCTCAGGCTGGCGAATCTCCTCTGCGGCAGCTTCCTCCGCATCAACCTCCTGTTCAATTCCGGCAGTCTCAAGATTGCCTGCAATCAGTCTGCCTCCTACCACAAACAGCATACCCAGTCCCACAAAAAGAATTGTGTTCAGTTCTGTGACAATACCGAGAAACGACAAAGTCGCCCCAACAAGGTACATAACCTTCGGGACGCCGAACAGCTGCCTTATAATCGCAGGGCCGAAATCTGCCTCCTTGCTTCCCTTTGTGACCAGGATACCTGTGGAAAGGGAAATAAGCAGGGAAGGAATCTGGCTTACCAGTCCGTCACCTATGGTAAGAATACCGTAATCTTCCAGAGCTCTGCCGATATCTGTTCCCCTGCGGAGCATACCCATGGCAACACCGCCTACCAGATTGATCACTGTCAGCAGCAAGCCCGCCACGGCATCTCCCTTGACGTATTTTACGGCACCGTCCATGGAACCGAAGAAGCTGGACTCCTGCTGAATCTTATCCCTGCGTGCCTTTGCTTCCTTGTCATCGATAGCTCCCGTATTCAGATCCGCATCAATCGCCATCTGCTTACCGGGCATGGCATCCAGTGTGAACCTGGCCGTTACCTCAGCCACACGCTCGGAACCTTTGTTGATGACCAGAAACTGTATCATGATTAATATGATAAAAACAATGGCACCGATAATCAGGTCGCCGCCGCCCACGAATTCTCCGAAGGTCTTAACCACATTGCCGGAATCTCCGGTGGAAAGGATCAATCTGGTGGAAGAGACATTCATGGCAATCCTGAATATCGTGGTAAAAAGCAGAATCGTCGGGAAGTACGACAAATCCAGCACTTCCTTGGAAAACATACAGGTAAACAGAATGGTAAAGCTGACGGCAATGTTAAACGCCATGAAAACATCCAGCAGAGCAGCGGGAAGAGGAACGATGAGCATAATAAATGCCACAAGGATATATATAGCTACAATGGTATCTGTCTTTGCCATTCTTGCATTCATTGCTCTTCCTCCTTTCTCTGCCTTTTGTCTTTTTTATTCGTGATATTTGTTATATTTTTCCCTGCAAATGATAAACAAACGCGAGAACCTCCGCCACCGCCTGATACAGCTCCGGCGGTACCGCCTGTCCGATGTCCACGTTGGCATACAGCATACGGGCAAGTGGTTTGTTCTCCACTATCTCAATCTGATTCTCTCTGGCTACCTCCTTAATCCTGGCCGCCATGTAATCTTCACCCTTCGCGATCACCACGGGAGCGTCTGCAATCTCGGGATCGTATTGAATCGCCACAGCGTAGTGTGTAGGGTTGGTGATGACCACATCTGCCTTGGGCAGATCCTGCATCATACGTCTTCTGGAAGCCTCTCTCATCTTGGCCCTGATCTGCCCCTTGATCTGAGGATCTCCTTCCATTTGTTTGAATTCCTCTTTGATTTCCTGTTTGGTCATCTTCATATCATTGCTGAATTTGACTCTCTGATAAATATAGTCACCCAGCGCTATAACCATATATAAGGCCGAAATCCGTATTCCCAGATCGGTCATTGTCTCTGCCGCAAGTCCTATGGCCTGCATCAAAGACATGTCATACAGGTTAAAAAGCAGGAGCCATCTTTCCTTCAGGTAGGAAAAGCAAACATAGACGATCAACCCTATCTTCAAAACAGACTTCACCAATTCCACCAGGGAATTGACAGAGAAAATCTTCTTGAACCCACTGATGGGATTCAACTTGCTGAACTTAGGTTTCAGCGGCTTCGTCGTGGGCTTCCACTTTACCTGTACCAAATCGCTGAGAAATGCCACCAAAAAACCGATGATAAGTATCGGTGCCAGGATCAGCAAAACCTGTTTGAGCATCAGTCCAAACAAGGACATCACGCTTGCCTCGGGCATAAACCCATTCGGATATACCGTCAGATCCGGAATCCGGTTATAGACAATCTGAAAAACGCCCAGCAGCTGTTCGCCAATGTGTCCAACCCAGAATTTTAAAATCAGAAAGAGAGCAAGTAATCCAAGTCCGTTTGCAATCTCACGGCTTTTGGCCACCTGCCCTTCTTTGCGGGCATCATCTAACTTTTTACTGGTAGCGGGCTCTGTCTTCTCGCCACCCATACCTTCTTTTGCAAAGAATTGCAGGTCATATCGAATCATTGCATTGCTCCCACAAAGGCAATCATCATCTCTTTCATCTTCTCAAATATAAAATCAGCCGTTCCGGGTAACAAGCCTGCCGTAAAGAAAAGGACTCCCAAACCGGTCAGGATCTTCAGCTGAATACCTACCGAAAACATATTCATCTGAGGAGCCACCTTGGCCAGGATACCCAGCACTGCATTCAAAAGCAAAATCACACAAAATACCGGCAATACGATACGAAACCCGATGAGAATATATTCTCCCAGAAATAACAGTATGGAATTCAACAGCCGGTCTGAATGAAATACCGCCCCATTCACCGGGATCAAGGTAAAGGTGTCAGC
This sequence comes from uncultured Lachnospiraceae bacterium, assembly GCA_945621435.1. Lineage (GTDB taxonomy): Bacteria > Bacillota > Clostridia > Lachnospirales > Lachnospiraceae > Acetatifactor. Next base: position 52,418 of record CALZBR010000007.1, read on the forward strand.
CAATGCCCCAAAGAGGTACCGGTACATACCTGTGGCTATCATCATCAGCATCAATACATATTGAAAGAAAACACCTGTGATACTTGTATTTTCCCGCGTTGTCGGATCCAGCAGGGTAACCATGGATAAACCCGTTTCCATATCAGCTACGGAACCGGCAAAGTTCACGATGGAAGTGCACATAGTTGCCGAAAAGCCGATCAGTAACCCCGTAATCGCCTCTTTCATCACAATCAATGCGTATTCCATCACCGTGCCGTATACAATAATATCAGCCGGTGACAGCGCCTGATATAAAAGCATGGCCGTAAAAAAGCTGATACCGATTCTGATGCGGGCCGGAACACTGTTCATACTGAAAAAGGGGGCGATAAAAACGAAGCAGGACACCCTCGTAAATATCAAAAGAAAATATTCCAGATCATAAATGGAAAACGACAAATCAACCATACTTTTCCATTCCTATCTATGAACGTAGACACTAAAGGATGACCATAGCTCAACCATGAAATTCACCATGCTGTTCATCATCCACTGTCCAAACAAAATCAACGACAAAAACACACAAATAATCTTCGGTACAAAGGTAAGTGTCTGTTCCTGAATGGAGGTCACAGTCTGGAAAATACTGATTGCCAGTCCGATCACCAGTGACACCAGGAGGACAGGAAGCGAAACCTTAATGATCAGATATAAGGCATCTCTTGCAATCTCCGCCACAGCTTCTACTGTCATCTAATCAACCTCCTCACCTTACAAAAAACGTTTTAACCAGTTGCCCGATAATAAGATTCCATCCATCAGCCAGAACAAACAGCAGAATCTTAAACGGCATGGAAATGGTTGTGGGCGGCAACATCATCATACCCATACTCATGAGGGTCGAAGCCACAACCATGTCAATCACAATGAAGGGGATATAAATCATAAACCCGATCCAGAAAGCAATTCTGAGTTCACTGATCATAAAACTGGGCAAAAGCACTGAGAACGGAATGGATTCGTTTTTACCGTCCCACTTTTTCCCCGCGATATCCATGAACAGCTGTACATCCTTTACCTGGGTCTGCGGATACATGAATTCCCGTAATGGCTGTACACCGACCTCTAATGCCTCCTCCTGGGTGATCTCACCGGCTTCAAAGGGTTTGACTGCCTGGGTATTGATCTGCTCGATCGTAGGCTCCATAATAAAAAAGGTCAGGATAAGAGCCAGCCCGATCAGGATCTGATTAGGAGGTGCCGTCTGCGTATTCAATGCCGCTCTGGTAAAGTGTAACACGACGATAATCCTGGTAAAGGATGTCATCATGATGATAATGGTCGGAGCAAGGGCAATCAGTGTCAGCGTAATCAGGATTCGTAACGCACCGTTTACCTGACCGTTTACCTCATTATAGGTGATACTGAAGATATTCCCCGTATTGAAATTGACCAGGTCCTCCGGATTCTCTGCGGTACCCGGAGGGTTCTGCGTTGTAGAGACATCGGTATCTCCTGTCTGATGCTGCTCCGCCGCATGTACAACTATGGAATTTTGTATACACAATATGCCCACCGTAACCAGCAGGCATATAATCGTCAATATTCGTCTTAATCTCGGCCTAAACTTCATCATCTGAGTGACTTTCCTTTGTGTTTTGAGTTTCAGCTTCCTTCTTTTTCAGTGCCTTATCCAAAAAGTCCCTGAAGCCAAATCCCTGATAACTGTTTTCTTCTCTCAGCTGTTCTGCAGGAATATCCCCCAACAGGGTCACTGTATCCCTGCATACCGCTATGGCCTTATAAGTTTCTCCGATACGCACAATCTGAATGTACTTATTGGTTGCGATACGTGTCGTCTCAACAACCTGAATATTTACATTGGCACTCTGCTGTTTCTGATAGTTAGCTATCCATTTTGTGGTCATCGCCGTAATTCCCAGAACCAGGACAAAAATCACCAGTACCGTAATAAACTGTGCATAACTGTCAGCTTTCTGTGTCAGAAGGACATTCATCAGCCAACTACCTTCTTCACTGCCTCAATGACACGGTCTGCCTGGAAAGGCTTAACAATGAAGTCCTTGGCACCGGCCTGAATAGATTCAATAACCATTGCCTGCTGTCCCATTGCGGAACACATGATAACCTTAGCGCCGGCATCCACTTTTTTGATCTCTTTCAGAGCCTGGATACCATCCATCTCAGGCATGGTAATATCCATCAGTACCAGATCCGGACTAACCTCCTTGTACTTCTCGATTGCAACCAATCCGTTCTCAGCCTCACCTGCCACATTGTATCCGTTCTTGCTAAGGATATCCTTGATCATCATCCTCATAAAAGCTGCATCATCACATACCAGAATATTCTTTGCCATTAATCTTTCCTCCTATTGAATGATTTCCGTGATTCTTACGCTAAAGCTTTCTTCTATTACTACAACTTCTCCCTTGGCAACATACTTACCGTTTACCAAAACATCTATAGGTTCTCCGGCAATTCTGTCAAGTTCGATAATCGTACCCGGAGCAAAATTAAGGATTTCGGAAATCGACTTGGATGTCCGTCCAAGCTCCACCGTAACCTCCAACGGAACATCCATAATCAAGCCTATATTTTCCTGACCCGGAATGGCTTGACCGGCTGCTGAAAAGTTTTGGAATTGAGCCGGTTGAACATTCACATTCTGCATGCTGTTCTGGGGTGCCATCCCCATGCCGTTCATTCCCATCATCTGCGGGTTCATGCCCATCATCTGCGGATTCATGCCCATCATCTGAGAATTCATCCCCATCATCTGCGGGTTCATACCCATCATTTGGGGATTCATGCCCATCATCTGAGGATTCATACCCATCATTTGCGGGTTCATGCCCATCATCTGGGGGTTCATGCCCATTTGACCCATACCCATCTGGGAATTCATATCTCCCTGAGGCTGCATTCCCATCTGAGGAGACATTCCCATCTGAGCCCCCGTATCCGGAATCCCGCCCATATCAAGGGGCTTATCGGGCTGTCCTGAGGTCTGAGCCGTGTCCGTAACCGGTTCGGCTGCCGAACTGTCTCCCATCTGCGTGGTAATGAATGTATCCACGATCCTCTTGGCGAATTCCACCGGATACAATTGCATTATCGTACTGTCCACAAGATTGTCAATCTGCATGCGGAAGGAAATCTTTACAAACTGTCCTGCAAGAAACGGAGCAATATCTCCTCCTCCGGTAATCTCTGTAAGGTCCAGCAGCGATGAGTTCGGCGGGCTGATGTCGATGGTCAACTTCAACATGGTGGAAAGCGATGTTGCAGCAGATCCCATCATCTGATTCATTGCTTCTGAGATGGCGCTTAAATGAAGCTCTCCCAATTCTCCGTCAGTATTGGTTCCGTCACCACCCATCATCAGGTCTGTTATTATCTTGACATCCTGTTCCTTCAGCACGAGGATATTGGTGCCATCCAGACCTTGTGTATATTTGATCTGTATAAATACACAGGGCTTTTCATATTCGGCCAGCAGGGTCTCCCAGGTCGCAATCTCCACCATGGGAGTAGTGATATTCACCTTTCTGTTCACAAGGGAATACAACGTGGTTGCAGAAGAACCCATACTGATATTTGCAACCTCTCCAATGGCGTCTTTTTCCACAGCCGTCAGGGAAACACTCTCCGACACACCTGCTTCAACCGGACCTGCAGAACCTACATTTCCCGGTTCTGCCGGGCTTTCCGCCGCTTCGCCATCGGACAGATCCATGCCGCTCAACAATGCATTTATTTCGTCCTGCGACAGCATTCCATCCATATCTTACTCCTCCTCTCTCAATACCGACGTTATCTTGACGGCATAAGAGTCTTTTTCAGCTCCGGGAAGTGCGGTAAATTTTCTCAGGTTACCCACATAGACATTCATCTCTTCATCCACCCTGGTATCAAGACGAATGCAATCTCCCACCTGCAGCCCCATAAAATCATTGACTGAAATGGTACTCTTTCCCAGTACTGCTCTGATCGGTATACTGACCTTACGAATCAGCATCTCGATATTATCCTGATAATCAATATCATGGTTCTCCTGCATGGAAGAAAACCAGTATTTCGTATTCAGCTTATCCATCACATCTTCCAATGTGATAAAAGGAAGACAGACATTGACAAATCCTTCAACTTCGCCAATCTTCATGTTTAATGTCACAATGGCAATCATATCGTTTGGTGCAATTACCTGCGCAAACTGAGGATTGGTCTCAAGCCGGCTTAACACCGGATTGATATCAATTACATTTTTCCAGGGCTCTCTCATCAGCTGAGTCAGCATGATCAGAATCTTCTGGATAATCGACTGTTCTATCTCGGAAAACTCCCTTTTCTTCTCAAGAGAAGCTCCGCTTCCACCAAGCATGCGATCTAACATAGCATAAGCCAGATTTGTCGCCAGGTCAATGATAATCTGACCATTTAACGGTGAAAAATTAACAATTCCCAAAATAACGGGATTGGAAAGTGCATTGGTAAATTCACTAAAGGTGACCGTCTCTGAGCTTGCCACCGATACCTGAACGCTCTTGCGCAGATACACGGGCAGGTTCGTGGAAATCAAACGGCCGTAATGCTCAAAGATAATCTCAAGGGTTCTCAGATGTTCCTTGGAGAACTTCGTGGGACGGCTGAAATCGTAGTTCTTAACCTGCTTCTCCCCATCCTCCTGCATCCGTTCAACATCAAGTTCGCCTGTGGAAAGCGCAGCCAGCAGATTATCTATTTCTTTTTGGGATAACACGTCTCCCACACAGACTCACCTCCTGTTGATAACCTTAAGACAATGTTTATTAGCCAAATTTGATGTCGTACAGTCCGATTTTATATATAAAGTCAGATCCAAGTAATTTTTTAATCTCTTTTAAAATCTCTGTCCTGATGCGTTCAAGCCCTTCCTGGGACTGACATTCCTCCAGCGTATGACTTCCCACCACTTTGGTCACCACATCAAGAATCATACTCTTCTTTGCATCAAGATTCTCCGTGCCACCCAATTTTTTATAATCTTTATTCTTCGTATTCTGTAGCAGGGAAAGAGAAAAAATGATATAGACCTGCTTCGAATTGGTGATTGTTCCGTCCGAATTCGTCGTGGAGGATGTTGCCAAAGGAATTGTGATTCCAACCATATCGTAAGCTTCCGTTTCTTCAAGCGGTACGTCTGCCTCCGCTTCTCCTCCGGGAGTGTAAAGCTCCAGATTCAAAACAGTTGCAATGGAAGTAACCAATTCAGCTGTCTTCTTATTGGTGCCGGTGACACTGAGCATCATCACGGTAGTCAACGCTATATTCACAATCAGAAGAACCAGGATCAGTACACTAAGTAAATTTTTCTTCATAACAAACTATCTGTTTTATCCTTTCTCATCCTGTGGAAAACCTCATCCTCTGGATGGATTAAAGATTTTAATCTCTACTCTTCTGTTACGGCTTCTTCCCTCTGCGGTGCCATTGTCCGCTACCGGAACCCGTTCCCCCATTCCGGCATGCTTCATATTGACAGGGTCTAAGAGTGTATTCTCCTTCAGAAAGTAGAATACGGTCAGCGCCCTGGCACTGCTGAGCTCCTCATTGTCGGCAAACTGTGCACTGTAGATCGGCACATTGTCCGTATGACCTTCTATCTCAATAATACCGCCTTCATACTGCTCCAGGATTGTCCCTACCTTGAGCAGAATCTCCTTGGACTCCTCCTTCAGCTGTGCGCTTCCGGAATCAAACAGCAGCGCTCCGCTCATGGACAACTGAATATATTGGGATGTAAAACTCACATCTATGTCATCCCCGATCATATTCTCTGTCAGTGCTTCCTCAATTCCCTCTGAAAGCTCTTCATTATTCTTCAGCTGCTCCTCCTTCAGAACCTCTTCCAATACTTCCTGGGGAAGCTGTGACAGATCAAACTGTTCCAGGTTCTCCCCATCCGTGGTGCTGTCGGCAGGTCTGCCGGTACTGTTGATATATTTGTCCAGTTCATTGAGCTGACTCACGCCGTTGCTGATCAGCAAGCCGTCACCGATGGCTGTGGCGCCTCCGTCAAATATACTGAAAGTGCTGTTCATGGCCGCCACAAATGCCGCCAGCTTGTCCTCCTGAATAGTGGACATGGAGAACAACATTACAAAGAAACACAGCAACAGGTTCATCAGGTCACTGAAGGTCGCCATCCACGCAGGGGAACCCGCCGGCGGCGTATCTTCCTTTTTCTTTGCCATTACGCCTCACCTCCTGCTCCTTCATCGGAGGTCTCCCTGTCCTTGGGAGCCAGGAAGGATTTCAACTTTTCTTCGATTACACGGGGATTCTCACCTGCCTGAATGGACAGCAGTCCCTCTATCATAACTTCCTTCAGCATCATCTCTGCCGCATTGTCAGACTTGAGCTTGTTGGAAACGGGCGTACATATCATATTTGCAAGGAGGGAACCGTACAGTGTGGTAATCAGCGCCACCGCCATCGCAGGTCCCAGGGTGGAGGGATCCTCCATGTGATACAGCATGTTTACCAGACCTACAAGAGTACCGATCATACCCCAGGCAGGTCCCATGGCACCCAGGGTATCCCAGAACCCGATATTCACCTTATGTCTTCCTTCGATACTGTACATCTCGGTTTCCATAATGGCGCGGACCAGATCCGGATCGGTTCCGTCCACGATTAATAGAATTCCTTTCTTCAAAAAAGGCTCATCCATATCTGACGCAGCCTCCTCCAAAGACAGCAATCCTTCTTTGCGGGCAACATTTGAAAGATCAATAATCTTCTTGATCATACCCGAAGTATCCAGATTCGGGGCTTTAAAGATCAGAGTAAAACTCTTCAAACCGCTTATGTAATCCTGCAGGCTGTTGGACATCAGGGTAGCTGCGAAGGCACCGCCGAAGGTAATGATGGCGGATGGAAAATCCCAATAATAATGGACTCCGGCCAATGTTGCACTACTGATGATACCAAAGCCAAACATCGCTATACATAACAGTAATCCTGCCAACGATCCTATATCCACAAAACTCACCTGACATTCTGCTTTTTATGATTCACTCGCAAAAATACCCTTTCTATACAATATTACTAAATTTTTCACATCTTGTCTACTTTCTTTTACAATTATTTTTTTACCGGTTGTAAGTGTAATCACCGTGTCGGGAGTCTCTTCCACCGTTTCAAACAAATGCGGGTTTACAAGAATCTTGACTCCGTTTAATTTTGTCAGTTCTATCATATCGGTTGCCCTCCCGAGATCAACAGGTGTTATGAATCACAGATACACTATTCCATAAGAAAGCATAGGGGGATGGAATACTCCACCCCCTATATTATAACACATTTTTACAAATCAGTAAAATCCTAATTAACGCTTCAGATTGGTTAATTCTTCCAACAGGGTATCGGACACGGTGATGATACGGCTGTTGGCCTGGAAACCACGCTGTGTGGTAATCATCTCCGTGAACTCGGAAGACAGATCCACATTACTCATTTCCAGCTGGCCGGTGGACATATAGCCGCCGTTGGCGGTAACATCCACGCCGGTTCCGTCGAATTCTCCGGAGTTCAGGGTAGCGGAATAGAGATTGTCTCCCTGCTTTTCAAGACCGGAAGCATTGGCAAAGGCTGCCGTTGCAATCTGTCCCAGGAGCTTGGTCATACCGCTGTCATAGCTGGCATAAATCATACCGTTTTGCTGTACCGACACACCGATCATGGAACCATTACGGCGCCCGGTTCCCAGTCCGTCACGGTCACCGCTGGTTGCACTCAGCGTGGAAGTACCCTTATTACCGAAATTCGTCACGTTGGAAAAATCAATTTCGATATTGGAGAAATTACCACCCAGAGTCTCAGCAAGATTCAGGGTTGCTGTGGTGTTGGTTGCCGCACCGTTGATGCCGGAAAAATAACCGGTATTTTTATCGAAAGTAATGGTAACGCCTTCAAAATAACGACCTGTTACGTTGAAGTAAGCCTCCTCCGCAGGAATGCCGGCAAAAGTAGGCAGAGGGGTATTCGCACCTGTATCCGTATCGGTTTTTCCGGAAGCCAGATTGAACAGAAGCTGTTTCACGGAAAGATCCGTGGTTCCCTGGGTAGGGTCTGTCAGACTGTTCGGTGCAGAATAAATCAGATTCAGGAACTCCGATGTAGAACCCTCGTAGCCGTAAGCCTTGGCGAGTTCATCCAGCTGCTGGTTTACGGTCAGCTTGCCATTCGTACCAAAATCAATTTCCGTATCCCCGTCTTCAAATACCGGCTGGCTTGCCGTGCTACCCGCCTGAAAGAGCTTGGAAGGATCCGCCACAAGTTCACCGCTTCCTTTTCTGTACAGGACACCGCTTGTCCACACATAGTTTGACGAGTCAAAGTTAACCTTTCCCGCCTTCTTCTGTGTGCTGGTATCGCCGAAGAGCTTGCCGCTTACACTGCCCAGGTCTACGACTTCACCGTCGGCATTCAGAATCTTGTCCAGCTCCAGGCTGTAGGTATGGGGATCGCTGGACTGTTTAAAAAGCATCTTTGCCGTGTAGCTGTAACCCAGATTATCAAAGAAGTTCAGGTTCACCGCCTTACCGTTGACACTGGTCACATCGGGATCGTCGCTGTCCAGGATACCTGCCATATATGCCTTAGAGGTAGCCTCGGGCGGATAGGTCATATTGGCCGCATCCATGATGCGAAGTGCCGAAACCGTATCCTGCTTGATCTTACCGGTCAGCTCATCCACGCCCCAGCCCATTACATTGTAACCGGTGCTGGTCATTGCCAGATTACCTGCAGCATCCACATAGAAAGAACCGTCTCTGGTAAAGAAGTTCTCGCTTCCGTTATTCACTACAAAGAAATTATCTCCGTTGATCATAATATCGAAAGGATTACCGGTGGACTGGGTAGAACCTTGTCCCGTAATATTGATATTGATTGCGCCGGATTTAACACCGAGACCAATCTGTCTTGCGTTGACACCGCCGGTTCCGGTAGCTGCATTGGGACCGCTTGCTCTCTGGGTGGTCTGGCTCATCAGTTCACTGAAGGTGATGGAACTGGCCTTAAATGCAGTGGTATTTACGTTTGCTATATTATTACCGATAACGTCCATCTTGATCTGGTGTGTCTTAAGTCCTGCCACACCGGAATAAAGTGATCTCATCATAATATTGTTCCTCCTGTCGGAGTAAACCGTTTCTCATAACCTAAAGGTTAGCTATAAATGCCTTACGTTTTAAACGATTACTGCTCCGTTGATATTAGTAAATATATTTTCGTCTGTCGCTGTACTGTCCATGGCCGTCACCACCGTGAGACTCGGTACATTTACAATAAATGCCAGCTGATCCATCAGTACCAGAGATTCCCTGATTCCCTTTTCTCCCGCCTTGCGGGCGCCATCATTCAGACGCTCCAGCTGGGAGCTGTCAAGTGCAATATTGCGGTCGTTTAACCGATTCATCGCATGCTTGGAGAATTTCAGTTCTCCTGCCGGCGCCGCAGTCCGGGAATCCATCCCCTTCTGCCTCAGAATGTCCCGGAAGCTCAAGGAATTAACGCTTTCCTTTTCTTCCTGCACTCTGGTCCGGCTTAAATACTGGTCTGTCAGCTGCTCCATGGACAAGTATCCCTGATTTTGAACCTTCATCCCTGTCAGCTCCTTTTTTGTTCAGTCCTCATCCTTCAGACATTCTCTGAAGTCCCGCTGCCTTCCGCCTCCGGCTCCTCAGCGGTATCCTTTTCTTCCTCGGCTTTGTCACGGAGCTCCTGAAGCTTCTCCACATACTCCTTCAGCTTCTTCTCATTCTCCTCCGTCACAAAGGTCTTCTCATATTCCGACATCTCGTCGTACATCTTCTGCAATTCATCCACTTCCTTGGCATCCGTCATATCCAGCCCCGCTGCCACAGGAAGCTTGTTCAGTCTCACGGTAAAGGCGTATGCCTTGTCGTAAGCCGCCTGATACTCCTTGTCCACAACAGAATCCAGATCGTCCAGGGAATACAGGGATTCGTCTATGGAAAGATAAGCCTTCCCATTCTCATAAACCACATAATCCACTTTTCCCTGCACGTACTTGGTTTCCCCTGCAGATGTGGTAGTCTTGATGTAAACCTCCTGTCCCACCAAAGCGCTTGCTCTGGAGAGATCCATGCTTCCTGCCATATTCTGCATCTGCTCAACCTGAGAGAACTGAGCATACTGGGAAATAAACTCTGTGTTCGAAGTTGGCTCTAAGGGATCCTGGTACTTCATCTGTGCCACGAGAAGCTGAAGAAATGCATCCTTGTCCATGTTGCTTCCGTTGGTTTTCGAAGTATTTTTTAAGGAATTCTGGGATTCCGTCTCCACTACCTTACCGTTTTCTACAGGTGCCACAAGTGCCATAGTTTCATTCCTCTTCTTTCTGTTATCCGTCCGGCTGCGGAAACTGCCCTAAGCGGTGTAGTCCACCGTATTGCCGTTCCGCTCCATCATATCTCTTGCAAGCAAATCCTCTTCCGAGGGCTCTTCGCCGTTTATTTCCTCCATGAGGTTAATCCTTCTGACCCTGCCTCGTCCGGAGGATTCCCGGCTGCGGCTTTCATTATTTCTGTCCTGTTCCGGATTCTGTTCGTACTGGCGGGTCTGTACCGACACCTCAATAGCTTCCACCTTGACACCCTGCTCGGCGAATTGCTCCTTCAGCTGAATCATCTGTCCTTCCAGCGCTGCTTTTACCGTTTCATTCTGAGCGATAAAATTCGCTGTTACGACGCCCTCCTTGGAAGCTACCTGCACATGCAGACTTCCCAGGCTTTCGGGGTGCAGCTGCATCTCCATGGTGGACATATCGCCCTTTAGATTCACTCTCATGTAATCCATAATCTGGCGCATGATATCCTGTGTTTCCGTACTGAAACCACCCTGAACCTCTATCGGCTGCTGTGCTCCGTCCACAGCCTGCTGTGTTCTGAGATTCTGTGTGAACAGGTTTACTCCCTCGGCGTTGTTCCCGCCAGTACCGTTTTTCCCAGCCGATTCTCTGCCACTTCGTGAATCCGGTCCGTTTTCTGCAGTTTCCGAAAGTCCCGAAGCATTTCCTGCCGGATTCCTCTCTGTCACAGAATTCCCTTCCGCCGAAACAGAAATCATTTCTTGCCGGGAACCATCCTGCTCTCCATCCGCTTTCAATTCACTTACAGGGATATCCTTCGACTGTGCCTTTGAGGCAAGCTCCCCCAGCTGCTCTGCGGATAAGTTCAGCCTGTCCGCTGTCTGCTCCGACAGTCCCTCCAATTGTTGCATTAGCTCTCTGTATTTGGCATACAGCTCTTCATCCGTCACCAGCACCGCCGTATCCTGTTCTCCGGCTGCCGCCATCAACAGCTTGCTGAATTCCTCAGGATTCAACAGATCTGCATTCTCCATCCCAAGAGTTGCCATTGCCTCCCTGACCTCAGCTTCCGTCATGCCAAAAGCCTCTGCCACCATAGCCACTGCTTCGACACCGGCTTCTTCCAGAGCCTGTAATGCTTCTGCGGAAATCTCTTCCGCAACCCGGTTACCTGCCGTCTGATTCTGCACTGCAGAGGAAGCAAGCACTTCCGCTGTCTCCTCCGAGATGTCCGTACGCTCTTCCACGTTCCGGCTGGGCTCCCGTTTTTCCGTCCGAGCCCTGTGTTCATCCCTTGCTTTCATCGAATCATACGACGTCTTCTTTACCGGTCTTAAGTCCTGTCGGTTCTGACTGTCTGCCGTCCCCTCAGGTCTTTGATTGTTCCAGACTGCCTGAAAATCCCCCGACATACGGTTCTGCATTCCCACCGCTGTCATCAGGCCGTTTTGTCCGAAACCTACATCTTTTACAGGTGTATTCGTCATTTCTGACCTCCTTTCTGAAATTATCAAGGTACTTGAGGCCTGGGTATATCAAGCCTCAATACATATATCGGACATCTTACTTGTTAACTTAAGGGTTGGGCGCCATAATTTTTGTAAGCCTTGCAGCATTTTCCGCATTCATCTCGGCAAGAATCTTCCCTCTGGACTCCGCATCCATACTCGATAAAATCTTAGCGACAAGATCCAGGTTGTCCGTCATGGTATCAAAAATCTCCGCGGCCTCCTTCGGTTTCATCTCGGCATAAGCCTGCGCCCATTCCTGAACCGCCTTGCTGGCCTGTTCCTGGATCACCACCTGTTTATAAAGGTATTCTGCGGTCTCCGGATTCATCCCCTCATACCATTTCTGATAATCCTTCGCCCCGGGTCCGTTCTCCGCATAGATGACCTCCTCATAGAACTCCGTTCGGATTCTCTGGAATTCCACCTGTCTGTCCTCAAATTCACTGAGACGTTTATTCTCCGCAATCAGCTTCTGAATATCCGCATCCTTCGCATTGGAACCGGCGCGCACCTGTTCCAGTTCCAGTTCCAGCTGTTTGATATATTCCACCGCCTCCGGAAGGCTTTTATAACCGCCATAGCTATCAGGGTCCGTGGTCTCCGTGAGTGACTTTCCGGGCAAAATCTTGTTCACCACGGGCACATCCTTGAGCACCGGAGCCAGCACGGAGCTGCCAAAGCCGCCGATATCCAGTTTCACAATAATGCATACCACAGCTATCCAGAGCACAACGATAAAAAGGGTAGCGCCAAAGTTCACCAGACCGTTGCCACCTTCATCCAGTCCCAGTTCCTCTTCCTGTCTGGAAATCTCACGAGCCCTGCGCTTTACTTCTTTTCTCTGCTTACTTTTTTCTTTCTTCAGCTGTTTTTTTTCGTTTTGCAGTCTTTTTTTCTCAGCTTCCACAGCTACTGCTTCCTTTGTTACTTCCTTTGCCATATTGCCTCCCGATTACATTCCTGTCTTATGGCTTATGTCTGTTTTTCACCGATTCGCTGACCATAAACATAACTAGTCAGCTCATCGACTTCCTTGCCTTCCTGTCTCTTTTCCTCCGCAAGAAACTCCTCAAAGGCTTTCTCCTTTAAGGTCTCATGGGTCTTACGCTCCACCATGATTTCGGCAAGCCTCTCCCTGGCAAGCTCCAGGCTTCGTTCCGCTGCCGCAACCCGGAACCTCTGTTCTTCCACCCGTTCCTCCATCGCCATTATCGCTACTTTATTGTCCTTGATTGCCTGCAGATCAAGATGACCGCCCTCTTGTTCGCTCTCTCCAAGCAAATACGCAGCTTCCCTTTCATATCCTGCTTTTCTGCGGATAAGAGCCTGTAATCTGTCCTCTTCCGCGGAAAGTGCCATCTTTGCTGCCGCAAATTCCTGCTTTGCCTGGGTTTCCATCTTCATTTTGATATTAAGTATACTCTGCATGGAGTATCGGAATCGCGCCATACAACCCTCTTATCCCACCTTAATTTTCAAACAGTGCTTCCAATAACTGCACACTTGTCTCAAAGTCAAATTTTTCGTCAACCTCCTGACACAGGAAAGCATTGACAGCATCTATCTTGCTGATGGCATAATCAATGGCCGGATTACTGCCGTTCTTGTATGCACCGATATTGATAAGATCCTCCGCCTCCTGATAGGTCGCCAATACCGTCTTCAGTCTGCCCGCCAGTCTCTTATGTTCCTTCGTGGCAATCTGGCTCATACATCTGGAGATACTCTGCAGGATATCGATTGCCGGGTAATGATTCTTGTGTCCCAGCTTGCGGTCCAGCATAATATGTCCATCCAAAATACTCCGGGCAGTATCCGTAATGGGCTCATTAAAATCATCGCCGTCTACCAGCACCGTATACAATCCTGTGATAGAGCCGTTCTCTGCCCTTCCCGCTCTCTCCAGAAGCTTCGGCATCTCCGCATATACGCTGGGCGGATACCCTCTGCTCACAGGCGGCTCTCCACTGGCAAGTCCAATCTCCCGCTGCGCCATGGAGAATCTGGTGAGGGAATCCATCATCAACAGCACATCCTTTCCCCGATCCCTGAAATACTCTGCAATGGCAGTCGCCGTCTTCGCCGCCTTGTTACGCTCCAGGGCAGGTCTGTCCGAGGTCGCCACCACAACCACAGACCGGCGCATGCCCTCTTCTCCCAGGTCTCTTTCTATGAATTCACGAACCTCTCTTCCGCGCTCTCCAATCAATGCAATGACATTGATATCTGCCTTGGTATTCCGTGCAAACATACCCATAAGTGTAGACTTTCCCACACCGGATCCGGCAAAAATACCGATTCTCTGTCCTTTTCCCACAGTGATCAGGCCATCAACCGCCTTCACGCCAAGGGGGAGAACCGTATCGATAATCGCTCTCCTCATGGGATCCGGGGGCGTTGCCTCCACGGCATAAGGAACGCCCTCTTCCGGCGTCGTGCCGTCCAGTGGCCTTCCCAGACCATCCAGTGTCTTGCCCAGGAGTTCGTCGCTCACCATGACTCTCAAGGGAAACCCTGTGTTTTCCACAACGCAGCCGGGACCTATTCCATCTGTTGCATCATAGGGCATAAGCAGCGTCTTTTTGTCTTTAAAGCCTACCACCTCTGCCATAATCGGCGCTTGTCCGCCCTCGGGAATCATCCTGCACACATCCCCCAGCCTGGCCTCCGGTCCCAGGGACTCCAGCGTCAATCCCACCACGTTGACCACTCTGCCGTACCTGCGGTAGAATACTTCATCCGTCAGCCTGCGATATTTATTCAAATCAAGGGAAGCCGTCAGCAAATCCTATTCCTCCTTCGTCCGGGCCAACAGTCTCAGTTTCTGTTTCAGCTCTGTCATCTGGGTGTCCAGACCGCAGTCTATCATACCGCCTTCTGTCTCTATCAGGCACTCATTAACGGCAAGACTCTGATCCTCCACCACATCCAGCTCACATCTGGAGGGAAGCACCTCCAAAAGCTTTGTTCTGTTTTCACTGATGTAAATATAATCTTCTCTCGACACATGTATCAGGAAATCCCGTCCCCCGGCACCTTTCAGAGCCGACCGGAGCAGGTTCAGCAGGATTTCCTTATGATTGCTCAATTCCACATCAAAAATATGCTGGTAAATATCCGTTATGGCATCCACCAGCTTTGGTTCCATCTCTTCTATCTGCTGACGGTAGAAACTCTCCAGTTCAGCTTCCTTCTCCCGGTACTCACGTCGTAAGGCTTCCGCTTCTTCACCGGCTTTGATAAGACCTTCCCTGTACCCGTTCTCTCCGGCTTCCGTCAAAACCTTGTTTTTCTCGGCTTCCATCAGGCTTCTGGCTTCCTCTGTAATCCTTGCAGCCTCTGCTCTGGCTTCCTCAAGGATCGTAATTGCCTCTTTTCTTGCCTGTTCCACAAGATATCCCGTATTGGCAGCAGTTGGGGCAGCATTGCCTCCTTCGGATTCCTCTTCACATATATCCTCATCCATGGGCACTAATTCTTCTGCTTTCAGACCGGAGATAAAGCCATCATCACCTGCGTCTGACTCTGTCAGTTGCTCGCCGATACGTTTCATCGCCAGATCATTGGTGTCAATAATACGCTTATCCTCCGAGCGAACTACCGTAAAATACTGCTTCACAATATTAGACAACGACTTCGTCACCTCCACCTCTGGAGATAATAATCTCTCCGGTGTCCTCTAATTTTCTGATAATGTTTACAATCTTCTGCTGAGCCTCTTCCACATCCTTCATACGGACAGGTCCCATAAATTCCATATCTTCCTTGATCATGACAGCCAGACGGCTGGACAGATTCTTGAAAATCGCATTCTGTACCTGCTCATTGGCACTCTTCAACGCCATCTCCAGGTCACTGTTGTCCACGTCACGCAGCACACGCTGAATCGCCTTGTCGTCCAGGAGCAGAATATCCTCGAATACAAACATCTTCTTTCTGATTTCGTCTGCCAGCTCCGGTTCTTCGATTTCCAGAGTCTCCATGATATGCCGCTCTGTTCCTCTGTCCACAGTATTCAAGATCTCCACCACAGCATCCACACCACCGATGATGGTATAATCCTGATTTACAAGACTTGCCAGTTTGGACTCCAGTACCTTCTCCACTTCCTTTATCACATCAGGACTTGTTCTGTCCATCACGGCAATTCTCCTCGCCACATCCGCCTGTCTGTCAGGTGCCAGGGAAGACAGAATGGAAGCAGACTGTGCCGGAGACAAATAGGACAGGATCAAGGCGATTGTCTGCGGATGCTCGTCCTGAATAAAGTTGATAATCTGGGAAGGATCCGTCTTGCGGATAAACTCGAAGGGCTTTACCTGCAGGGACGCAGTCAGCTTGCCGATGACATCCATCGCCTTCTCTGCCCCCAACGCCTTCTCCAGCAAATCCTTTGCATAGCCGATACCGCCCTCTGCGATATACTGTTGCGCCAGACACACCTCATAAAATTCGTTGATCACATCTTCCTTGACCTGAGGCGTTACACTTCTGGTATTTGCAATCTCCAGCGTTAGCTCTTCTATCTCTTCCTCTTTCAAATGTTTAAATATTCCGGCGGAGCGCTCCGGCCCCAAGGTAATCAAAAGGATTGCAGCTTTCTGTATTCCTTTGATCGTATCTTCTTTCATTGCCTTCGCCATATTTCCTCACTTCCCCGAAAGCCTTTCCGTATCAACCAATTGACAGGCATCAATTCCAATCTTCGTTCAACCAGTTGCGCAGCAGATTCGCTGCCGCCTCCGGATTCTCATCCACAAATTTCTCAATCAGCTTGCGCGTCTCAGACTTCGTCTCCACATCGATATCCTCAAGCTGAGGCTCGGGATTGGACTGTAATATTCCCTCCACGGAGAGATCCTCTTCCTCTTCCTCGGACTTTCTTGTTTTCATACTTCTCAATACAACAAACGCAAGAAGACTGATGATCAGGATGATCATCACAAGGCTCAGAATATCCGTAGCACTGACCTTCATACCCTCTTTGTCATTAAATATAGGCATTTCATATGCAATAATGCTAATCTTGTCCACACTGATACCGGTGGCAACGGCTGCCGCCTGATAATACTCCTCCGGCACCTCCTTGATGACGGATGCGCGGTTGTTTTCCTTGAAGTCCTCCCAGGTGATGCCACCGTCAAGAAGTCCCTGCCTCTTCACACTCTCCTCGTTATAAATACGATAGGAGATCATAGAGATCGCCATGGAAGAGGAATCATAATCTATGACGCCGGACATCGTCTTTTTGTTCCAGGCCCACTCGTTGGGAAGATAATCCGTAGAGCTCTCGGACTGGCTGGTCTCACTGTTGCCATAATCCGGGGTAACGTATGTATTCAGATTGCTGCCGTCATTGGAATCCGTACCGGGAATTCCGCCTCCGCTGTTGCTTCCAGAGGATTCAAACAGATCCTGATGCGCCTTCATGCCATCCACATAGCCCTCGTTGGCATAATATTCTTTTCTTGCTTCTTCGTACTCTGCATAATCCAGGGCAAGATGGCTGACCACGCTAACAGAATCACACTGTGGGAAATGGTAGAAATGTCCCTTTACCTTATTTGCGATCATGTTTTCCGCCTGGTTCTGCAGCTCCTGCATGGAACCTGCAATCCCCGCGGTACTGTAATCATCACCGCCCACAAACAGAATATTGGCATCGGTATCCACTATGGTGATATTGGCGGTGTTGGAATTACCAAGGGCTGCCTGAATACAGCGCGCCAGTCCTGCCGCCTGGGCGGAGGACAGATTGCCGTCCAGCTCCAGGGTAACATAAGCGGAGGCATCCTCTTCATGCTCTATCAAAGTACCGTATTGGGGAGGCACGTTCAGAATAACCTTTGCAGTTTTTACCCCTTCCTGTGCTTCCAGTGTCTTCTCCAGCTCCGCCTGACGATATAACTGCTGCTGCATTGCTTTATCGGAGGATGTGGCAGACATGCTGTTCTCCACAAAATCCGAATATTTCAGCCTGTCGCTGACAATACCGGCAGCACCAAGCGCCAGATTAGCCTGATACTCCTGAGACTTTTCCACCTGGATGGTACGGGCATCCGTGCTCACCTTCGGCGTCACCCCGGCTTCCTTCAGAATCTCCACTACTTCTGCGGATTCCTGACTGCTGGCATAGGTTCCCAGTTCCACGTACTGAGGTCTGGAAAGCACATATACGATGATGAAAAAAGTAAAGATTACCGCCGCCGAAATGGCAATAATCACAGTTTTCTGTTTGGTGGTAAACCGATCCCACCATGCCTTTATTTTAGCTAATATCTCCTTCAGCCTGTCGAGCATCTGTCTCTCTCTCCTAAGTAATCAATTAAATCTGAATCTGCATGATTTCCTTGTAGGCTTCCATCAGCTTGTCCCTGATGGCCACTGTATACTGCAGTGCGGTGGAAGCCTTCTGTAATGCGATGGTAAGATCATGCGTATTCTCCGTCTCACCCAGTGCAAATTTAATCTCCTCATTCTCCGCATCCGACAGATAACTGTTGGTCGTCTTGAGATTATCAATGGCACTGCTCAAAAAGGAATCAAACAAGGTACCGTCTGTCTTTTTTTCATTGTCAGAAATAGCAGCGGAAGCAGAATTCGTACCGGTGACACTTCCGATTCCGAAATTGTTAATTCCGGAAAGAGCTTTGATTGCAGATAAATCCATATTATTCCTCTTTCATTAAAAAATCTTTGCCGGGTATCCCCCTGCACTACATGGTATTACTTACCCATCTCCAATCCCTTCAGCGCCATGGACTTGCTGGCGTTGAAAGCCGTTGAATTGGCTTCGTATGCGCGGCTGGCATCAATCAGATTCGTCATCTCCGTGATAATATTCACGTTCGGATAGGTGACATAACCGTTTTCATCCGCGTCGGGATGGGAAGGGTCATATACCATATTCATCTCTGTAGAATAATCCTCGTATACTCCCCGAACCTTTACTCCCTGACCTGTGTAGCCATGACTGTAGGCAGCCTGTCCCAACACCCTGCTGAAGGCAGTCTGTCCGCCCTTCTCCTCGAAGCTGACTACCTTACGGCGGTAAGGAGTTCCGTCAGAGGTTCTGGTGGTGTTGGCATTTGCAACATTCTGTGAAATGATATCCATACGATATCTCTGCGCCGTCAGACCCGACGCATTAATGTCAAAAGCGGAAAACATGCTCATATTATTACTCCTTTCATGAGCTCCGGCAACCGGAACTCCCATCCCAACAGCCCAAATCACTTCATCACGGTCTGCAAATTGGTAAATTCCTGTGAAATACTGGTAAGTAAGCCCTGATATTTCAGCTGGTTCTCTGCCAGCATAATGTTTTCATTCTCTATATCCACATTATTGCCGTCCAGACGATAAGAAAAGCCTGAATAATCGGTAAAGGTCCGTACGGAAAGATTCTTCTTTCCTGCGGCAGAGACTTTGGAATCCATGGAAACATAACGATTGTGCCCCAAAGCCTTTTGAAGCACAGACTCAAAAGCAACATCCTGTCTCTTATATCCGGGAGTATCCACATTTGCAATATTGTTGGCTATTGCATCATTGCGCAGCCAGCTTGCATCCGCCGCCTTATCCAGCACCTTAATATAGTCAAAAACATTTGTCTGAATCATAATCTCTCCTTCTTCGTATAACCATCCTATTCTATTATAATGAATCCACGTAAAAAAACAATACATTTTGTAGTAATTGGCAAAAAAAGTACAAGGTCTTGTGTCTGATAATAACAAAAAAAGGGACTTATTATCAAACTAATAAATCCCTTTACCTGCGGTCAAACCGCTCAAATCCATTTTTATTCAATTCTTCACTTTCTGAAATTCTGGCGCTTCAGCTCTTCAATCTCCTCGAAAACCACATCATTCAGAACCTTGATATAGGTACCCTTCATACCGGAAGAACGCGATTCAATGACACCTGCACTCTCGAATTTCCTCAATGCATTTACGATAACGGAGCGGGTAATACCCACCTTGTCTGCAATCTTGCTGGCAACCAGGATTCCTTCCATACCGCCCAGTTCATCAAAGATATGTGTGATAGCCTCCATCTCCGAGAAAGACAAAGTGCTGATGGCAGACTTGACAACAGCAACCTTCCTGCTCTCCTCCGCACTCTCTTCATTCACCGCACGGAGCATCTCCAGACCTACCACCGTAGACCCGTACTCACAAAGAATAATGTCATCAATATCATACTGTTCATTACACTTATAGATGAACAGAGTTCCCAGTCTCTCTCCCGCTATCTCAATAGGGGTGATGACCGCCCGGAACTTTACGGTATCCGTGTTCTCGAAGCCCAGGGTCTCCAGATTCACATTCTCTTTGGTGGAAAGGACACCCAAAAGCCTCTCATTCAGCATGGGGTCAATGAATTCTCCGATTTTCTCATCCAGAAGCTCTGTAATGACCTCGATCCCATCACAGGTTCCCACGCCGAGGACCTTACCCTTACGGCTAATCACGAGAATATTGGAATTCAAAATCTCACGCATCACTTTGCAAATGTCATTAAAAACAACCTTACTGGAATTATTGTTATGAAGCAACTTTCCGATTTTTCTGGTCTTATCCAACAATTGTACGCTACTCATTTCATTCCTCCGTTTTCTGTGTAGCACAAGGAGCCCTGAATTTATTGTAGCATATAAATTTACTGTTATCAATGATAAATTTGCAAATATTTAAACTATTTTATGATTTTTGAGACAATTCAGACACCGGTTTCTGCCAGGACATGTAGTCGCACTCGGGATGCCCGATACAGCCGTAGTATCTTCTTCCCTTCTTTGTTTTCTTGATAACGATATCCTTGCCGCACTTGGGGCAGGGTACACCGATTTTCTCGAAATAGGGCATGGTATTGCGGCATTCCGGAAAACCGGGGCAGGCAAGGAATTTACCATGAGGACCATACTTAATCACCATCTGACGTCCGCAGACCTCACATACCTCATCACTGACTTCGTCCGCGATGGTTACTTCTGCCAGATCCTTCTCAGCCTGTTTTACAGCCTCATCCAGATCCGGATAGAAATTGGAAATCACCGTCTTCCATTTCACCTTGCCTTCCCCGACGCCATCCAGCAACGCCTCCATATTGGCTGTGAAATTCACATCAACAATGGTCGGGAACGCCTTCTTCATCATATCATTGACTACTTCACCCAATTCTGTAACATAAAGGTTCTTCTGTTCCTTCGTCACATAATGCCTGCCAAGGATAGTGGAAATGGTAGGTGCATAAGTGCTGGGACGCCCGATTCCCAGCTCCTCCATTGCCTTTACCAGAGATGCCTCGTTGTAATGTGCGGGGGGCTGTGTGAAATGCCGGTTCGCGTCAAAGGACAGGAAGGCAAGCTCGCTGTCCTTGCCCGGAATACTGCTTAGCGCATTATCCTCTTCTTTTTCATCCTGCGCCACGTATACATTCATAAATCCATCGAATTTCCTTACAGAAGCCGACATGGTAAACAAATGCTGACCGGCCTGAATCTTCACGTTGGTGGTCTCATAGACAGCTGTGCTCATGCGGCTTGCCACAAAACGCTTCCAGATCAGCTGGTACAGGCGGAACAAATCTCTGGGAAGCTGCTCCTTGATTTCAACAGGTATTCTATTGACGTCCGTAGGGCGGATTGCCTCGTGAGCATCCTGAATCTTCTGTGTCTTCTTCTTTTCCTTATCTTCACCGGCAAGATACTTTTCACCGTAATGTTCTTTGATAAACTCCACAGCCATTGCCTCCGCCTCCTCTGAGACGCGGGTGGAATCGGTACGCAGATAGGTAATCAGACCCACAGTACCTTCTCCCTTGATATCTACTCCTTCATAAAGCTGCTGTGCAAGCCGCATGGTCTTCTGGGTGGAGAAATTCAGCGCTTTGCTGGCTTCCTGCTGAAGAGTTGAGGTAGTAAAGGGCAAAGGTGCCTTCTTGACTCTCTCCCCTTTTTTCACCTCCGTAACGCGGTATTCGGCGTTCTTCAGCTCCTTTTGAATTGTCTCTGCCTGCTCGGCGCTTCGAATGGTCTGCTTTTCTGACAGTGTACCGTAATATTTTGCGCAAAGGGGCTTCTTTTCGCCCTTCATCTCGAGATTCACATCCAGACTCCAGAACTCTTCGGGAACAAAAGCATTGATCTCATCTTCTCTGTCGCAGATGATACGAAGTGCCACAGACTGTACCCGGCCGGCACTTAAGCCCCTTTTAATCTTGCTCCAGAGCAGGGGAGAAATCCGATACCCCACCATACGGTCCAGGGCACGTCTTGCCTGTTGGGCATCCACCAGATTCATATCGATCTCTCTGGCGTTCTTCAGAGACTCCTTCACCGCATTCTTTGTGATTTCGTTAAAGGTGATGCGATACACCTTCTTATCTTCCAATTTCAAAGCATAATAGAGATGCCAGGAAATAGCCTCTCCCTCTCGGTCAGGGTCGGTAGCGAGATAAATCTTGTCCGCCTTCTTCACCTCCTTGCGAAGATTCGCAAGAATATCGCCCTTTCCGCGGATGGTAATGTATTTGGGTTCATAATCATGCTCCACATCTATTCCCAGAGTACTCTTGGGCAGATCGCGCACATGTCCGTTGCTCGCCGCCACCTCATAATTACTTCCCAGGAACTTCTTGATGGTTTTCACTTTTGCAGGTGATTCTACGATTACAAGATACTTTGCCATAATCCCTATATCCTCTCATTTTGGTTTCTTCCTATATAGATGTATATAGTACTTCCCATTATGCTAATCGTGACCCACTATACACCAAAAGCATGCGGCATGCAAGGATTTTTTTCCGAAATCAATAAATCATGCTACTTCCGCCGCAATGGCTAATTATCAAAAAATTTACCGTCTGTTCCCAGTTACATTTTGACAATTTGGATATATCCGTATATAATAATGTATATATTATATCAAGGCAATCCTTTTGTTCTTCTTTTGATTGCCATCCGATAATCTAAAATCACTTCCGGGAGGAAATATCATGAAAGAACTTATGATTATGTATCACTCCGTTAAGAAAGAGATTCGCTTTCTTGCCAAGGTAAGAGGCGAATATCTGGAGATTCCCTATCAGACCTGTCCCCATCTGGCACGCTACTCTCCTGAGTTCGGTGAGTTTCTGCTGCAGAATCAAGGCAATCGTTTCTTCGATGATATCTGGGAACAGTTCTCCCGCGACAAGATTAATCTGACCTTCAAGGGTACCAGAATTGACTATGAGGATTTTGTGGAAAAGGTAAACGCATACAACAAAACCTCCGGGGAAGTTCGTTTTGAGCTGGTGAACTTTATCGAACTCCCTTCCGTAGTTGAGATCTATAACCGTATCAGTGAATTCTGTGACGAGACTCTGAACGTTTTTGATAAAGAGCTGGTGAACTCTGAGATCAGAACCACCTTCCAGGTCAGAAAAAATGAATTCGAAAAAAAGCGTATGCTGCTGGATCAGAACAATGTCAACCTCTGTATGGTTGGTGCCTACAGTGCAGGCAAATCCACCTTTATCAATGCCCTGATCGGCAAGAAAATACTTCCCGAAAGCATCAACTCCGAGACTGCCAAGATGTTCCGCGTACAGAATTGTCCCGAACCCTCCGTTACCTTCTACATGGGCGACGGCGACCAGCAACAGTCTATCCTTGTAAGCATTGTATGGGAAGCTTCCTCTCAGAAGTTTGCTTTCAGAACCCAGGGTGATTTTGAGAATACCAGGAACCGTATTGAAAACGAAATCAACAGTGCCGTTGCATTCCACCTGCAGCAGCATGAGCAGTTATATCAGATTCTGAAGGCCATAAACGAGATACCCAACTCTGCCTCCGATGATCATGCTGAATATGTTGAAGGAATCATCCAGGTGAACTTCCCTCTTCCTCTGGATCCCATGATTGGTTTTACTTTTTACGACACTCCCGGTACGGACAGCAACTCCAACGAGCATCTTCTGATGCTTCAGAGTGCTCTCCAGCAACAGACCAACTCTATCCTTGTGGTGCTGTATGAACCCACAAAAATGGAAGGTACCGGCAACTCCACCCTCTACAAGCTGATCAAGGCTGCCAGAGAGGGGGCAGAGACCAAAGGCTCCGTACATATCGACCTGAGCCGTTCCCTTCATATCATTAACCAGGCAGACACCAGAAGCCTGAACGACCTGAACAATTTAAAGAACATGAAGGTAGGCATCTCCCTCAAGGAGACCGACAAGATCTATAACGAGGAAACCGAATACGTAGATCTCTCCAACGAGCGTCTGTTCTTCGTATCCGCCAAGGCAGCCTACATTGCCAAAGCGATTGCCAACAATGTAGATACCGAAGACGAGCGTCTCTGGCTTGCAAACCACAGAAACGAGATCAACAACACTCCCGTGCTTGACCCCCTGCTCATGAAAAACGACAGTACCGAGCTGGAGACCGGCATGTACTTCAAATTAAACAAGCTGGCTAACTCAGACAATGAGACTGCACAGTTGATATCTGAATGTATGGAGGAATTGAAGAAATGCGACAATCCCAACGATAACAGCCTCTTCCCCATCCTTCACCGTATCTTTGTCAACTCAGGTATGTATGCGATAGAGAGGGAGATTGTCAAATACGCTCAGAAATACGCCCTCGCCGTCAAGGCAAAGAGCCTCTATGACAGCATCTCCAATGTGGTTGGCTTCATCCGCGATGACTACCAGGCCATCGAGACCCAGGCTCGTCTGTCCAAGGAAGAGATTACCGAGAATATCAAGGTCATGAAGACCACCATGATAAACGATATTGACAATGCCTACAACAACTTCCTGACTGCCCTGACTGCTGAGAATCTCACTTTGAATGTGAAAGAAGTAACCGAACTCAACGAGATTATCGAGAATCGCAAGGTACAGGCAGAAGGCATTGCCGACAAGATGAAATGGATTGCTATCCGTCCCGAGGTATTTGAGGAAAAGAACAACATCATCCGGCATGAGTTGAACCGTTACCTGATGGAAATCGACGACTTCTACAAAAAGAGCCGCGAAACGATTCTCCTCACCCAGATCGAAGATCTGAAGGAGCAGATTATCAAGTCCATCACCGGCTATAAAGGAATCGACGAAAACCTCATCAAACGTATTGCCAACGTCTCCGATACCCAGGTGCCTCCTTCCAGTCTGAAGGCTCTGAGAATGGACGAATATATCAACAAGCAGAAGGTTATCCTTATCTTCTCAACCAATGACAAGAAGTCCTATAAGAACGATATCGAAGAGATGTTTGCTAACGCCACAAAGCGTCAGTATGATTCCTATATCGCAGAGATCCTTGAAGTAGCCAAGGCAAAAACCGCAGAACTGATTGAGGAATTCAAGAACAACATCGGTATCATCTCCATCAACCTGGAATTCCTGATCAACAATGAGAAGCGTATGAGCTCCATGCAGGAACAGGCTAAGGCGTTGCTTGATCTGGTAGAACAAAAGGACCGTGAGCTGAACAGCAGAATATGGGGCGAAGACCTGGAGAATTAAAAATTCAAAGACTGCCGTCCGTAAAGGCGGCAGTCTTTTTTATTTCATTTTGAGAACTTACCAATACCGGTTCATGCTTCTCTGTACATCATCCTCTGACAAGTCATACTTCTCTTTCAGCTTTTTCACAGTTTCGTCAAAACTAACCTTCAGCTCCCTGCAGGTTGTAATCAATGCCTGCAACCCATTTTCTCGTTCCTCGGTCTTTCCAGCGACTACTCCCTCGGCTCTTCCCTCAGCCCTTCCCTCAGCCCTTCCCTCAGCTCTTCCCTCAGCCCTTCCCTCAGCCCTCGCTTCTTCTCTGACATCATCATCATGTAACAATTCTTTCATATACTCTGTTCTCCACTTCTCGTTCCGCCTTGCCCTGTCCACAGCTTCCCCAAGCCGTCTGGTCAGGTCACTGCTCTCCGTCCCGTCTTCTATGTACTCGTACAATGACTTCAGATTCTCAGGGATATCTTCCGCATGATATCCACAGTTAAAGAAAATCTTCTCCGTTCCGTCCGGCAATACCAGATCTGGCTCCTCTTTGCATCGGCTCTCAAAGGTATATTTTACGAATCCCATGCCGAAAGGATCGAAGGTGCACAGAAAAATAACCCTACCCTCCAAAAGCGCCCGGTAAGAATTCCCCTTCTGCAGAAAATCCGCATCCATCATTGACTGATAGAATCTGCTTCTCCTGGGAAGTTCCAGTTCCTTCACAGTCCTGTGGTTCAGGTTCTGCATCTCCGCGTCGTATATGTGCTCCCTGTCTCTGGTGTACACATCCAGGCGAATGGGCTTCCCTTCAGAGGTATACCGGAACTGCCGTTCCGACTGAACCTCCTGCAACTCTCCCACCGGCTGTTCCAGCAGGCACTCCAGCAGTTCCCTGCAAAGTTCCCTGTCCTCCATCACCTTTCCAAACATAAAGTCATCCACAAATGTCAGTTCCTCGTAGCTTTTTGCCATAGGCAGTTCTCCTTTCGATTCAACGCAGGAGACACAACTGAATATGACATCCCTTCATATGATAGTTCAGACCATCCTTCCAGAATTGATATTATAGTTCATCACCGCATGTCCATATCCGTCATTTTCCTGCTCATTTAATTGTGTGATTTATAAGCAGGAATTTTGAAACAAACATAGACACCAGCACCGCTGGTAAAGATGATAATTGAATATAGAATTTCTGCTTATGCAATAAGTATACCTCTGTATTTTCCTACTGTTTCCAGTACTCCTCCATGTATCTGTTCGCCTCAGCTTGATCTAAGGAAAATTTCTCCATTATCTTACTTAATGTGTCTTGCTTTTCAATCCCCAGCTCGGCACACGTCTCAATCAATATACCAATAGACCGGCTGATTCCCTGTTTATTCCCATCCTGAAATCCCAGCTCATACTCATCTGCTTTGATTGCTTTCAGAGCCTCCTCTTCATTATACTCAAATATGCTCACAGGTATCACCTCCGACCTATTCTCACGAAGGAACTCAGCCAATATCCCATGTTCTATGCACTCGTCAACAGCCCGCGACACAGCCTCCTCAACAGGAATCTCTTCTGCATATTCCCGCACGCAGGAAGAGCAATCCGCTTTCTCCTGTATAGGGAATCCTCTCCTGTCAGTTTCTCATACTCCCTTGCCACATACTGCAAAAAGCGCAGCGGCATATTGGAATTCACCGTTGACTGATGTTCATACAAATATAGATGAAAATCAGCCAGAAATGCAAGATCATTCTTCATGCTCATGTAAACGGCATTTTCCAGCGTTACAATCCGCAGTTCATCCGGGTTGGTATATGCCGAGCCATTCATCGCATTATATAAGCTCAGCAGTTCCTTTTTCTCCCGGAACAGCATTCGGAAAACCGTGTCCTTATGGTTGCGGTTCCCCTTAACACTTTCCTGATTCTTATTCATTTGTTATCCTCCTTCTCATAGGACGAAAGAGGAACATTCACATTGCGACCTTACTTCTCTCATCCTATGCCAATTAAAATGTGAAATAAAAGCATAGAATTCGACCAGACCGAAACAGAAATGTTTTTAACAAAAGAAAAGTCAAAGAAATTATGCTTTGATAGTATTGTATCACGATATTATTCTATTTGCAAGAGTAAATATCATGTCCGGTTCTAAATTGTCCGATTCTATATGATTACACCATCGCTACCTGTTTCTCGAAATCATATTCATGAGGCATCTTGTTGTCCGTCTTGTGGCCTACCGCCAACGCAATTTGGAAGGAGTATCCTTCGGGTATCTGCAGCTTCTCAGAAAAATATTTCTCCTTCTCCCCATGTAATGCATCATATACACAGCCGATAATCAGCGAGCCAAGCCCCAGACTCTCTGCCGCCAGCGCCATAGTCTGTACTGCGATTCCGGCATCTACCTGGCTCCATCTGAAGCCATCCTCGGCGCTGAGGAAAATGAGTACCGGCGCCTCATAATAAAAATTGTGAGGCTGCTTCTCCTGTCCCCGCAGGCTTCGCTTCTCTTCATCCAATTCTTCCAGGACAGGATTGTCTCCCCTGACCACCGTAAAACGAAGCTCCTGTCGGTTGGTTGCGGTAGGCGCCATGAGACCTGCCCTTAATATGGTATCCAATTCTGCGTCCGTCAGCTGCTCTGAACTGTATGCTCTGGCAGAGCTGCGCTGCTTGATTGTTGATAATACCTGGTTTGTAATCTGTACTTCGTTATTCATAACAACT